>JBGYFE010000074.1:0-27451 GCA_041819925.1 Capnocytophaga sp.
GACACAAAATTGCCACAAAATGACCCTAAATATACTCGTCCGCCGCGCGGACAACACCACAAGGTTACCTAAAACCATTTTCCGCGCTGCGGTCGATTCATTTGAGATGCCTTTTTTTCCATTTCCGTAGTGAAAACAGCACATTTTAGGTACATTTTGCTATTTTCCGCAGTGCGGAAAGCATACTTTGGGTGCATTTTACGTTCGTCCGCAGCGCGGACAATGCAAAAATGTTACTTGGAACTATTTTCCGCAGTGCGGACGAAAGATTTTCATCCCCATTAGGGAGTAACCCGATGGCAATACGCAAGCAATTTCTTTTTAAAAACCATAAAACACAAAACAAAACATATATCAAAAAAATAAATGAATATCTCTATACATAAATATTTACCCCATCGTGAACCAATGCAAATGGTTGATACCATTACGCATATCAGTAGCACGAACATCGTAACGGAGTTCCTTGTGAAGGACGATTGCATCTTTGTGGAGGAAAATGTGCTTGCCGAAGCGGGGCTTATTGAAAATATGGCTCAAACCTGCTCGGCAGTCGTAGGACAATTTTTTGTCAGCGAAGAAAATCCGTTGAAATGCGTTATTGGTTATATCAGCGCTATCAAACGATTAGAGATTTACAGCCTTCCACAGGTGTTGCAGTCTGTTCGGACAGAGGCTCAACAACTGTCAAGGTTCGATTCAGATGGTTATAGCATCTGTTCAATGCAATGCACAGCATATCATAACAATACGGAATTGGCAAATGCCGAAATGAATTTATTTATAAAAGAAATGACGAATGAAGAAAAATGAAGTACCACAGGAAAAAGGAGCACTCGGAACTATTAAAGAGGTTTGCTATGCTACTGACGAGAATGGCAATTACACCACTACCCTCAGCTCGGGGTGGGGAGTGAAAAACGCAGCATTAGAAGAATCATTGAATTACATCGAAGAGCAGATAGCCGAAGCTGAAAAACAGGTTACGCAAGGCGAGAAAAGCCCTATCGTTTACTATATGACCCTTTGCCGAATGGATTGGAATGTATTGGCTGGATATATGAACCGTTGGCAGTGGATTATTAAACGGCACGCTAATCCTTCTGTTTTTGCGCGTCTTTCAGAAAAAACACTAAAAAAATATGCTGAAATCTTTGACGTTTCAGTAGAAGAATTAAAAACTCCCCTATTTTTAAGTCAGGTAAATAAGCATAAACAATAATTAAGAATACGTATCTTTCAGAGCGGAAGATTATCGTAGCCTTGTCATTTCTCCCGAATGGGAAACGACAAAATAAGAAAAACATTATATGAAATTAGATTTTGAGCACAGGCAATCGGCACATTGCGAGAATGGAGTGGCGTCGAACTTGCTTCGTTATTATGGTCTGGAACTGAGTGAGCCTATGGTTTTTGGTATTGGTTCAGGACTTTTATTTTTTTACTTTCCTTTACTTCGCGTGAACCAAGCTCCTGCTATCAGTTATCGGACAATGCCCGGACATATTTTCTCAAAAGTGGCAAAACGACTTGGTTTCAAGGTAAAGCGACAAAAGTTTTCTTCTCGCATTGATGCCCAAAGAGCACTCGACTTGAATTTAGAAAAAGGAAATCCGGTGGGTTTGCAAGTGGGTGTCTATCATTTGACTTACTTTCCGGACGATTACCGCTTTCACTTTAACGGACATAATTTGGTAGTTTATGGAAAAGAGGGCGATGAATACCTTATCAGCGACCCCGTCATACAAACAACCACACGCCTAACAGCAGCAGAACTTGAAAAGGTACGCTTTGCACAAGGCACGTTAGCCCCCAAAGGACACATCTACTACCCTACTCACCTGCCGAAAACCCTTTCGTTGGAAAGCGCCATACGCAAAGGCATAAAGGACACCTGCAACACGATGCTTTCACCTGTTCCTATCGTAGGGGTAAAAGCCATTGAGCGTGTCAGTAGGCACATTCCTCGTTGGCGGAAGAAGCGAGGAGCTAAAATAACAAACCACTACTTGGCGCAGCTTATCCGTATGCAGGAAGAAATTGGTACGGGAGGGGGCGGTTTTCGATTTATTTACGGAGCATTTTTGCAAGAAGCTGCCGTAATTTTGAAGAATGAAAACCTTCGGGAACTATCGAAAGAAATCACGGACATTGGTGATGCGTGGCGTGATTTTGCTGTGAGCATAGCTCGCGTTTATAAAAATAGAAGCCAACAAGCCGATGTGTACAACGAACTATCGGCACAACTTGCTGACATCGCCCGTCGGGAAAGGGAGTTTTTTAGAAAACTTAAAAAGGAAGTATAAAAAATAGCAAGGAATAAGCAAAAAATAGTCAATCGATGTGCCAAATAGGTTGCAATACAGCCCTTATGAACTGCCTAAAACAGGCATTTTTACTTAAAAACAGTTGTTTTTCTGGAAAAATTTATGTCTTTTTGCACAGTCGAAAGCACTATATATAAAGTATGATATACTAAAATCTAAACACTATTGGTCAAGCACTAATTATCAATCGTCAAAAATGAAAGAAGAATATGCCATAGAGGTCAATCATTTGTATAAAAAATACAAGGAATCAACCGATTTTGCATTAAAAGATGTGTCGTTTTCGGTGCGGAAAGGCGAAATATACGGCATTTTAGGACCTAACGGTGCAGGAAAAACGACTTTAATGTCGATTCTTTTTGGTAGTATTCAACCTACTTCGGGGGAATTTACGGTTTGTGGTTTGTCTTATCACAACAACACGCGAGCAATACGTTACAAATTAGGTGTAGTTCCGCAGGAGTATGCCCTCTACCCTACGCTTACTGCCCGTGAAAACCTGCATTATTTCGGTAGCATTTACGGATTGAAAGGTCGTTCACTTCGCCAAAAAACAGATGAAGCCCTTGCGCGAGTGGCTTTATCAGACGTTGCTGACCGCAAAATAAAACATTTTTCAGGCGGAATGAAGCGCCGTGTGAACCTCATCGCCGGCATTTTACATCGCCCCGAAGTGTTGTTTTTAGATGAGCCTACCGTAGGAGTTGATGTGATGTCAAAGAACATCATCATTGAATATCTTTCAGAACTTAATTCGCAAGGAATGTCAGTGCTTTACACATCGCATCACTTGCAAGAAGCCCAAGATTTTTGTCATCGAGTGGGCATTCTCAGTCAAGGTTGCTTGCTTGCCGAGAATACTCCCGAAGCATTGATAACCTTCACGCAAGCGACAAACTTGGAAGAAGTTTTCATTCGTCTCACTTCTAACGCCTCCACAGATGTATAAACTATTAATGTCTATCCGTAAAGAGTTCCTCTTACTGGTTCGCGACCTTGGCGGATTGGTAATTCTCTTTGCGATGCCTCTTGTTTTGATTATTACTATTACTTTAATCCAAGACGGAGCTTATCGCAACATTACCGAGCAGCGCATTCCTGTACTGATGTCAGACGGAGACCGTGCCGAAATGTCAGCAAACATTCGTGAAAATCTCAATAAAAGCGGTTTTTTTGAGGTTATCACCGAGCAGAACGGCACGCCCGTGAATGAAGAAATTGCCCGAAAGCAAGTATTAGAAGGGAAATATTTAATGGCAATCATCATTCCTGAAAACCTTTCAACAGATTTGCAAAACAAAGTACAGCAAAGAGTTGAACAGATTATGGCTTCCTTTACAGGCGAAGAAAGCCCTCCGCTTGATACACTCGTACAATCGAAAGAAGTGCGTATCTATTTTGACCCCACCGTGCAAATTTCTTTCAAAGAAAATATCAAAAACGCCATTGACAAAATGGTATATCAAATTGAAAACCAATTTATTTACCAAGCCTTTGAGAAGGAACTCGAAACAGAAACCCATTTTGAAGCTCGGTCGCAATTCATTACTTTTAAAGAAATTAATCCAAAAGCTATCGGAAAAGAGCTCATTCCGAATTCAGTACAACACAATGTGCCTGCGTGGGCTTTGTTTGCTATTTTCTTTATCGTCATTCCGCTTTCGACAAATATCGTAAAAGAAAAGACACAAGGCACAGGGTTGCGGCTCTTTACAAGCCCTATTTCTTACGGAATGCTAATGACGGCAAAGACATTGACCTATTTGACTATCAGTTTATTGCAATTCGTTTTGATGATACTCGTAGGGATTTACATTTTTCCGTTGTTAGGGCTTCCGCAATTAGACATCAATGGGAAAATACCTATGCTGACGCTCATAGCAATCGCTTCCGGACTATCTGCCATCGGCATTGGTGTGTTGCTGGGAACGTTTTCACAAACACAGGAACAGTCTGCGCCGCTGGGGGCAACCCTTACCGTGATTTTGGCAGCCATTGGCGGGGTATGGATTCCGACCTTTGCAATGCCTTCCTTTATGCAAACCCTATCGAATATCTCACCAATGAATTGGGGATTGCAGGCATTCTATGATATTTTACTACGAGAAGGAACTCTCGCAGCCATAATGCCCGAAGTGGGAATGTTATTATTGTTTTCAATTACTTGCATTTTTATAGCTGTTATATATGAAAAAACAAAAAGAAATCGCTAACCTTTCGTCGCTCAGTGCTTCTGTAGAAGTGCGAATACGCTTCAACGAAACAGACCCGTTGGGAATAGTTTGGCACGGGAATTATATTAAATACTTCGAGGACGGTCGGGAAGCCTTTGGTAGGAAATATGGCATATCTTATTTAGATATTGAACAACAAGGATATGCAACCCCCATTGTCAAATCGGTATGCGAGCATAAAAAAATGGTTAAATACGGAGAGGTTATCCGCATTGAAACGCATTATGTCCCCTGTGCAGCTGCCAAGATGGTGTTTCAATATTTTATTTATAATCAAAATGATGAGTTGGTATGTACGGGCGAAACAGTGCAAGTATTTACCTCTCTTGCCGATGGCACATTATCGCTTTATAGTCCTGACTTTTATCAGGCGTGGAAAGCGCAATACGTAACCATAACCTAAAAAAATTTCAACAAAAATGTGTTTTGTTCGTAACTATAACTGTATCACTCCTTTGGGATTCGATGTTCAGAGCAATCTGAATGCTTTATTATCTGAAAAATCAGGAATAAAATTATTTCCTGAATTTGGAATATTTAAGGACTTACATCTATCAAAAATAGAAGACAGTGCCATCGACCTTGCCTTTTCAGAGCTTCCTTTTATCGGAAATTACTCTCGATTGGAGAAAATGTTGCTTTTGGCGATATATCCACTATTAAAAGACATAGAAATTACTGATAGAACAGCATTTATACTATCAACTACCAAAGGGAATATCTCTGATTTGCAATTTTCAGACCGAAAAAGTTTGCCTTTTCTATCAGATTTAGCACAAAAAATAGCTTCCTCCATAGGAATCAAAACCCAACCGATGGTTGTTTCCAATGCTTGTGTATCGGGTTCGTTGGCACTCTCCGTCGGAAAACGATTATTAGCAAGCAAGATGTATGATAATGTGCTTATAGTTGCTGGTGATGAGGTTTCGGAATTTGTGTTGTCAGGATTTCAGTCATTTCAAGCCATCAGCGCCAATCCCTGCCGACCTTATGACAAGCACCGTGACGGTATCACGCTGGGGGAAGCCACAGCCGCGCTATTGCTTACTTCCTCTGCCGAAAACAGTCAAGCTGAACTTTTAGGGGATAGTTCTATCAATGATGCGAATCATATTTCAGGTCCATCACGTACGGGCGAAGGTCTTTTTAGGAGTATTGAAAGTGCTTTGGCTCAAAGTCGATTGTCATTGGCAGAAATAGATATTATCAATGCACACGGAACGGCAACGCTTTATAATGACGAAATGGAGGCTATTGCTTTTTCGCGCGCAGGATTGTTGCATTGTCCTGTAAATAGCTATAAAGGATATTTCGGGCATACGCTTGGCACTTCGGGATTGTTAGAAACCCTTTTGACTATCGCCCTTTCAAGGCAAGGAAAAATACTCAAAAGCATAGGGTTCAATGAATTAGGAGTTTCACAACCTCTGCAAGTAGTTCACACTACAACAGATAAAGAAATCACGCACTTCTTGAAGACGGCATCGGGTTTTGGTGGTTGCAATACGGCAATCATCGGACGGATAACATCATAATACTAAAACAACGCTTTATGTCAAACTGTACCATCAAAAACGGAATCATCTCACACAACGGAAATGTCATTTTCTCAACAGAAAACCTTTCCTTTGCCGAGTTTTCAAAGAAAGCCTTTAAGTCTTTGCATATTGATTATCCCAAGTTCTTCAAAATGGACAATCTCAGCAAGTTAACTTTCTTGGCAGCAGAAGTTATCCTTGGCAGTCTTTCGCAAGATGAAAAAAACGGAATCGCTCTTTTATTTGCCAATAAATCAGCAAGTTTGGATATTGACCTGAAACACCAACAGTCAATCAATGACAAAATGAATTACTTTCCAAGTCCTGCCGTATTTGTTTATACCTTGCCTAACATCTGTTTGGGCGAAATCAGTATCCGACATCAAATGAACACTGAAAATGCGTTCTTTGTGTTTGAACAATATCCCGATGTTTTTTTTGAAAATTACAGCAAAATACTGTTACAAAACGGGTTAGCAAAAAAAGTACTCTGTGGTTGGGTTGAACTTTTAGGTGATAATTACGAAGCTACGTTAGAATTAGTTGGGAATTGAAAATTAATTTTATACTTTTGCAGAATAAGATGTATAGATAATAAATTTACTATGGAAGCATTAATTTTAGAACTGAAACACAAAATTATAGAAGTACTTAATTTAGAAGATGTTACCGCTGATGACATCAATGCTGATGACCAACTTTTTGGAGGAGCAGGCTTGGGATTGGATTCTATTGACGCTCTTGAACTCATCGTTTTGCTTGATAAAAACTATGGTATCAGACTTTCAGACCCAAAAGAAGGACGTGAAATTTTTCAGTCAGTAAGAACAATGGCTGAATATATTTCCAAACACAGAACCAAATAGTTATGTCTAAAAAGGTAGTTATAACGGGAATGGGAATCGTTTCTTCGATAGGAATGTCGACGGAGGAAAATTTCGATTCCCTAATCCGTGAGAAATCAGGAATTTCCGTTATTGAAAATATAGACACTATTCATAAAAACACCATTAAAGTAGGTGAAATTAAGTTTTCAAACCAACAGCTTGCACAACGATTAAACATTGCTGAAAACAATGCCTATTCGCGTACTTCTTTGTTGGGCATTCTTGCCATAAAAGAGGCTTTGAAACAAGCTAAAATACCTGAAAATCAAATATGTAATTTGGGGTTGGTAAGTGCTTCAAGCGTAGGTGGAATGGATATGACAGAGCGTTATTTTTATCAATACGAAACTGATGAAAGTATTCACAAGTATATCACCACACACAACATTGGTGAAGTTACGCACCAAATAGCAGATTATTTCGGATTGAAAAATATCGTAACGAGTGTAAGCACCGCGTGCTCTTCATCGGCAAATGCTTTGATGACTGCCGCAAATCTTATCCGTACGGGGCGTGTAGAAAGTGTCATTGCTGGTGGCGCTGATGCCTTGTCAAAATTTACCATCAACGGATTTAACACTTTGATGATTTTATCTGACAGCAATTGCACACCATTTGACCAACATCGTAAAGGTCTGAATTTGGGCGAAGCAGGAGCTTATCTGATTTTAGAATCAGAAGAAGTTGCCCACAAAAACGGAAGAAAAATCCTCGCAGAACTTTCAGGTTGGGGCAATGCTAATGATGCATATCACCAAACGGCTTCATCAGAAAATGGAGAAGGTGCTTTTTTAGCTATGCAAAAAGCGTTGAATTCTGCAAAATTGCAGCCTTCGGATATTGACTACGTAAATGCTCACGGAACGGCTACTTTGAATAATGATTTATCTGAAAGTAAAGCACTTATACGCATCTTTGGAGAAGAAAAAATGCCTGATTTTAGTTCTACAAAGGCCTTCACAGGGCATACTCTTGCTGTGGCTTCATCAGTGGAAGCTATTTTCAGCGTTTTGGCTCTTTTGAACAATGTTGTTTACGCCAATCTGAACTACCAAACACCAATGGAAGAGGTTTGCCTTCGTCCGCAAACAACTACGAAGTACAAAAAAATCAACCACGTACTTTCCAATTCTTTTGGATTTGGCGGAAATTGTTCTGCATTGATTTTTTCAAAAGTAAGTTCAGAGAAATAGACTGACTTTTAGTGTGGTTCACACGTTCACTAAAAAACGAACATAAATGACAAAAACATATATCAACGGGCTTTCGTGTATTTCTGTCCAACCGACTTTTTCAGGGGATTTCTTAACGAAAACCATTGAAAATACGTCGGATAATGTGCTTTATGCCATCGAACCTATTTATAAGGAATACATTCCAGCTGCTTCTATCCGACGAATGGCAAAGGGAGTGAAAATGGGCATTATAGCAAGTAATAACGCCCTGAAAGAAGCTGAAATTCAAGCTCCTGACTCCATTATCGTGGGAACAGGAATGGGCTGCTTGCAAGACTCTGAAAAGTTTTTGAAAGCCTTGCTTGACAATCAGGAACAGCACCTAACACCAACGTCATTCATTCAATCTACACACAACACAGTTGCAGGACAAATCGCTCTGAATTTACAGTGTAAAGGGCTGAATTTCACGTATGTTAACGGAGCTGCATCGTTTGAAAGTGCATTATTAGATGCTAAAATGCAAATAGAACAAAATCAGCAAAGTAACATTTTGGTTGGCGGTGTAGATGAACATAGCCCGCATACACTATATCTGTATGAATTAGTGGATATTATAAAGAAAAAAGAGAATTGTCCTGATTCTATTTTTTATCCAAAAAGTAAAGGGGTCGTCCTTTCAGAAGGAGCTACTTTCTTCGTACTTTCAGAAATAAAAAATGAAAATTCTTACGCTGAATTAGTTGATGTTACCTTTTTTAATCGATTGAACACCGAAGAAATAGCAAATTTCACCATTCAATTTCTATCTCGTAACAAATTGAACGTCAATGATGTTGATGTGATAATTTCAGGAAGAAACACCAACAAAAATGACCTTTCCTATTTTGAAGCCTTTGAAAACACTTTTCCTAATGCTGAAAAATTGGCGTACAAACATTTGAGTGGAGAACATTACACAGCTTCCGCTTTTGGAATGTGGGTTGGTTGTAACATATTGAAAACAAAAAATATACCTTCTATTTTGAAATTAAAATCTTCACCAGAAATCGCCCCGAAAGTAGTGAAAAACATATTGTTGTACAACCAATTTGGGGGAAGAGACCATAGTTGGATACTTTTAAAAAGCATTTGATGACAAAACATTTTTATAACATATTGTTTTTCATTATTTTGCTAACATTTTGTTATGTTGCAAAACTCCCTTTTTATGCTTTTATTATTATTTCAATAATTTTTGTAGGATTGGTTTCTTGGGGCGTTTTTGACATTCGGCAATCCTATTTTATAAAAACTATTTATTTTCTCAAAAAACGACCTCAAAAAACGGTATGTTTATCATTCGACGATGGGGCTACTGAACTGACTCCCAGATTTTTAGATTTACTAAAAGAATTCAATGCAAAAGCGCTCTTTTTCTGCATTGGCAAACAAATTGAAAAATATCCCGAAATTATTGAATGCATCAAATCGGAAGGACATTTAATTGGAAATCACACTTTTACGCATTCACCAAAAAATTGTTTTACTTCTGCAAAAAAGATGCGTCAAGAAATTGAAAAAACAGACATTGCACTACTGAAATTGGGTATCAAAACTGATTTATTTCGCCCACCGTATGGCATCACCAATCCACAAATTGCAAAAGCCATTCGTTTGACAAGAAAAAAAGTTATTGGTTGGGACATTCGTTCGCTCGACACCGTAATAAAAGACGAAAATCGACTCTTTAAGCGTATTATTTCCAAACTTTCACACGGAAATATCATCTTAATGCACGACACAAGCGAGCGAACTCTTAACGTTTTGGAACGATTATTGCGACATCTGAAAGAAAATAACTATGAAATAACAACAAATTTAAACCTTGATTGATGAAAAAGATATTGATTTTATTTTATTTCCTATCCCATTTTGCCCTCTTTGCACAAACGGAATTAACATCAACGGAGGCTGCTCAATTTAAACGCAAAGTTGTTGAAAAAAACAAATCTATAAAAAATATGCAAGCTGATTTTCAGCAAAAAAAACATTTAGATTTTATGTCGAAAGATATTGAAACTTTTGGCAAAATGGCTTTCCTAAAACCCGATAAACTCAACTGGCAATACACCAAACCTTATAGCTATCAAATTGTTTTTCAGAAAGATAACATTACCATCAATGATGAGGGAAAAGTTTCACAAATAAAAGCAGATAACAAGATTTTCAAAAAAATCAATGCTTTGATAGTGAATTCAATCAGTGGGAATATGTTTGATGACAAAGAATTTACAATAACTCTTTGGAAATCAAACGAAAAAACACTTGCAAAACTTATCGCAAAGGATAAAACTTTACAAAAATACATACGTGAAATTCACCTTTATTTTGCAAATGATGCAGTTGTTGAAGGCGTAAAACTCATCGAGCCTTCAAATGATTACACCGAAATTATCTTTACGAATAAAAAAATCAATACAAACCTTGATGAATCGGTTTTTAACATATAGTTTACTATGTTTTTTGATGAGTTGTGGCACCGCCTTTCAATTAGGAAATTCTTTCTCTTCGGAGAAAGTAGAAAAAACAATTGAAAATCAACACTTTTGGACTGAAAAAGAACATATTTACCGAGCAAATATTTCCGCCTACGGGCATTCTTTTAACGGAATTTTCGTAGCCAAGCAAATTGATGAAAATCACCAACGTGTGGCTCTAACTTCTGATTTTGGAAATACACTTTTAGATTTTAGTTTTATTGATAAAAAACTGAAAATAAACTACATACAAGATGAATTAAATCGTAAAATTATCATAAATACGCTCGCCAATGATTTTCAAAAGCTATTGAAACCCGTTTTCATTTGCAATGAAAAGTTTACCGACGGAACTTCCACAGTTTGGAAATGCAAGGACTTGAAAGATGATATTTATCTCTTCACGAATGAAAAACAACACGTTTTTAAACAAGTAAATACCAAAAAATCAAAAAAATATACTACATTTGCCTTTGCTGTTGACGAAGAAAATAACATAAAAAACATTGATATTCAACATCATACAATTGATATAAAAATCACATTAAACCAAATGTAATGCTATGCTGAACGATTTTTACACTGTTACTCAATTGACTCAAACCGAAATCGGAAAATATATTTGCAACATTTTTTTGAATGCAAACCACTCTATTTTTAAGGGGCATTTTCCAGGTAATCCCGTAACGCCTGGTGTTTGTATGTTACAGATAATCAAAAATATAACCGAAGAAATTACTCAAAAAAAATTGTTTTTAGCAAAAACATCAAATGTAAAATTTATGGCTCTCATCAATCCTGAAATAAATGCTGAGATTTCATTGACTTTGGAAATTTCAGAAAACACTGAAAATGTGATCGTTAAAAATGTTACTTCGTTTGGAGAAACCGTCGCTTTGAAACTCACTAATACTTATCGGATATGTTAAAATTTTGGCCATTATTTTTGGTGTTTGTTTCCGTTGGGGCTCAAAATCTTGAAAATATAAGAAATACTTATGTAACAGCTTCTTTATCAGAAGAAAACGCCTTAAATTTCTATCAACAAATGGAAAAGGTAACTTCTGATGATTTCGTGATTTTGGCATACGTCGGAGCTTCAAAGATGATTTACGCCAAATATGCCAAAAAACGTATTGAATTACTCAAAGAAGGAAAACCTCTTATTGAAAAATCAATTGAAAATCAACCAAATAACATTGAAATTCGATTAATTCGATTGAGTGTACAGGAAAATTTACCAAAAGTAGTTCCATATCGCAAAAACATTGATGAAGATAAAAAGTTCATCATTGAAAACATTGATAAACAATCTGTTACAATGCAGAAATACGTCCGTAATTACATTAAAATATCGAAAGTTTTCTCAGAAGAGGAAAAGAAAAAGTTTGTAAAATGAACGAAATCATCGCTCAAAAAATTGAAAAACACAACGTTTGTGTGCTTATTCCAACCTATAACAACGCCAAAACGTTGCGCAGGGTGCTTGACGGTGTTTTGCTTTTTACACAACATATTATTGTTGTAAATGACGGAGCTACCGATGAAACTTCTTCTATTTTATCCGAATATAATCAGCTAAATATCATATCATTACCCCAAAATAAAGGCAAAGGAAATGCCTTAAAAATTGGTTTTCGTAGGGCTCTTGAATTAGGATATGACTATGCCTTGACCATTGATTCAGATGGGCAGCATTATCCCGATGATATTTCCGTGTTTATCAATGAGTTAGAAAAGCACAACGCACCTATTTTGCTGGTAGGAAGTCGAAATATGAACCAAGACAATATTCCTAAAAAAAGTAGTTTTGGGCATAAGTTTTCAAACTTTTGGTTTCATTTTGAAACGGGAGTACAACTTACTGACACTCAATCGGGCTATCGGTTGTATCCACTCAAACATCTGCCAAAAAAGTACTTCTCTGAAAAATTTGAATTTGAAATTGAAATACTTGTACGCACAAGTTGGAAAGGCGTTTTGCTCAAAAACGTACCCATCAAAGTGCTCTATGACCCCGCAGAGCGTGTTTCACACTTCCGTCCGTTTCAAGATTTTATGCGCATCAGCATACTCAATACAGTGCTGGTTTTCATCACTTTACTCTACATAAAACCTCGAAATTTCTTTCGTAACTTAAAAAAAAAAGCCTAAAACGCTTCATTAAAGAAGACCTTTTAGAAAGTAATGCTTCGGGGGAAGTAAAATCCCTATCGGTGGCGTTGGGCATTTTCTGTGGCATTGCACCTTTTTGGGGATTTCAAACCGTGATTGTCATTTCATTGGCTGTTTTATTCCGGTTGAATAAATCATTGGCTTTTTTATGCTCAAACATAAGTATCCCGCCGATGATTCCGATAATTGTTTTAAGTTCTCTGAAAATAGGTTCTCTTTTTGTTGGAGGAAGCGTTTTGCCTGAAAAATCTGAAATCACAATGGATTTTATCAAAAACAATTTACTGCAATACCTCATCGGAAGTTTTATTTTAGCCTTCACTATGGCTCTAATTTTGGGAGGATTAACGTATGTATTTTTAAAAGCAAAAAGCAAAAATACCAATGCTTAACGCCAAAAATCAACAATTATTTCCTATTTTTGTCCGCATAATGAAATGTTATGTTAATCAGAATATTCCAATTCATATCAAGAAATAAAATCCTATCGTTTGGATTATTAGCATTGTGGGGCGTCATCGCTACTTTTTTGATAAGCAAACTGCGTTTTGAGGAAGATATTACACGGATATTACCTCAAAATGAGCGTACTACCCTAACCGCAAAAGTACTAAAACAACTCAATTTTGCCGATAAAATATCGGTTATCATCACCAAAGGGGAACACGGAACTCTTGCCGATATGCAGTCAGTGGCGAGTGAACTTCACGATAGCATCTCTTCTCAATTAGGAAAGTATATCATTGGAACACAAGGGATTATTGCTGATGACCAAATCGACCAAACTTGGCAATTTGTCAATGAAAACCTGCCCCTCTTTCTCTCTGAAAAGGACTATGAAACCCTCGCCAACCGCCTACATCACGATAGTTTAACAAAACTCATACATTCAAACTACAAGACGATGTTATCTCCTGCGGGAATGGCTGCACAAAACTTCATACGAAAAGACCCTTTCGGGCTGACCTTTACAGGCTTAAAGAAACTACAACAACTCAACATCGGGACGGATTTCAAGCTCACTGATGGCTATTTAACAACCCTTGATGAGAAAAATATCCTGTTCTTCATAAACACTAAATATCACGGAAACGATACGGAACACAACACCCCGTTGGTTCAGGCATTGGAAGACTTACAAAACCATCTAAACGCCAGCTATAAAGGAAAAGTTTCTTGTGAGCTGTTCGGTGCGCCCTTTATCGCCGTGAGCAATTCGACTCAAATCAAAACCGACATCTTAACGACCGTACTCATCTCACTATCGGTTTTGTATCTGCTTTTGGTGTTTTTCTATCGGAGTGTTTTCGTGCCACTGATTGCCTTCGTGCCGTCATTGTTCGGAGTGTTGTCAGCATTGGCATTCCTTTATGTGTTTAAGGGTACTATTTCTGCCATATCTGTCAGTTTGGGAGCGGTTTTGCTGGGCGTTACGGTCGATTACTCCTTGCATATTCTGACACACTACAAAGTTTCTAAAAATATCACTGAATTATATCGGTCAGTAACCACTCCCGTTTTGCTCAGTAGCATTACCACTGCCATCTCTTTCTTGTGCCTGCTGTTCGTACATTCGGAAGTGATGAAGGATTTGGGCATTTTTGCTTTCATTGGCATTATGGTTTCCGCAGTGTTGTCATTGGTGTTTATTCCGCATTTGTATCGAGGCAACCGAATAATAGAAGCACGCAAAACTTTTATCGACCGATTAGGGGCGTATCCCTTCCATAAAAACAAATGGCTCATTATCGGATGTCTACTTTTGATTCTTGTGAGTTTATTTACTTTCAAAGACGTTACTTTCAATGGGGACATTGCCAACATTAACTACATAAACAAGCGCTACCAGCAGGCTCAAAACAAGTTGGAACAACTCACCGACAGCGAGTACAAATCTGTTTATGCAACGGCTTATGGCAATACGCTCGATGAAGCCCTTTCTCAAAATTTCGCGCTCTATCAAGCCCTTTCCGTTGCGAAAGAAAAAAACGAAATTCGACAGTTTAGCTCTTTGGGTGACGTTATCCTTCCGAAAGAAGAACAACAAAAACGCATCGCACAATGGCACTCCTTTTGGAATGAAAACCGAAAAAATGACCTCCGCAAAGCACTTATTTCTATCGGAGCATCGGTAGGTTTCAAAGAAAATACCTATCAACCGTTTTTTCAAACCCTTGAAACGGACTATCCACTGCTTGAAAATCTAACCGATTACGGCAATTTGGCTGCCATTCCGATACAAGATTTCATCACCGAAAAGGAAGGTTTTTACACCATCGCCAATTTGGTGAAACTTCCTGCCGATAAACGCAACGCTTTCATAACGCAAATTGAAGCCCAAACCGATGCTATTGTCATCGACAGAAAAACACTGAACGAAACTTTTTTAGGAAAACTCAAAGATGACGTGCTTTCCTTGACGGGATATTCCTCTGTGGCGATATTCTTCATACTGTTGGCTTTCTTTCGGCACATCGAACTTGTGCTGCTCACGCTTATTCCCATTGGCATTACGGGGGTAGTAACTTCGGCAATGATGAATTGGTTGGGCATTGAATTTAATGTATTCAGTATGATAGTATGCACGCTGGTTCTTGGGCACTCGGTTGATTTCAGCATTTTTATGACGTGTGCCTTGCAGAAAGACTATACGACGGGCAGGGACGAGCTTCCCGTTTATAAAGTATCGGTTTTGTTGGCATCAATAACCACCTTTTTGGCTATCGGTACACTGATTTTCGCCAAGCACCCAGCGCTAAAATCCATTGCGGCAGTGTCGCTCATTGGTATCTTTACGGCTTTGGTTATTACCTTTGTGTTTTACCCGACCGTGTTCCGATGGTTCATTTTTTCACGTCCACGCAAAGGACTTTCGCCTGTAACCCTACGAATAGCCTTGCATACGACTATTTCAACAATTTATTACGTATCTTCCTCCGTAATACTATCTTACGTTAGCAAAGTATGGCTTAAATTTTTTCCAAAGAATAGTGAATGGCTACGCAAAATAGTCAGCAAATCCACCACATCGGTGCTTTATACCAATCCTTTTGTTAAGAAAAAGGTCATTAATCCGCATCAATTGGGCTTCCAACAGTCGTCAGTGGTTATCGCTAATCACACTTCTTGGCTCGACACGCTGGCAATCGGAATGCTGACGCACCGTGTGAGTTATATGGTCAATGATTGGGTGTACAACTCTCCTGTCTTTGGCAAGTACGTACGCTCGCTCGGATTTTTTCCTGCTTCCAAAGGCATCGAGAACGGAATGGAAATTTTCCAACAAAACATTGATAACGGCATCTCCATAATGATTTTCCCCGAAGGAACACGCTCTGAAAGCAACGTCATTCACCGTTTCCACAAGGGCGCTTTTTACGTGTCGGAAACCTTTCAGCTACCCATAATTCCCGTATATATTCACGGCAATTCGGAAGTGCAACCCAAAGGTGATTTTTTCACCTATAACGGAAGCATCACAGTAGTTGCCGATGCTCCAATAGCCTTTGATGACCCACGTTTTGGCAGTTCATACAGTGAGCGAACTAAAAAAATCCTTGCGTTTTACCGGCAACGCTTTGCCGACTTACGCCAAGAACTCGAAGGAGCGGACTATCTGCGTAACAAATTACACTTAAATTTCTTATACAAAGAGCCTTACGTGGTGCGTGCAGTTGCCAATGACTTTGCGAAAAACAAAGAAAAATATCACAAACTCAATAATGACTTACCCCGAAAGGGACGCATTTTGCATATTGCCGACGATTATGGGCAGTTAGACTTCCTTTTGTTGCTTACCAATCCGCAACGGGAAATGGTTACAGTCATTACGGATAACCTCAAACGGGAAATCGCCCAGCAGTCGTACATTACAAAAATTCGGAAACTGACGTACGTCAAAGAAATTCCGAGTGGCGAAGTGTTTGATGCAATCGTTATTTCAGATGAAAACCATAAAGATTTAGACGGAAATCCTTGTTTTCGTCCGTAAAAAGTACATATATAAACCCCAAAACAACGATGAAGCACACGGAATACGATATAATTATTATAGGTAGTGGTCTTGGCGGACTCCTATCGGCGGTAATGCTCGCCAAAGAAGGCAAAAAGGTGTGCGTACTTGAAAAAAACAATCAATATGGAGGCAATTTACAGACCTTCGTAAGGGATAAAATCATTTTTGATACAGGCGTTCACTATGTAGGAAGCCTTGACAAAGACCAAATTTTGTATAAATACTTCGACTATGCGGGCATTGCCGAACATCTCGAACTTGAAAAACTCGATACGGACGGTTATGACCGCATTTGTTTTGGTGATGACCCGCAAACGGAATACCCTCACGCACAAGGCTATGATAACTTTACAAGAAGGCTTTTGAGCTATTTCCCTGAACAGGAAGAGGCTTTAAGGCAGTATGCAATGATGATGCAGCAGGTTTGCGATGGCTTTCCGCTGTACCGCTTTCGACCTGACGGAAGCTACAATATGGAAAACCTCACGCTCAAAATCTCTGATTTCATTCAACAAATTACTGATGACACAACCTTGCAAGCGGTGCTTTTAGGCTCGAACTTTTTGTATGCAGGCACTTCGCCACAAACACCTTTCTATGTGCACGCACTTTCCGTAAATTCATATATCGAAAGTGCTTATCGCTTCAAAAGAGGAGGCTCTCAACTCACAAACTTGCTTGTGAAAGCCTTGCGAAGTTTGGGGGGCGACCTTTATAAACATAGCGAAGTGGTGCAATGTTCGTTTCAAGATAAAAACTTGCATTCGGTCATTACCAAAGACGGAAAGGAATATGTCGGAAAAACTTTCATTTCAAACATTGATGTCAAAACAACGCTTGATTTAGTAGGCTCGGAGCGCTTTAAGTCCGCATACTATAACCGAATTAAGCGCCTCAAACCTGTCAGCGCTGCCTTTTCATTGCACTTGGTGATGAAACCCGATAGCTTTCCGTACTTGCCTTATAATATTTATTGGTTTCAGGACACGAAAAACATATGGAATGCTCACCGTTACACATCGGAAGAATTTCCTTTGAGTTATATGCTTTCGATGAATCCGCCGAAAGGAAACCCTCAATATGCGGACAATATCACCATTTTGACCTATATGAACTATGAAGACCTCAAAGCGTGGGAGCATACTTTCAACACCAAAACCCACGAAGCTGACAGAGGGCAAGCCTACCATAATTTCAAAAATCATCATACAGAAAAATTATTAAAGGCAGTCGAAAAAAAATTCCCTGACTTGCGCCAGCATATCGATAAAATTTACACGTCCTCTCCCCTCACCTACCGAGATTATATCGGGATTGAGGCAGGCAGTTGCTACGGATATGAAAAGGAAGCAGATAACCCAATGGCAAGTTTTATTGTGCCCCAAACGCACGTACCTAATTTATTCCTAACGGGACAAACCGTCAATATGCACGGACTGTTAGGCGTAACTACCGGTGCTGTACGTACTTGCATCGCCATAATGGGACAAAATAGCCTACTATACCAAACCTTACTACGGGAAAACGAAACAAAAAAGTAAAAAAACATAATAATCCGATAAAAAAAATAATAAAATATTTGTATTTTATCTTTTTTTGCATTAGCTTTGTTGGCGAACTCTTACAGTAAAAGGATAAAGAGTTTTAAAAATGATTGTTTAATTAAAAACATTAGTTCTATGGTTAAAGCAACTTATCTAAAAAATATCAGAGTAATGGAATTTTATGCTTTGATAACAAACGTAAAGGATTATATTCAAGCCGAAGACTTGGAAACATTGAAATTAAAAGAAGCCTTTGAAAATGATTTCTTGGTGAATTATGAGGTTTTTAATAACTCGCTTGTTGGTATGCGCAAATCAGGATATACGCATCAAATTAGTGAATTAGAAACCAAACGCAACGCAATTATCATAGGTTTTAACGGACATTTGCGAGCCTATGAAAAATATCCAGACCCAGCCACAGTTGAAGCTGCAAAACGTGTGAAAAACATTGTTGATGGTTTTGGAAAATATATTCAAATGTTAGGTCTTTCACAGAAATTGGGGGTAACTATCAACTTGGTTGATGAGCTTTCAAAAGCAGAAGTTAAAAAAGATGTACAAAAGATTGGCGCTACTCGCTGGGTTGATGAACTTAAAACCCTTAACGACGAAGTGCAACGCTTATTCAAAGAACGCATTAAGTTTGAATCATCTATCGAAACAGGAAAAGTAAAAGACAGTCGTGACCAAATGCAAAAATCATTTACAGATTTCTGCAAACGAATTAATGCACTTGCCTTGTTAGAAGGAAATGCAAACTATCAAATACTTTCTGATAACATCAATCGAGAAGTGGAAAGAGCAAAACAAATTGCCAAAGGACGTAACCGAAAAGGTACAATAAAGGAAGATGTTGTATAATTTGATAATATACTCATTCGTTTTCTTATTAAGATAACTATCGCTATGAAATAATAGCGATAGTTTTGTTTTTAATCAGATAATCATCTTTTTAGCGATTAAATCATATTATAATTCATAAACTCCTTAATTATATTTATCTATAATCACATAAGGGAACAAAAAACATTCGTCCCTATGTGCGGAAAGTATCAAATAAAGCACGGAAGCGTCGTCCCTATGTGCGGAAAGTGTCAAATAAAGCACGGAGGCGTCGTCCCTATGTGCGGAAAGTGTCAAATAAAGCACGGAAGCATCGTCCCTATGTGCGGAAAGTGTCAAATAAAGCACGGAAGCATCGTCCCTATGTGCGGAAAGTGTCAAATAAAGCACAGAAGTGTCGTCCCTATGTGCGGACGAACTAAAAATGATACATTTTACAATAAAATAGCTCAAAAAACAAATGAAAAAGGTTATTTTTATCCTATTTTTACTCTTAACTTCGTGTGGAGTGTCTAAAAAAAAGATGCTTCCCCCCGATGTCTCTTCTTATAAATATGAAGTTCCTACGGTTGTTTCTGTTTCGGATTCCTTATCTTATTATAAAAATAACTACTTACTTCGCAACAAATACGGCATTTGGGAAACCTATTTAACAGGAAACCCATATCAGTTAGGATTAAATTCGGGAGCTTTAACTCAAAAACTCTATCATCGACAAGATAGTATCTTTTTTGAGAAGTTAAAAACCTTTGTGCCGTCAGAAAAAAAACAACGATTTTTACATAAATTCCTTAAATGGTTTAATCGTGATATTAATCAAAATATTATTGAACCGTTCCGTGTAGAGCTATTTGGGCAATCACAATATGCCGATACGGTTTACAACTACATAGCACCTAAATATGAACGAAGCCTTTACCTGCATTCTGCTCACGATATTGGGCACGCTTTGCAAGATTTGATGCTTGTAGGTTGTTCTTCATTAGCAGTTTGGGGCAACAAAACAGAAGACGGGAAATTACTCATTGGTCGTAATTTTGATTTTTACCTTTCTGATGATTTTGCTACCGAGAAAATGATTCGGTTTGTCCGTCCAGAGGAAGGCATTCCATTTATGTCGTATGCTTGGGGAGGTATGGTAGGGGTACTATCCGGAATGAATTTAGAGGGTTTAACCGTTAGCATCAATGCAGGAAAATCAAACCTACCGATGAAAGCCCGCACGCCTATTTCTTTATTATGTCGAGAAATATTGCAATATGCCTCAACGATACAAGAAGCAGTGGAAATAGCCCGTAGCCGTCGTGTGTTCGTTTCAGAAGCCATTTTAATTGGAAGTGCCAAAGACGGCAAAGCAGTGATTATTGAAACTTCCCCAAAAAAGTTTGATGTATATGAAGTTGAGAATAGCACGCAACTTATATGTGCCAATCACTTTCAAAGTCAAGCCTACAAAAATGACAAAAAGAACCAAAAGCACATCGCAGAAAGTCATTCAGCATATCGATTTGAAAAAATGAGTGAACTGTTAGCCCATTCTGACAAGCTAAATCCTACTAAAATGGCATCTATTTTGCGAAATACAGAGGGTTTAAAGGGTCAATCACTCGGATATGGAAATGAAAAAGCCTTAAATCAACTCTTGGCACATCACGCTGTTATCTTTCAACCTGAGGACAAATTAGTTTGGGTCTCTACGCACCCTTATCAATTAGGAGCATTCATAGCTTATGACCTAAACGAAATATTTAGTGATAAAAACAAAGAAGTCTTTACCTCAAAAGTAGTTGATAGTTTAACGATAAAAAAATCAGATTTCCTCACTACGGAAGCCTATAAAAATTATGAACATTATCGAAAATTAGAAAGCGAAATAGAAGCAAAATTAAGGAATAAATTATCTATTAATCAAGAAATTACCCATAATTTGAAAGATTTCAATTCTGACTATTGGAAAGTATATTATTTATTAGGAAAAATTTTCTATCAACAAGGCGACTACCTAACCGCAGCAGATAATTTTAAAATAGCACTGACAAAAGAAATTCCTTATAAAAAAACAGAAGAAAACATCGAAAAGCAAATCAAAAAGTGTTTTCGGAAGATTAAACATACTAAAAATAATAGATAATATTCGTAATTTTGCACATATACAATCTTTTTATAAAAATCATAAATCATAAAATAATAAAAATTACAACCAATGATACCCGAAATAGAATTAAAAAGCCCAGAAGAAATTAAAAAACTACAAGAGGAAAAATTAAGATTTTTATTGAAATATCTTAATGAGCATTCTCCTTACTATCAAAATCTTTTCAGAACACATAATATTGACCCTGAAAAGATACAAACCTTAGCTGATTTAGCCCAAATACCAACCACCTCAAAAGATGATTTACAAACTTATAATGATTCCTTTCGGTGTGTGGCACAAGAAGAAATTATTGACTATGCAACCACTTCGGGAACATTAGGAACACCTGTTACGTTTGGTTTAACCGACAAGGATTTAGACCGTTTGGCTTACAATGAGGCTATTTCCCTTAGTTGTGCTGGCATTAAAAAAGGCGATGTAGTGCAATTGATGACCACTATTGACCGTCGTTTTATGGCTGGACTTGCTTATTTCTTAGGAATTCGTAAACTTGGGGCAAGCATTGTACGTGTTGGAGCTGGCATTCCAGAACTTCAATGGGATTCAATAGCGACATATCGACCCAAATATTTGATTGCTGTGCCTTCTTTCCTATTAAAGATGATTGAATATGCCGAAAAAAATGGGATAGACTATCAATCCTCTTCGGTGAAAGGCGTTATTTGTATCGGAGAATCATTGCGCTCACAAGATTTTAGTCCTACTCTTTTAACCAAAAAGATTATGGATAAATGGGAAGGCTTACAATTGTATTCTACGTATGCTTCTACCGAGATGAGTACGACCTTTACTGAATGTGAATACCAGCAAGGAGGTCATCATCATCCTGAACTTATCATTACCGAAGTGCTTGATGACAAAGGAAATCAAGTGAAAGACGGAGAATGTGGAGAGCTAACCGTTACCACATTAGGAATTGAAGCAATGCCTTTGCTACGTTTCCGTACAGGGGATATTGTTAGTATGCACTCTGAACCTTGCCAATGCGGACGTAATACGCAGCGAATAAGTCCCGTTTTAGGTCGAAAACAACAGATGATAAAATATAAAGGAACAACACTCTACCCTCCCGTACTTATGGATTTGCTTTCGTGCTTTGACAAAATTGAGAATTACATCATAGAAATCAATACCAATGAAATCTTGACCGATGAAATCCTTATCAAAATAGGAACTCTTTTTCCATCAGAAGAGCTTCGAGAAGAAATCAGCAATCATTTTAGGGCAAAAATAAGGGTCGTTCCTAAAATAGAATTTCATAAAATTGAAACATTGGAACAACAAATTTATCCGTCAGGAAGTCGAAAACCCATTCGTTTTGTAGATAAACGCAAAAAAGACAATAGTTAGTTCTTACCTTTTTGTGCTATTTTTCATACACTTCAATAATTAACTAAAACAATTTATATCTTATGAGTAAGAGAAATAACTCTATCTGGTTAAAAGTTTCTTTTTAAAACACACCGAAATGAGACATCTTTGCTCAATAAAATTGGGAAACGAATTGAATTTTGACCTTTCGTTTCCCAATCTTATTCTTAAAACAATATGGTTACATATTTCTTGTTAATAATTCTACTAATTTATTATCAGGGAAAAACTCTTTTAAAATAACTTTTAAAACCGTGTATGCGGGTATGGCAACAACCATACCTATAATTCCTAAAAGAGTTCCACTAATCAAGGTTACTAAAAATATCTCCAACGGACTTGATTTCACTGAGTTAGAGAATATCAAAGGCTGTGAAAATACATTATCAATAAGCTGTCCGATTAAAAAACCTATCAAAACATAAACAGTTGTTGGAAGCGCCACCGACATAAAATCATTATTAATATTGCTGCTCATCGTCAAAAGTGCCATCAGCACAAATCCAATGATAGGACCTATATATGGAATGATGTTCAACAAAGCACATAAAAATGCTATGATAAAAGCATTTTCCACTCCAAATATCAACAATACAACCGTATAAATCACAAATAAAATAGTCAATTGCAAAACTAACCCCGCAAAATATCTTGAAAGTAAGTTATTGATTTTGAAAATAGAAATCCGTGTCCTACGAACGTGCTTCAACGAAATTAGTGATAAAATAGATTTCATCATTTTGCTTCCGTCTTTCATAAAGAAAAACGTGATGAACAGCACTGAAAACACTCCCGCTCCAAAACTTCCAATAAAGGAAAGGAATGAATTTAAGAAATTGGGAATATCAATAAAGTTCAAAGCCTCAGCTACACTCATTTTATAATTCTGCTGACTAATTCCGAGACTATCAAGCGCTTGTGATATAAGTCCGTCTAAATTTGTGCGTAAACTCTCAATATTCAATCCCGAAAGATTTTTCCCTTGCGAAACCAACAAAGGTACAAACAAACTGAATGTTCCTAATGCGAGCAAAATAAAGAGAGACATTGTCAATAAAACACTAACAGTTTTACTCTTGATTTTCAACTTTTTGGTAAATAGAAAGACCAAAGGTTTTCCTATGAGTGTAATGACCAAAGCCAAGACAATATACACAATAATTGAACGTATCAAATAGAGCGAATAAAGCAATAAGACTGTCAAAACCATAATTCCGACCGCTCGTAGAATGCCATTTGCAATTGTTTTTGAATTCATATTTTTTTCAGGTTTTAGTCTGATTTAGTTTGGAACATATTGCCACGAAATCACAGGCGACAATACCCGCTGTTTCCGTCCGTAAACGATTGTTACCAAGTGAAATAGGCAAAAATCGCTGTTGCAAAGCCGTTTTTATTTCTTCGGAGGAAAAATCACCTTCAGGACCTATCAAAACCATTATTTTTTCAGGAAAAGGATTTAATCGTTCTGAAAATGTATATTTTGTTCCTTCGTGGCAGTGTGCTATAAATTTAGCTAAATCATCTGTTTTCGCTTGTTTGAAAAAATCATTTGATGCGATGGGAGCATTCAGTTTGGGCAAAAAACATTGCAACGATTGCTTCATTGCCGAAAGTATGATTTTCTCAAATCGTTCCATTTTTAGGGTTGTTCTTTCGGAATGATGACAAATAATAGGCGTAATTTCGTCAACCCCAATTTCAACCGCTTTTTCCAAAAACCATTCATACCGTTCGTTCATCTTTGTGGGCGCTACCACCAAGTGCAAATGATAAGGACGAGGCATTCTGTATTCATATTTCAAGATGGAAACTTCACACTGCTTAGGCGAGGCAAAGGTAATTTTCGTTTCAAAAAACCAGCCTTTCCCATTGGTAACATACAGCAAATCACCAACTTTCTTTCGTAAAACTTTCGCTATATGTTGACTTTCTTCTTTGTCAAAGAAAAAAGAAGTAGTGTGTTCATTTATATCAGAATGATAAAAAAGTTGCATTTTTTTAGATTTTTCAAAAAGTTAGTCAATACAAAAAACTTTGTCAAAGTTCAAAATTTTGACAAAGTTAGTATAACTGATGACATTATTTTTTCAACCAATTATTGGAAAACGTACAATTTTTATATGTTCCATTGACCATAATGTGCGCTTTTTCAATATTTTCATTCATCCATTTAGCAATGGTTTTCATTTGTTTTTCTTTCAATGCCAAATCTTGGATTTTTACGTAATCTTTCACGAAATCAGCTTTATGTTCTTCGTGCCGATTGGTAACTTGATAAATCTTATAGCTTTTTTTGCCTGTTCTGTCCTCATCTAAATAGGGAACAGAAACCTCTCCATCTTGCAGTTTTGAAATGCGATCGTAGAGTGCTGGCTCCATACGCGTAAGTTCAAAGCGGGTAGATAAGTCTTCGGGATTAATTAATTGTCCGCCATCGTTTTTAGTTTCTTTTTCATCAGAAAAATTACGCGCAGCATCATCAAATGTCAATTCTCCATCAACAATTCTTTGACGAATTTTGTCAATTTTTTCCTTTGCCTCAGTCAACGCCTCACGCGGTATGTCAGGCATTAGTAAAATATGCCGAACGCTCACTTCTTTTCCCCTAATATCGTCCATTTCAATGATGTGCCAACCAAAACTTGACTCAAAAGGTTTTGAAATCTCGCCTTTTTGTAAACTGAAAGCTACATCCTTGAAAGCCTTATCAAAGTGTGATGCTCTGTTAAAAGTCAGAACCTGCCCACCTGTAGCACGGTCTTGTGAGTACAAAATTGCTTTGGTTGAAAAACTGGTTCCGTTTTGTTCTACATCGGCTTTGATTTCATTCAAACGGTCAATAATTTTTTGCACTTCGCTCTTAGGGGCTACCGGATTCACCACAATTTGAGCTATTTCTAATTCTGTTCCGAAAATAGGTCGCTCATTCTCAGGAATAGCATTAAAAAACTGACGCACTTCCTCTGGTGTAACTTCTACATTTTTAACAACTTGCGAACGCATTCGCTGTGCAAGCATATTGACTTTGAATAAATCGAAAAGCTCCTCACGCATTGATTGTTCATCTTCTTTTCGATAAAATTCAAGCAGTTTTTTCATATCCCCCCCCAATTGCGCTACCAGGCTTTCAATACGTTGATTTACAGACTCTCTAATCTCTGCATCAGTTACTGAAATACTGTCTTGCACAGCTTGATGGGCATAGAGCTTATCTTCCATTAATTTACCCAAAACCTGACAACGTGTAAAATTTTTCGTATCAACTTCTTGTTGCTCTAACTCAATAAAAGCCTTATCGATGTCTGATTCCAAAATCAAATAATCTCCAACGACCGCCGCAACTCCATCAACTTTCAATCGTTTTTGAACTGTTTGACTGTTTGTAAGCGTGTCATTTTGAGACCATAAATTACATACAAAGAACAACATTCCAATAACGGATAGCACTTTTTTATTCATAAATAATTTCAAATTGTTTTTTCTTAATACTTGTGTTTATAATATCTGTTTCGAGTTTCTTAACAAACTCTAATTTTCTCTGATTCAATATGATTTGACGCAATGTAGGCAAAGCATACTCAATGGGAGCTTGCTCATTTCTGTATAAAACATCGCAAATTTGCACCAAATAAATCCCGTCAGTATCTTTGTGATTTACAAATGTTTGCCGGTTTTCGTTTACATTATTTTCTAAAAAAGGAAGTTTTTTAAGCACACTTTCAGCTTTCACCCAAACCGAATCATTCAAATAAACTGAAACAAACTGCAACGAAATTGAATCTAATTCTTTGCGGTCAGAGGCATCAAAACGCTTAATTTGTTCCTCAAAAACATTAATTTTCTTTTGCTTTTCATTGGGAGAAAGCTGCACGTATCTTAACTTAATTAAAGCCTCGTTGAGTTTGAATATTTCTTTATTTTTCTCATAGAAAAACTCCATTTCATTTTTTTTAACAACCGTGTCTATCGAACTGCTAATCAGACTCTCTTTGTAAGAGTTGATATATAAATCAGCTCGGTAATCACCCACCAACCGTTCAAACTCCTCCTTTTCTTGGTCAGACACATTTTGTTCTGCCTTTGCCAATAACAATGCTTTAATAGCCCAATTGTTAATGAACTTTTGCGCGATGTTAATGCTATCTTCCTGAGTGTATTCTTGCGGCATAATTGCAGCAATATCTTCCCGATAGAGATACTTATCCCCCACTCGGGCAACAGCGTGCCGAGGCGTTTCTTTTGAAAAATATTCGCAAGAAGTCATCAACAACCCTAAAAAAAATATGTAGAAACTACTCCTAACCTGCATTAGTTATATTTATAAAATACTCTATTTCAAAAATATACATCTAAAAATCAATTTCTTTCTTCACAAAAATATCCACGAAAAGAGGTGCAATTTACAGATTATTTCTGAATTAAACAGAAAAATAAATCACAAAAAGCAGAAACTACGAAAAATAATTTTTTGACCTACTTCCTTTTCATTCTTGCCATATAAAACCCATCATAGCCCGAAATGTGTGCAAAAATAGCTTCTTCCGCTTCGAGTTCAAACTCTTTACCTGCTTCTGATTGCAAAAATATTTCCATTTGTTTCCGATTTTCTGACGGAAGAATGGAACACGTAGCATAAACCAACTTCCCTCCTGACTTCAA
>JBGYFE010000075.1:0-3196 GCA_041819925.1 Capnocytophaga sp.
CACGCATTTTTGTCCAGTCTTTTGAGTTCTTCTAAATTGTCATTTGTTCCGCCCAGAAAAAAAGAATAATTGGAAAATGCTGTTTTTGAAGCTATTGCAAATTTTTCTTCCAAAAGTTCTAATGTGGTGGTTTGAGGAACAGTATTGGGTTGTTCAAAAAAGGTGGTTACGCCTCCTGCCACAGCGGCAGCGCTTTCGCTGGCAATGTTTGCCTTGTGGGTCAGCCCAGGCTCGCGAAAATGTACTTGGTCATCAATAACCCCAGGTAGCAAATATTTACCTTTACCATCAATGATTGTGTACTCATTTTTGGTCTCAATTTCAGAAGCTATTTTTGCAATTCGTTCGCCCTCAATGAGTACATCTCCTTGAAAAATACTGTTTTCATTGACAATATATACGTTTTTAATAAGTGTTTTCATATCATTTCACGATTTACAAACTTCCAAATTTAGCCCAAAGTTCCTATACGCTTGGAATTAACCAGAAAGTTTTCGCCAAAAGTAATATTTTCAATAAAAATAAACAAATCGAAGTCGATTATTTCCTCCTTTTGAAAAACTTGATTGTTAAATTTTTAGCCGATAAGAAAGCTATTTTCACTCCCATTTTAGATATAAAGTATTTTTACTGAATATTTTACATTAATTACACTTCATTTTGTTGAGTTGAAAAATTCTTAATTAATTTCTTAAATAAATATAAATAATTTATTTGTAAAAAAGTTTTGACTAATTTTGCCCCAATATATCAAATAAATTGTAAAAAATATGAAACTAAAATTATTTATTGTAGGACTTCTTTTAGCTCAATTGTCATTAGCTCAGAAAGTTGAGAAGGATAATGCTCTTGTTAAATCACAAGTCAGCAAAACAGAAGTAAAGGTAGAGGAGGAGAAGGCAAAAGCAGAGCAACAAATACAAAAAAAGCAAGAAAAGCCCTCAAAATCAGCAGAAAAAGCAAAACAAAAAGCTAAAAATACAGAGACAAAAGCAACTCAAACAGGGGAAAAAGTGAAACAAACTTCTGAAACAAAAACAGGAGAGGCGAAAGAAAAAACAAAAGAAACCTCTGAAAAAGTTGAGACAAAAACTAAACAAGCAAAAGAAAAATCAGAAAAAACAACTCAAAAGATTAAAGAAACAACAAAATAAACAATATTATTAGCAGAGAATATGAAACTAAAATTTTTAATAGCAGGACTTTTTTTTATCCAATTATCATTAGCGCAAGAAACCGTAATAGATACATTATTGGGAGCGCCATCAGCTACCAAGACAGAGGCTGAACTGAAAGCTGAAAAGCAGAGGTTAAAAACGGAACAACAAGCACAGAAACAGCAAGAAAAAGCCTTAAAAGCACAGGAAAAAGCTAAAAAAGATGCCCAAAAAGCAGAGGAGAAAGCTAAAAAGGCAGAAGAAAAAGCAAAAAAAGCAGAAGAAAAAGCTAAAAAAGAAGCTATTAAGGCAGAAAAAACTGCTCAGAAAAACAAACAAAATTTAGCAAAAGCTAATCAGGAAGTTTTAAAAATAGAAACTCAAATCAAAAAGAAAGAAAATGAGTTGGCAAAGGAACAAAACAAATATAATGTTAAAAAAGCCAAAGGGAATCTTTCTCCTAATGATGATGCTAAGTACAAAGGTAAAATTCTAAAAAAGGAACAGGATATCAATAACTTAAACTTAAAGCTAATTAAAGCACAAGGAAAAGTAGATAAGTATTCATCTAAATAAGTTAAAGGCTGCCAAAAGGCAGCTTTTTTGTTTTACTTAAATAACCCAACTTGCTAGTTACAACTAAAAAAGCAAAGCAAAAGTTTTGTAGTTTTGTATTTTGAACATAAAAAACACAATTCCAATGCTTTGCAAAGACAAAATTACAGCTATTTTTTGTATTATTGATGATATTTTGAAAGAAATTTATCCTGTTGAAGACAAACGCCGTAAAATCAGTGATAGTGAGGTGATATTAACAGCCGTTTTGGCAGCTAAAAATTTCTACGGAAATCATAGCTCAGCCATCCGATTTGTAAAAGAATATGGATTGATTCCCAATATGTTAGAAGAAAGTAGATTCAACAGAAGGCTTCATCAATTAGGCGGAATTCTTATCGAAATTTTTGAATTTATCGCTTCATATTTCAAAGAAATCTGTTGTCAGATGGAATATATTATTGATTCGTTTCCTGTTGAAATTTGTAAAAATATTCGTATCAATCGTTCGAAAATCGTTCAAGGAAAGCAGTGGCGGGGCTACACGGCAAGTATGCGAACCTATTTTTATGGTATTAAGGTTCAATTGATTACAACAAAAACAGGTGTTCCAATTTCTTTTCATTTTACGGCTGGAAAAGTGGCCGATGTGAAAGCGTTAGATAAGATTCTGGGCAAACTTCCAGCTGAATCGTCGTTGTATGGAGACAGTGCTTACACAAACTACGAGCTTGAAGATGAGCTGTTTAGCAAATATGGTGTTTTTCTGAAAACGCAATGCAAAAAGAATAGTAAACGCATTGATAATAAGGAAGATAGCAAAAAGAAAACTCAGATGCGTAAGCGAATAGAAGTTACCATCAGTGATATCAAGAAATTATTTTCACGAACTATACACGCTGTTACTTTGAAAGGATTTTTGCTCAAAGTAATTCTGTATATATTTGTAAATCAATTAAATAATGTAATATAAAATAGCAAGTTGAATTAAAATAGAAAACAACCAACTTGTCGTTTGTGCGTTTTCAACATTTAGTAATGCAATAAATGAAATTTTTAAAATATCTCAATTACGTAATAAAAGTTAACACTTTTGATTTTCAAAAATCGGAACAAATTTACACTATTTTCCCAATGTGCAAAATCTACTGAAATAAATATTATGATAGATACAATCTAAAATTGTTTGTTTATTAGATGTAAATAATTGTTATTCAGGGTGTGTGTTTTTTGAAAGATAGGAGTTAGAGCACTTTCTTTCGAAGAAGAGAAAAGTTATCATTTGCGTAAATGTATAAGTGTTCCGGTGAGATATTACTTCTTCTTTATTTTCAGCCTTTTGCGAATACGAGATAGCGAGTTAGGAGAAATCCCTAAGAAACTTGCTAAATACTTTCCTAAAAAAAGGTAGGCAAGATTAGGACGTACCTTATCAATATTCACATAGCGTTCTTCGGGCGATTCTTCTATAAAGGCTTCTAAGC
>JBGYFE010000076.1:0-7700 GCA_041819925.1 Capnocytophaga sp.
AAATAGGCTATCAGGTAACTAAAAAACATCCTAGAAATTTTGCTATTACCCCTGATGGTAAATATATGTTTGTAGCCTCTCGTGATGAGAATGCAGTTCAAATATTTCAAATTAAGCCAAACGGATTATTGGAACTCACCAATGAGTTTTATGTGCCTAAACCTGTTTGTATTCGATTTTTGAAATTGTAATTTTACATTTTGGCTCTTATTTGACGAGAAAAGATTTTGTGTTAAAAAAATGAGAATGTGTTAATACATTGTTTTGCAGCTTTAAAAACTTCAATGTGTTATTCATAAAATTATTGCGATATATATATATTCTTAAAATATTAACGATAGCTTAACATTTGTTTTTTGAAAAAGATGCAACTTTGTACTCTCAAAAACTAACTTTATATTGAATAGAAAAATGAAAAACTGGGTCTTAAATTTAGCCTTAATTTTGTTGACAACAATGACTTACGCACAAGGAATTGTTACGGGAACGGTCATTGACGGAGAACTTAACACACCCCTTCCGGGAGCGAATGTCGTGGTAAAAGGAACTACGAGGGGAGCTTCTACTGATATGGATGGGAAATTTTCTTTGCAGGTGGAAGCCAATACAGGAACTCTTGAAATTTCTTATGTAGGGTTTGTAACTCAGAAAGTAAACTACACGCTTTCAGCGGGGAAAGCCAACGTGAGAGTAACACTTCAACCTGATGCTCAAGCATTGGGCGAGGTGGTAGTAACAGGAAGTGCTTTACTTGATATTGCCAAAGAACGCCAAACACCGGTGGCTGTTTCGACCATTAAGGCAGCGGAAATAGTTGAAAAATTGGGGACTAAAGAATTTCCTGAGATTTTAAACCGCACTCCCTCTGTGTATGCAACCAAGTCGGGAGGAGGTTTTGGAGATTCGCGTATCAATATTCGTGGGTTCGCCAATGAAAACATTGCTGTAATGGTAAACGGTATGCCCGTGAATGATATGGAAAACGGAAAGGTGTATTGGAGCAATTGGGCTGGTATTTCAGATGTAACTTCAGCAATGCAAGTACAACGTGGATTGGGAGCTTCTAAATTGGCAATCGCCTCAGTAGGAGGAACTATCAACATAGTAACGCAGGCTTCTGATATGAAAGAAGGAGGGGTAATATCAGGAACTATCGGAAATGACTTCTATACCAAAACTTTGGTAGCATATAACACAGGAAAAGGAGAGAAAGGCTGGTCTACATCAGTTTTATTAAGCCGAACCTCAGGTGATGGATATGTAGATGGAACTAAATTTGAGGGATATAACTACTATTTTGCATTAGGATATGCTCCATCAGAAAAACATAGATTTCAATTTATGATAACTGGAGCTCCTCAATGGCATCATCAACGTAGTTACTCGGTAGCAATCTCTGATGCTATAAAATATGGAGGGTCAGAAGATAAACCCAATCGTAAGTACAATAGTGATTGGGGATATTTGAATGGAGAGGAATATTCAATGCGAAGAAATGTTTATCACAAACCTGTGATGATGTTAAACTGGGATTGGAATATGAATGAATCTTCTTCCTTGAGTACCGTAGCATACGCTTCATTTGGGCGTGGTTTTGGAACAGGAGATGCGGGCAGAGCAAACGGGAAAGGGTTAAGTAATTTCAGAGATGCAAACACAGGATTGTATAATTTTGATGATATTGTTGCTGCCAATCAGGCATCTACTGCCGATAAAGGAGTGCTTATTCGTAGGTCAAGTGTAAACTCTCACGATTGGTACGGAATTTTGTCTAATTTTACCCACAAATTTTCAGATAATTTATCGTTTAATATCGGGGTTGATGGAAGATATTACTACGGATATCATTATCAAGTAGTTTCAGATTTTTTAGGAGCAACTTCATACAAAGATACATATAACGCAAATATGAATCCTAATTACGTAACAGCTTCTATATCAAATAAACCTAATTTCAGTCCATTCGGGGGAAAAGTTGCCCCAATTGAGGAAAGAATTACGTATAGTAATGATGGAGAAGTTACTTGGATAGGAGCTTTTACTCAGTTGGAGTATACTACTGAAAAATTATCAGCTTTTGTACAAGGTTCTATTTCTAATCAAGGTTTCCAGCGAATAGATGAGTTCATAATTCCTGGAACTTTCGCAAGAGGAACTACCACAGAGATGCAACGAAAAACAGGATTTGAGAACATCATCGGGTATAACATAAAGGTAGGAGCTAATTATAACATCAATGAAAATCATAATGTGTTTTTCAATACAGGTTATTATTCAAAACAACCTTTCTTTCATTCTGTGTACAGAGGAAATATGAACTATTTGAGTCCTGAAAATACGAATGAAAAAATCGTAGGTTTAGAGGCTGGTTACGGATTTAAATCGGCAAAATTCAATGCTAATGTTAACTTGTATAGAACTACTTGGGACGATAGATATTTGAGAAGATCAGGATTGTCAGAGAGAGTAGGAACGGTTACAAATCGTTTTTATGCCGAAATTTCTAACTTAGATGAAGTTCATCAAGGAGTTGAAGTTGATGCTAATTTCAGAATGAATGACTATCTACAACTAAAAGGAATGTTCTCTTACGGAGATTGGCACTACAAAGGAAACGCATTGGCAAGAATATTTGACGAAAACAATCAACCCTATGTGCTTACAGGAACAACATCTAACGAACTTGACTTGTATCTGAAAGATGCAAAAGTAGGAGATGCTGCACAACTGACAGCAGGATTGGGGCTTACTGTTTCTCCAATGGAAAGATTGAAGTTTGATGTTGATTGGCGTTATGTTGACAATTTGTACGCAAATATTGATTTTTACGCATTTAGTCAAGTAGCAGAGGCTGCCAAAGGAACTCTAAAATTACCAAGCTACAATTTGTTTGATTTAGGACTTTCATATAAATTGCCTTTGGTTAATAAACAAGTAATTACTTTTTCAGCCAATATTGATAACTTATTTGATGAATATTATATTTCAGAATCGTATACTAATCGTCACGTAGATACCACAACAACAAGTACTTACAAAGGAATTGACACAAGGAATCAAGTTTTCTTTGGTTTTGGACGTACTTGGAACTTTGGTATAAGATATACATTTTAATGTAACTGAGCTAAAATAACTAAAAAGCCACTTGCTTAAAGGTGGCTTTTTTTATCTAAAATATTTTATGATGAGAAAGAAAATTAATTTTCAAAAGTATATTTTTCTCCTTTTCTCCCTTCTTTTAATCAGTTGCGGAACTAAAAAAACGACAACCAATCAAACAAATGAGAAAGAAAACTACGTGTTGTTGGTTTCTTTTGATGCTTTCCGACACGATTATGCTGAAAAATATGACTTGAAAAATTTCAAACAATTAGCGAAAAACGGAGCCTCTACCCAGATGATGCTTTCTGGCTTTCCGAGCAAAACATTTCCGAACCATTATTCTATCATTACGGGAATGTACCCAGGAAATCACGGATTAGTTGATAACAAATTCTATGTAAAAGAGCGTGATGTTTTTTACACCATTGGTGACAGAACCAAAGTTGAAGACCCTTTCTACTATAAAGGCTATCCGCTTTGGCAGTGGCTACAAAAACACGGAATGAAAACAGCTTCGTACTTTTGGGTGGGTTCAGAAGCTCCCATTCAAGGGGAATTTCCAACGTACTACTACAAATATGACGAAAAAGTGCCTGATGAGGAGCGTATAGCACAAGTAATTCGCTGGTTTCAATTGCCTAAAAATGAACGTCCTCGATTCGTAACGCTTTATTTTTCATTTGTCGATACCGAAGGTCATAATTCAGGACCCAATTCTGAAACGTTAAAACAAGCCGTTCAAGAAGCTGACCGCTTGTTAGGAATTTTGATGGAAAAAGTAAGCAACCTTGATTTGCCCATCACAACTATTGTAGTCTCTGACCACGGAATGACCGAAATGCAGTCCAACGATGAGTATTTAATAACTACTGATGAAGTTGCTGATTATCTGAAAGATAAAGCACATTTTGTCAATAATGGAATGCACGGACATATTTACGTCAAAAATCAAGAAGACACCAACGAAATTTACCAATATGTGAAATCAAAATTAGCGCCTCGTGTATCGGTATATTTCCGAAACGAGACCCCAAAACAATGGCACTATAACAAAGATACCCGAATTGGAGACATTGTTTTAACGTGTGATGCACCTTACTATATGATTCCTGACAAAAATCATCCTCTCGCCAAAAAGCAAAACAAATGGGGTACGCACGGTTACAATCCATACACAACACCTGATATGGGCGGAATTTTTTATGCCACAGGGCACAACATTAAAAAAGGATATAAATTAAATACATTTGAAAATGTAAACGTTTATCCCTTGATAACCCATATTTTAGGTGTAGGAAATCCTGAAATGATTGATGGAAAAACCGAAGTTTTGAAAGAAATTATGAAATAACAGTGAAATATCAGGCGATAAACTCCGAATATATCCAATGTTCGGAGTTTTTTATTTTCTCTTTTTTGCTATTTTTCAAGAAATTTCTCGCTAAAAAAGGTAGAAATAAAAATTTTATGATAAAAATAAGAATTAGCATTTTTTTCTAAATTGGTGAACAAAAAAGAATATAAAATCATTTGTGTTACATAATTATTATTTTTAAGGCAGAAATTTTGTTTTAATGTTGTTTTTTTGAGATAATTATAATCGAAAGAGGTTAATCATTTCCTAAATCATTAACGAATTGTTAACGTTGAAGTATGGATAATTTTTTAAAATTTGCAGCGAGAAAAGATTAATGAACAAAGAGAGATGAGAAGCAAGCTACTACACTTGTTAGTACTATTTTTGATAAGTACTAACTTTACTTATTCCCAAAAATTTGTTACAGGAAAGGTGATTCACCAAGAAACGAAAGAACCATTATCTGGTGTCAATGTGGTTCTAAAAGGAAATCTTATGGGAGTTTCAACCAATGATAAGGGAGAGTTTTTATTGGAAGTGCCCACCAAAATAGGTGTTTTGAGAATTTCTCACACAGGGTTTATTTCCAAAGAAATATCGTATCGTTTTGCACGTAAAACACCTTATGTAGAAGTGTTTTTAGAGGAAAATATGCAATTATTGCCAGAGTTTGTTGTTAACAATCAACTGTTAGATGTTGCCAAAGAACGAAAAACTCCTGTGGCTGTTTCAACTATTTTTGCCTCAGAAATAAATGAAAAATTAGGAAATCGAGAATTTCCTGAACTGTTGAATCGAACGCCTTCCGTGTATGTTACAAAAGCAGGAGGGTATGGTGATTCAAATATCAACATACGCGGTTTTAATAATGAAAACATAGCAGTAACAGTCAACGGAGTGCCTGTCAATGATATGGAAAATGACAGAGTGTATTGGAGCAATTGGACTGGCATTGCTGAAACAGCTTCTTTATTGCAGATACAGAGGGGATTAGGAGCTTCTAAGTTGGCGATTGCATCTATTGGAGGAACTTTGAACATCATTACTCGCTCTGCCGATATGCGTGAGGGTGGCTGGATGTTAAGTTCTTTTGGAAATAATTATGATGTTAAAACGGCAATTTCTTATAACACAGGAAAAAGTAAAAAAGGGTTTTCAGCATCGGTGCTTTTAGGGCACACTTCGGGTGAGAAATATGTGAACGGAACAGATTTTGAGAGTTACAACTACTATTTAGCGTTGGGTTATACACCTTCTGAGCAGCATACATTACAGTTGATGATGATGGGAGCTCCTCAATGGCACAATCAACGAAATTCTTACGTATCCATAGCAAATGCTTTGGCATACGGCAATGGAAAACCTAATAGAAAATATAATCCTGATTTGGGAATTTTAAACGGTGTAGAGTATAATACACACAGAAATGTGTACCATAAACCTCTATTTATGCTCAATTGGGATTGGAATATTTCCTCAAAAACGATGCTCAACACCACATTTTACACATCTTTTGGTAGAGGTTTCGGAACGCAAGCATACGGTTTGGTGAAAGGTCAAGGACTAAATTCTTTTAGAAACGTAACAACAGGATTGTATGATTTTGACCAACTTGTGAAAGAAAATCAAATATCTGCGCCAGATGCAGGAACGTTGGTGCGTGGAGCGAGGATTAATTCTCACGATTGGTATGGAGCGTTAACAAATTTGAGTAGTGAATTGTTCAGAGGCATTGTTTTGAATGTCGGATTTGATGGGCGTTATTACAAAGGCTATCATTATGCAATGGTGAATGATTTTTTGGGAGCAACTTTTTACAAAGATGACGCGAATAAAAATCTTACAACAAATAATTATGTTTCTGTCGCTAATAGAAATTATCCTTCTTACATACCCTTTTTTACAGGAATTGACCCTGTTTCAAATACAATAGCTTATAATTACGAAGGACAAGTATTTTGGTTAGGAGTTTTTGCACAGTTGGAATATACCAGAGAAAATCTTTCCGCTTTCTTACAAGGTTCTATATCAGATAAAGGATACAGCCGCACGGATAACTTTTTGAAAGAAGGAACACCTATTAACGGAACAAATATTTTAATGCCTACAAAAACAAGTGTGGAAAGCCTCTTGGGATATAACGTCAAGGCAGGAGTTAATCACAATATTGAGAATCACAACATATTTTCTAATATTGGATTTTATTCTAAACAACCCAATTTCAACGCTGTTTACAGAGGAAATTTGAATTTTCCGAGTTCAGATAATGTAAATGAGAAAATATTAGGCATTGAGTTGGGTTATGGATTTAAGTCAGAAAAAGTAAATATTAAGGCAAACCTTTACAGAACAACTTGGAAGGATAGATATGAGCGTAAAAATAATTTAATAGATACGGATACTAACGGAACAAACTACTATGCTGAAATATCACGATTGAGTGAAATCCATCAAGGAATCGAGTTGGAGTTATTTTACAAATATAACAAATACTTAGACGTAAACACAATGCTTTCTTTTGGCGATTGGTTCTACGAAGGAAATGCCGAAGCGATGACTTATGAGACAGCAACTCGGCAACCTTACGTGATTTCTGGTGCTACATCTAACAGACTACCTCTACTTCTTGACAAAACAAGAGTTGGAGGAACGGCGCAAGTTACCACAAACGTAGGAGTCATTCTTACACCAATTAGCCGATTCAAAATTAATTTTGATTGGCGACACATAAATAATTTATATGCAAATTTTGATGTATATGCATTCAGTGATAGTGAAACAGCGTCGAAAGGAAGTTTAAAATTGCCGAGTTATAATTTGTTTGATTTGAGTTTTTCCTATAAATTGCCTTTGGTAAAGAAACAGTTCGTAACGTTTGGTTTAAATTTGTATAATCTGTTAGATAGCCATTATATAGCGGAGTCTCAAGATAACATACACGCTACTGAAACAAGTAAACTTTACAAAAAAGTAGATGTTAGAAATCGCGTATATTTTGGTTTCGGACGCACTTATAATTTTTCTTTTAGATATTCTTTTTGATGAATTCATACACATAAAATAGTATTTTTATTTATTTTTTGTGTATAGTACGCACAAACTCTTATAATATTTTTTGAGAAGTGTAATTTTTATTATTTTGATAATCAACAAATTGTAATTTTCATTTAAAAAAAATCGGAAAAAACCTTCAAAAAAGTTTGTTAGTTAATAAAAAAGTATTACTTTTGCACCCGCTTTG
>JBGYFE010000077.1:0-3125 GCA_041819925.1 Capnocytophaga sp.
CAATAAATATATTAATCCATTCAATTTCAACAGGATAAGGCAATGAAAAAGATTATTGCCATTGTGTTATTGGCCGCTGGAGTGTATGGCGGATATAAAGGGTATCAAATTATTGACAACAGTTCAAAAGGCATTGAAATAGGCAACTTGGAAATCAAAGCGGAAAACAAGGATTCCAAAACCACTGGTTATCTTTATTTAGGACTTGGAATTGTTGCAGCATTGGCTGGTGTGGTTTTTCTGTCTAAAAAAGATAAATAGGGTTTTGTTTGTCAAGAGCTAATCCATTATTATGATATAATACATTAAAAAAAATTACTTTGTTTATTTGAATTTAAGTTTTCAAAAATGGCAAAACGTATAAAACCAATCAAATGTCCGCAATGCGGAAGCACACAAGCCACTGAAACGAGAACGGACTATTATCGTTGTAATAGCTGTCATTCAGAGTTTTTTATTGATAATGATGACATCCATATTCATCATAAGCATACCTATGATGCGCCTCAACTTTCAGCAAATCATTTAAAAATGTTGAAATTGGTAGGCATTGGAGTTGCTGCCTTTTTTGTGATGATATTTTTCTTAATGCCTAAATTTTCACTTTTTCAGCCAAATACTGCATCTTATTCTCCTCCTGTTTCAGAGAACAAGCCCTATTGGGATATTGAGCAATTTATACCCACCACCGACAAAGATGGTCAGCCTATTGCCGTCGCTGTAGGAGATGTTATTTCTGGACATCATCCTGACCAAACCTATCAGCCTACTTTTGGATTTTTTAACGCCCAAACCTTTAAAGAAATAGCTACCATTCCTATTGATATAGAAAGAGTTAATAATGTACGCTCAAAAAAAATGGACGAAGGCAAAACGTATATTGTCATCAATAAAAATCGTTTGTTTTTGTTAGATGAAAAAACATTAAGTATCAGTGAGGTAACACCACAAACCATCGGTTTGCCTGAATTTGAAAAAGGCTTTGCCGAGGTAAGTACGAACACTTCCTTTGAAAACTCACTTGAAATAACCAATAATTTGGGAAGTGAATACTATTATTTTCCGAAGATTAATAAGGCTCTTCGTGAGGGAGATTTTTCAGAAGCAAAGCGCTTTATCTTGGAGCTTCCCAAAGCACCGCAGGACATTGTTCGATTCGCTTTTTCAAAAGAATCTCCACTTTCAGAGAATAAGATAGAAGATAAATTTCCAGAGCTTTTTAAAATAAAAACACAAGGGCAAATGGGTTACCCATATAGAAGGCTTTTTTTTGCGTTGGGGGGATAGCCCTTGGGATGAAATAGAAGGCTTTCATATCCTTACAGACGACGCATCACGAGTTAGCTCTTTTGAAAACCTTACCCCAGGGAGAATTTATTTTAAGCCCGAAGTACTGCATTTTGATGAAAATGAGCTACTTATCTATTTCAAACACGATGTGGCAGAAAGCAGTCCGTACTTTTTTCAGGTGCTTGATGCACAAACTGGCGAGGTGAAGTTTACTAAGCAAAAGAACCAAAATGTAACATACCTAACCTCTAGTGAAGTCTCTAAAATAAAGGACGGATATTTGCTGGCGGCTTATGATGTTTTCATTCTCAACACAAAAGAAGGAACACTAGAAGAATCCAAACTTAGAAAAATCTTAACCCAGCGATAAAGTCATTAACCCAGCGATAAAGTCATTAACCCAACGATAAAATCAAAAAACTATGAGCATATTCAATATTTTCAACAATCAACTTTCTGCTGTCATCGAGTGGAAAAATCCCAAACCGAATGTGATTTGGTGGAAATATCCATCAAAACGCGATGAAATTATCAATGCTTCCAAACTTATTGTCGCACCCTCGCAAGGATGTGCTTTGGTATATGAAGGCACTTTGGTAGAAATCATCGAACAAGAAGGTATCTATAACCTAAAAACCGATAATCATCCGTTTATTACCACACTGACCAACTTGCGTCAGAATTTTGAGAGCGAACATAAACTAAAAATTTATTTTTTCCGCAAAGCACAGATTCTCAATCAGCGTTGGGGAACACCTAATCCGATTAAGTTCGTTGATGCGGTGTATAAAATTCCCGTAGAATTGGGTCTAAACGGAAACTTTTCGTATATCATTGCCAATCCTAAATATTTCTATACGGAAATTATTGGCGAAACGGACGAATTTTTGTCGGAAACGATGAGCAAAACCGTTGCCGAGCGAATCCCACAGCTGATTGCCGAATTGATTCACCAAAAGAAATATTCCTATATTGAAATTGATGGAAAAATTCACGAAATTTCTCAAGAAATTGCCTCAAAAATCAATGAAGAATATCAAAATTTGGGGCTTGCACTCACCGATTTTCGCATTGTGGGGACGCAGTTTGATGAAGCCACCCAAGAGCGTATCGGTCGTGTTGCTGACATAAGTGCCGATGTACAAGCCGCCAAGGAGGCTGGATTGGATTATGTGGAGTTGGAAAAACTTCGTGCGTTACGCGATGCCGCCAGAAACGAAGGCGGACTTGCAGGTGCGGGACTTCAATTTGGCGTAGGAATGGAAATCGGCAAGAAATTCAACGAACAAACCGATGCTGTTCTTTCCAAAGAAAGTGGCGACGCTGGGGAAAAGCTTCGCAAACTAAAAATTCTGTTGGATGAAAACATTATCACCGCTGAAGATTTTGAGCTTAAAAAGCAAGAAATTTTAAAAAAAATGTAGTTTTTAACCTTTCGCTTAACCTTTTAGATTTAAAAAGATGAAATATATTATTGGAACTATTATAGTGCTGATTATTTTGTCAGTTGGTGCTTACTTTCTGGCAGATTTATGGAACTTTAATACACTAATCACTCCCGAAGAGTTTAAAAAAAGTGCTATTACGGTGGCAATTTTGGGTGTTGTATCGGTTTTATTGCTGATTCTTGTGCCGTTTTTCTTTAAAGACCACGCCAAAGGCTATGATAAAAATCACGACAAAATTGCACAATCAAAAACAATTTCTCAAAAAAGGAAAACGCCATAAAAAAAGTAAAAAATCTTTACTGCAATCGGCAGGAAGTGTTCGCCAATGCGAGCATTTTGCTTTGTTGTAAATTTCGGTATGGACACGAGCTACAAACTCACGTTAAC
>JBGYFE010000078.1:0-8832 GCA_041819925.1 Capnocytophaga sp.
CTTTTTGCGAGATAAAAACCGAAAAATGATGGCAAAGGGCGTTGGAATTGCCGTTTTATGGTTCGCTATTCCTATAATTTTCTCTTATTTTGTATATTATAATTACAAAGAAAAGGAAAATCCGATAAAAGCCATCGTTTTACAGCCAAACATTGACCCATATCACGAAAAATATCAAATTTCAAATCAAGAAATTGCTCAATTATTGGTAAAATTGTCGGAAGAAAAACTTGATGAAGATGTGAATTTTATCATTACTCCCGAAACGGTTTTTGCGGATAATATCAAACTGCAAAGCCTGCCAACTTCGTGGGAAATTTCAACTTTGCGCTCAATGTTTGCCCAATACCCAAATTTAAATATTATCGGAGGCGTGGCTATGATTGATTTTATTTCCGATGCTACAAAAATTACACCTCAGAGCAATTATTTGGAAGAACACAACATTTGGTACAACGACTATAATTCTGCTTTTTTACTTACTAAAAATACAAAAATTCCGCTCTATCACAAGTCAAAATTAGTCGTTGGAGTTGAAAATTTTCCATATCAAGGCGTTTTAAAGCCTATTTTAGGTGAAACTTTGATTGATTTGGGCGGAACGGTAGCCTTAAAAACCACCCAAAGCAACAGAAGTGTGTTTTTTGGTGAAAATACAAAAGGAAAAGCAGCTCCAATCATTTGTTACGAATCAATTTATGGTGAATTTGTTACAGAATACGTCCGAAATGGAGCAAATTTTTTAGCAATTCTCACTAATGATGCTTGGTGGCAAAACACACAAGGACATAAACAATTACTCAGTTATGCCCGATTGCGTGCCATTGAAACTCGTCGGAGTGTTGCCCGAAGTGCCAACACCGGAATTTCGGCTTTCATCAATCAACGAGGCGACATCATAAGCGCATTAGAATATGAAAAACAAGGAAGTTTGAAAAATACTATAAACTTAAATGATGAAGTAACATTTTACACCAAAGGAGGCGATTATTTGGCTCGAATTGCATATTTTTTGAGTTTATTCGTGTTTTTATATGCCTTTGCCAAAAAAAGAGATAGCTTATTTATAAAATAATTTAATCAAGATTGTATTTCGATGAAAAAACGTATTCTTTTTTTAATTTTAGTATCAATTTTGGGTTGTTACGTTACATATAGTCAGAAAAAAATGAAAGTACAGATAAAAGAAACGAAAAACATACCTGATTTTCCGAGTGGTTCAGGCATTGCACAAAATAACGGAAAATATTACGCTATTGGTGATGACAGTCCGTTTTTGTATGTCATCGACAAACATTTTCAATTGGAAGAAAAAATCCGTCTTTTTCCTACGGAAAATATTGAATTTAAAGGAAATAGAATAAAAAAGAAGCAAAAACCAGATTTTGAAACCTTGGAAATGATTTCAGAAAACGAGCTTGTTATTTTTGGTTCGGGTTCAAAGTCACCACAACGTGATGTTTTTGTTCGAGTGTTTTTGGGCAAAGAAAATAGTATTGAAAAACATTCTATATCAGCTTTTTACGAACATCTAAAAACATTGCCTTTACTTGAAAATTCAGAACTCAACATCGAAGCGACTGCCTTCGCTGACGGATTTTTATATTTGTTCAACAGAGCGAATAATGTCGTAATTCGATTTAATTATCAAGAGTTTATAGCTCATCTAACAGGTGGAGAGCTTCCAAAATTGGAAAGCAAGCGCATTGTTTTGCCGAAAATTCAAAGCTACGAAGCAGGATTTTCGGGAGCCGCAACGTTGAATTCTTCAAAAATCATATTTACAGCCTCAGCAGAAGCTACGAATGATGCCTACAATGATGGTGAAATCATCGGAAGTTTAGTCGGAGAAATTGATATAACTGATTTTCAAGACAGTAAGGTAACTCGCTATGGATTGATTCCCAATGGAAAGCAGCGACTAAAAGTGGAATCTATTACTTTAAACCCTTCAAAATCAACTGATAAAATGGAAGTTGTGTTCATTACGGACGATGATAACGGAAACACAGAACTCATTCGGGCTATTTTGAAGTAAATGGTTGATTTTAATTAAAATTCCGCTCCATTTGGGTGTAAAGTATGTCTAAATGATAGCGGTCTTCGTCTGTAAGGCTTTGATTTTCAAAATATTCCTTTTCGATGAGAGGTAGTACTTTTTTTGCGAGTCCTTCGCTTGTTACCCAATCTCTCACTTGGTTGTTAAAATCAGGATTATGCGAAAATGAATTGCTATAATAGCCCTCATAATCAATATCATAGTACATAAAATCCTGAAAATGTTGGAAAGCCGTTCGGGAATAAGATAGCATTTCCTTCCAAATTTTTAGCAAATGCTCGGTTGGAAGTTCTGCCAAATCGAACATCAAAATATAGCTTATTGCATTGTCCCACTTGCTTTTAGTGGAATTCGTTAAAACATACTTGATAAATTCGCTTGAAAAACGATTCATAAAATCCAACTCTGTTTCTCGCCAACAATTTTTCTTGAAATGGCATCTTTGAAGCATCAATTCAGTGGAGTGGCTCAAATCAAATCCATCTGCCAAAAATTCCAAAATTCGAGGCAAAAAATGTTTGATTTCATATCCCGCTTCATCGTAATGTACCGCATCTAAATAATCATAAATGATTGATAATGAGAGTTCTGAAACAGGTGTTGTTATCAATTCTCTCACTTGTTCTTCTGAAATACAACAAGGCGAACACACATTTAACTTTCCATTAAGTGAATGCGTAAAAATGCGGTAGGCTTCCGATATAAATTGCTGTAATTCAGCAGGAAGTTCTATACTTGGCAGATTGTCAGATTTGGTTTTTACTTTCATTTTTGATTGAATTTGCTCACAAAATATACTTTTCAATAATTTCCGTGTCTATGCCTGCCATTTCAAGGTGTTTTACGGGTTCTTCGGCGGAAAAATCTTCCAAAACAATCCCACCCAAAGGGTTCAAAAACAAGCCATTTTCCAGCTGAATTTGCAATCGTAACTGTTCCATAAAAAATACGGAATAATCATTATACTTATCGTAATTTTCCCAAAAATTCCATACAAAATGCTGAATTTCTGTCAAATACACTTCATTCGGAAAAAAATCTCCTACAACGCCTCCCATCGTAAAATCTCCAACTGACAAAGTTACTTTGCCAATTTCCTTTTCATTTGAAAAAAGTACCGCCTTTGCCGTTTTCATTATTTTACTGATTTTCAAGTATTAAACTAACCAATTTTATACACACTAAAACAGCCATAATCGGTGCGAATAGCCAATCCTTCGGCAACAAACTGCATTTGGCAGGTTTTTACCAAATGTTCTATCGGGAATTTGTATAACAATTCACCATTTTGAAAATCAAACACATACACAAAATTCACGCGTTGTTGAGCCAAATATTTTTGGTCAGGACTGAGGCAAATTTGTTGTAAAACAGGAAATTTTTCAGCAATATCAAAGCCTTCTCGTTTTACTTCTTCCAAAGTTTGTAAATCAAAGAATTTCATTCCTTTATCCCAATAAAAATCATTAGCAATCAGATAGTTATCCGAAAAAAGAATATCCTTCACTTTTTGAAATCCTGTTTTTATTGTGCCTTTTAGGTTGCCTGTTTCCGTTTCAAAAACTTTTATTTGCCCTTTACTTTCTTCCGCCCAAAACTTACCATAGGGCGATGTATTTTTGATTTTTTCTTTCACCTTTTCAAAAACTTCATCTTCCAACCGAAAACGATACGAAATATGGTCAAGGTTCATCATAATTTCGTCAGTTTCAGCGTTGTATTTCATCTCCCACGCCAAAATTTTTGGCAACTGAAATCGGTTCAGAAGTCTGCCTTGTAAATCAATCTGTTGCATAAAATCCTCTTCCTTTTTGCCATCATATTCACCTGCTTCGTAAATAAAGAAACCTTTGGGCGTTTGGGCAAACGATAATGCCCCTGTGTAACCGCGACTGATGAATTTATGCAATATCGGCTCGCCTGTTTGGGCGTTTTCGTTGTGATAAACAAAGCCTTTTTTCAGATTTTCCCATTCTTTTTTGTCAAATGCAGCTAAAACTTCTTCGGTAGAGGCAAATGCTTTTTCGGTAGTACGCAATTTTCCCTCTTTTCCTGTTTCAGAGATAAGTTTTTCATTTTCAATACTTAACACAAGTATTTTTTCAGATTCAAAATTGATAAATTGTCGTTTCATTGCTTTTATTTTTGATACAAAAGTATTTTTTTTTATAATTTCGGCAAAACTCGTAGGTAAATGGCTTCACTTGGAGCGAGTTCCTCTGGATTTTTAAGAGTAAGCGTAATTTCCTGATTTTCAAAAGCATACTCGTAAAGGTTTCCGTCAGTTCGGTCAATGATAAGTCCGTAATAGTTGTTTTCATTGCTTTCATCTTCCACAAATTCAGCTACAATATAGATGTGATTTTTGGCAATAACTCCCGAATTATCAATAGCTTGTACCAATTTAGGGATATTTTGATTTACAAAATTGCTGGTTTCCCATATATCTTCCAAAATAAGGCTGTCAGAAAGGTCTTCTATGCGAATATGTTTCCTATTTTTAAGCAATTCCTTCTGGTTAAACATCTTTCGGAAGTCATTATTAAATTCTATTTGCCATAAAACTTCTTGTTCGGAGGCTTTTTTTAGTTGCGTTTCATAAACTTTATGCCACTTTTTGACTTTTTCAAGATACATTTTCTCTAAAAAGTAATACGGAAGATATAATTTCTTTCCATTTTTGTCGGAAATTACCTCTTTGAAAATATTTTCTGCCTCAATATCATATTTCATATAGTAATAAGTGATGCCCGAATAGGTAAGATAAAGCATTTCTTCTTCATTTTGAGTTGTTTTACTCATTGCAAGGTCAAAAAAACACAATGCTTTATCATATTCTTTGGAAAAAAGCAATATTTTTCCTATCTGAAAGCATAATTCGTGCTGAGGGACGATGTTTATCGCCTCCAAATGCTCTATTACGAGATTGGTGAGCTTTTTAGCTTCTTTAAAATGACCGAAATACATAAAAATAAGGAAATTTTCTGCATAAAATGGAATGTTTTCCGCGTTGATTTCTAATATTTCAGCAGTTTTTTTCCTAAAATCTTGAATACATTCAAAAAATTTACCTTCTTGTATGAGTTTTTCGGCTTTTGATTTGATATTTTTCATAAATTTTATTTCTCAATAAATAGAAAATTAATCTTTCTCTGCAAGTCCTTGTCTTCTAAGCTCTTGCAATCCTTCCAAAATTGGTTGGCGGAACTTTTTCGGGCGAGCCATTGGTACGGTGAGTACTTTGTCGGTGGCTTCACTTTCCAAAAAATTTTCTAAATACATCGTTACATAACTGAAATTTTGTTTAAAACTATCATCTAACTGACTGAGTGAATGAAACTTTTCTTTCGTAATAACAAATTGAGTTTCAGGGTCTCTCACAAATAATCGAGCAGGAATATCTTCATAATCAAAACTGGATAACTTTGCCTTTGAAATATCCAATGCCCACTTTACTTTTTGGTAAAAATCCACTCGGAAAGCGTCTAATTTCGCCTGAAATTCAGGAGTTTTAAAGGAAATAAATCCCGTAGAATTTATCCTAAAACTGGTTATTTTTCCCTCAATGGTAACTTGGTTAAAAAACGGACTCCACAAAATGCCATAATCCTCAAATTTTGTGTCCTTAAATCGCACATTTTCAAGGATACACGGACGAAAATCCGTAAAAAGAAAATAGCAATTTTCAAATGTTACATCTTTGATTTTCTGCAAATTATCTATATCATTGCTTCCGATAGTGCAATTATCAAAGGTAACCCCTACAAAATGTTGATTTTCAATAGAAAAATTATCTATTAAGTTTTCTTTAAAATAATGTATCTTCATTTTCAGTTAGTTATAAATTAAACGCTATAATATTTCATACCTTTCCGTTTTCCTTGAAAATTTACTGATGAATTCTATTTTTTAACGAAAATAAACGAAAAAAGGATAAAATCTCTCCGTTAAAACGATTTTTTGGCTTTTCTTTTCTTTAAAATTTGTTCAATTTCGTTCATTTTAAGGTTGAACATTGCTTTTTCATCGGTAACAGGCGAAAAAAAGTAGGTTGTTTTCTCTTTTCCAAATTCGGAAAGCAATTTTTCCCAATCTTTATTATTCAAAACGATAAAACCCAGCGTGTCAGACCCCAAAGAAGGCTTTACAAGGCACAACTGATGTGTTTCTGCTATAAATTCGCCGATAGTTTTTAGCGTAATATCTCTTTCCATCACGCCATTTTGGTAAGGAAAGGGCATTTTTCGTTTTTTTTGGGTCAAAAAATAGGTTTCCTCATTAGTATTAAGGTTAATTTCTGATGAAAATGCTATTTTTTGAGCCTTTGGAAGCTCTTCTGACACATAACTAACGATAACTTCATCATATTCTCGCCAATCTATCCAAATTATTTCTTCATTTTCCAAGAAATCTTCTTCATTTTCCAGTGGATTATCCTTCAAAAAGACTTGAATATCGGTAAATAGCGTTGATTTTTTCTTTTTCACAGTCGGATTGAGTGCTTTTTTTATCGCTTCTTCGGAAAATCGGTCTGAAATAAGTATTTCTGCCTGCTCTTGAATGATATTTTTCAGCTCATCAGACTCATTGGCGAGATTCCCGCGTATGGCTTCTTGCAAAAGTATTCTTCTGTTAAATTGTTCGCTTGATAAATCCTTATTTTTTATGCTATTTTCCACATATTTTTGACATTCTTCCACTTGATTTCCTTCAAAAAGGTTTGGAAAAAATTCTAATTCGGCTTCTAACACCTCAGGATTGGCTTTTTTATGGTCATTTAACTCCTGATGACGCTTTTTGAGAACTTCTTTTTGCTCGTTAGTAGCCCACGGACAGGCAAAACACAGCCCCAAAAGAGTTTCTACTGCCTCCCAAATGGCATATTCCTTACTAAAAGGAAATTTTAACAAGTCAGGATAGAGAATTTCCAGCGGTTCATACTTTTTTGCAATGAAAAGTTGGGTAAAAAACTCCATTAGTTGTGTTCCGTGCTCTACAATGTCTAATTTTTTTGCTTTGTTTAGTTCTGTTAAAAGTTGTTTTTCTTTGTTTTCCGTGCAAAACAGAGCAATTTTATCTAAATCTACTTTCATTTCTATTGATTTTTTTATTTTATGAAAAGTTTATACATCCCCCTCACATACTCTGCTTACGCAGACTTCCCTTCAAAGGGGGAACAAGGCATTAACCATTAACAATTAACCATTAACAATTACCCAATTATTTTCCTAATCTACAAATAGTTTTGTAATGTTTTCCAAATTTCTTGCCCACGCTATATCATAGATAGTTTGTGCCGTTTCAGGGGTTTCTTCAATCTGCCAACCTTGTGCTTTTGCCTTGATTTTCAATAGTTTTCCTACCGTTATTTTGGCATTTAGCTTTTGCAACATAGCCGATACATTTTCTTTGTCCAAACTACCGACAGTTTGCCCATCGAAAGGCATTTCCAACCAAATTATATGTCGCTGTTGAACATCTAACACGCCGAAAACCAATCCTTTCTGCAAAGGTTGCGAAATGCGAACTTGCTTTATCACACACGAAGGGTCGTACGCCACACCGCTATTTTCCGATACTTTCATTCGGTGTTTAGAATCCATCCAACCGACTACCAAATTGGGAGTTATACCACCCACACTATACGCATTGCAAGTAAAACTCACATATTGAGCTTTGAATTTTTGCAAGGTAACTACATCAATTTCAATGTATTCCGCAGTTCCGATTTTATGAGGAATAGAACGAATATCCCCACTGTGTTTGCAGCCGTGTGGAGTTAAATTAGCATAATTACAAATCCGAACGCCCTTTTCGTAGGTAATAAAACACGACAAATCCATATCCAAATGCTGTGCAGGTAATCCCTCTCCCCATTGCATAAACAAACGGATTTTATCGCCTTCCAATGGGAAAATTTCGCCCATCAAAGTAGGTTCAAAATCCTGAATATTTTGACTTCGGTCGCCAATCGGGAGCGGAATTTTATACAATGAAGGTTCTATATAAATATGTTGAAAATCAGACTCTTCTTTCTGAAATCGTTTTTTAAAAGCGAACAAACAAAGCTCCTCCACACTTTGACGCATAGCTTTTAAATCTTCTTCCGAATAATACAGTCTAACTAACTGATGTGCAGGAACATTCACACGAGTTCCCACAATGGTTTTTATGCTTCGTGAGGTTTCTTTTCTGAAATAAATTTCGGAATATGAATTTAAGGTCAAAAGCAATCGCATCGGAACTTGGTCAATGATTTCTTTAAATGCGTTGAGCGTAACTTCTGCCCCGAACCATAACATATTGGAAAACAACGAACGAGCGAACAAGCCAGGGCGTTTTTTCAGTAACAAAAATGTATTTTCAGCATCATATTTCAATCGGAAATGATTGATACGAGCCTGTTCTACCTCATAAACTTGATTGTAAAAAATGTCTAAAAGGTCTTTAAGTTTCTCAAAACCAGCTTTTTTGCTATATTCCGCCAAGCGTAAAGCCCGAATAAAACGAACCCACATTCCGCGTTTTGGGTGCATTTGTTCCGCGATTTTTTCCGCACTCAAAGGCAAATTGTTCAGCCAACAAGCCACCATTTTTCCCTCTTTTCGGGAATATTTTAATTTTAAATTCTCCCTACCGATATTTTGCGGTATTTATGGTACAAAAAAACGGGATTTTTACAAATCATTGAGCCTAAAACGATTATCAAAAAAATCAGTCAGAATCATCGCCACATCTCAGGTTTGCACGATTTGAGTATTTTTGCAAAAATC
>JBGYFE010000079.1:0-29152 GCA_041819925.1 Capnocytophaga sp.
ATTACTCCTAACGGATTTGAAGATAGTTTTGTGCCAGCCGCCAAAACATTTGATAAAAAACGAAAAGATGCTAAAAAACAACTTCATAAAGTGGCACAAGCGCTCATTGGACATGCTGTGAATGAGGAAGTTAAAATGGTGGCAATCAGTGGAAGATATGAGTTTAGAAACAAAGGAATTGATGTGTTCATCGATGCTTTGGGGGCTCTTAACCGAAATCCTAAAAACAAAAAAGAGCTACTTGCATTCATTTTAATTCCAACAGCACACGAAGGGGCTAATCAAAATTTGGTACACAATCTAAAAAATCCGCAACAAGCAACAGTAAGTGAACAAAAATACTTGACACATTATTTATCAGATAGTTACAATGACCAAATTTTACGTCGAATTTCAGAACAACAACTTTTCAACCGTAAAGAGGACAAAGTGAAAGTGATTTTCTGTCCGAGCTATTTAGACGGAAATGACGGAGTTTTCAATTTGGCCTACTATGATTTACTTGTCGGATTAGACAAGACGGTTTTTCCTTCATATTACGAACCTTGGGGATATACACCATTAGAAAGTTTAGTATTTAAAGTTCCTACAATAACTACTTCATTATCAGGATTTGGAAAATGGGTAAATGAATATTATTCAGAAAAACAAAGTGCTCTTGAAGTTATTAATCGCAATGATAGCAATTATGGCGATGTGGTAGGTGAAGTAACTAAGAATTTACTTGCTCTACAACAAATCAAGGAAGAAGATTTTGAAGTTCTGCGTGAAACTGCAACCAAAATTTCAGAAACTGCTTTGTGGAAAAATTTAGTGAAAAATTATATAAAAAGTTACGAATTGACGTTGGAAAATATTGAAGATAGGATAATTAATTTACCACATATTGAAAATGAAACTTCTTCTTATTTAGAGAAGAGCAAAATTGTAAACACACCAATTTGGAGAAATATCATTGTTCATCGCTCTATTCCGCAGGCGTTGCAGCCACTTGAAGAATTGGCGAAAAACCTCTGGTGGTGTTGGAATGATGAGGCGTATGAATTGTTCAAAAGCATAGACCCTGTGCGTTGGCTTGACGCGCATTCTCGTAAAAATCCAATTGCACTTTTGGATAGTATTCCGCTTTCACGTTACAGAGAACTTGAAAATGATGCAGTTTTTATGAGACATTTGTCAAAAGTATATGCTGATTTTCAAGAATATATGAGTAAGAAGGCGGAAATGATAAGTCCTTCTGTTGCCTATTTCAGTATGGAATATGGGTTGCATTCTTCGCTTAAAATTTATTCAGGAGGTTTGGGTATTTTAGCAGGAGATTATCTGAAAGAAGCCAGCGACAAAGCAACTAAAATCACAGGAGTAGGTTTGTTATATCGTTATGGATATTTTTCACAAAAATTATCCGCCGCAGGAAACCAAGAAGCTGATTATGAAGCACAAGACTTTACGAAAATTCCTGTAACTCCCGTAACTGAATCCGATGGAAAATGGATGATAGTGGCTGTTGATTTACCACAACGTACGCTTTATGCTCGTGTTTGGCGAGTTGATGTAGGGCGTATCGAACTTTATTTATTAGATACTGATTTTGAGGAAAATATGGAACAAGACCGTTCCGTTACGCATCATTTGTATGGAGGAGATTGGGAAAATCGACTTAAACAAGAAATGCTTCTTGGTCTGGGAGGTATTAAAATGCTTCGAAAATTGGGCATCGATGCAGATGTATATCATTGTAATGAAGGACACGCAGCATTTATCGGGTTGGAACGTTTGAGAGAGTATATCCAAAACGATAAGTTGTCATTCTCAGAGGCGATGGAAGTGGTGAGGGCTTCTTCTCTATTCACAACACACACGCCTGTTCCTGCGGGGCACGATTTCTTTGAAGAAGGAATGTTGCGCGCTCATATTGAGAATTATGCGGAAAAATTACACGTTACTTGGGAACAAATTCTTTCATTAGGAAAAATTGATTTGAACAATCCGAGGGAGAAATTCTCAATGAGCAATTTAGCGGCAAACCTTTCGCAAGAAGTGAACGGAGTGAGTTGGCTTCACGGGGAGGTAAGTAAGGATATTTTCAGTGATTTGTGGCCAGGATATATGCCTGAAGAATTGCATATCAGCTACGTAACCAACGGAGTGCATCAACCAACGTGGACGGCAGGTCTTTGGAAAGAAATTGAAAATGAAGTGTTTGGAAAAGATTATAAAACACATCATTATGACCCCAAAAGTTTTGAAGGTATTTACAAAGTTTCGGATAAGCGCATTTGGGAGGTGAAAACAGAATTGCGAGCAAAACTCCTCCGTCGCATCGAACAGAAGTTGCGTTTTGAGAAAAATACGCCATATTTTTCACCAAAACAGCTTATCGAAATCAAAGAAAATTTGCGTAAAGACATTCTTACGATTGGTTTTGCACGTCGTTTTGCTACTTACAAACGAGCACATTTGTTGTTTACCAACATTGAAAGATTGGATAAAATTGTGAATAATCCAGAGCGCCCCGTGCAGTTTATTTTTGCAGGAAAAGCGCATCCAGCTGACAAAGCGGGTCAGGATTTAATCAAAAATATTGTTGAAATTTCAAAACTTCCGCAGTTTTTAGGAAAAATTTTATTTATTCCTAACTATGATATGGAATTGGCGCGTCATATGGTGCAAGGGGTTGATGTTTGGATGAATACGCCAACGCGTCCGCAAGAAGCCTCAGGAACCAGTGGTGAAAAAGCAGCAATGAACGGTGTGATGCATTTCAGTGTGCTTGATGGTTGGTGGGTAGAAGGCTACCGTGAAGATGCTGGTTGGGCATTGCCGATGGAGCGCGCTTACGAAAGCCAAGAGTATCAAAACGAAATGGATGCCGAAATGATTTACAATATCATTGAAGATGAAATTGCGCCAGCCTTCTATGAGAAAGACAGAGATGGAATCTCACAAAAATGGTGTTCACTTATCAAAAATACGATTGCCAAAGTGGCAGTAAATTTCACAACAACACGTATGCTTACGGATTATGAAAATCAATATTATTTCCCGATGTCAGAGCGTGTTGCTGAATTGAAAAAAGACAACTTTGCCACAGCGATTGAAATTTCAGATTGGAAACGAAAAGTAAGTCAAGAATGGGATAACATCAAAGTGTTAGACGTTAAAACTCCCAACCGAAGAGAGCAGTTGATTTCTATCGGAAATATGTATAAAGGGCAAATTACGCTTGATATTGGTGGGTTAAAAGCCGAAGATATTGGTGTTGAGTTGGTGATTGCCAAAGACAAAGATGGGAAAGTCAAAGTAACAGATAAAAAAGAGTTCGTTGCAGTGGCACAAGAGGGTAGTAAAGCTGTTTATGAGCTTGAAGTCGTTACAGAATATCCAGGTTCATTGCAATTAGCAGTGCGTGTATTCCCGAAAAATGAGTTGTTGCCTCATCGACAAGATTTTGCTTTGGTGAAATGGCTGTAATGTCATTTTTCTAATGAAAAAATCCCGTCAGTATCAAACACTGACGGGATTTTTTACAAAACTCAAAATTAACCAATATATTTATTTATCCCACAAAAATTTCTGCTGACAAAATTTTTCGTCAACCTATCAATTTTTTTCAGAAAGGAAGACTTTTATTTGAAAAACGAATGTGAAACCACGTCGGTTCTTTCTTCCTTATTTTTGCTAAACTTGCGTAATTGACCAAGCCAATACACAAAAAATCCGCAGGCAATCAGAATGAAAATCCAACTTGCTAAATTAGCCAACCACCAATTTTCAAGCTCTAAATTGCGCAAATAATCTAACGGAGCAAATAAAATCTCTTCAAAAAAATATTGTATAGCTTCAAAAAATGCTTTCATAGCGTATTGTTTTAAATAGCGTTATTACTCGGCAAATATATTAACTTTTTTCATATAAATAAATTTTTTGCCCGATTTCTACGCTTTTCTGGTGAAATAAATATACTTTTTGTCCTTCTGAATGCGCTTCTATCAAAAATCGGTCGCCCTGAAAATACGTATTTTCCACTTCCGCTTGCCAATTCGATTCCGAGACGATTTCAATTTGGTGTGGTTTAAGCAAAATTTCTATTCCGTTCTTGACATATCGACTGACTTCGCCAAACAACGAAGTTACATAAAAATCTGTTTTTTGGTTGTAAACATCTAATAAATTTCCGAACAAAACCAATTCTCCATTCCTCATAATCAGAAGTTTATCTGAAAAAGACAACGCCTCTTTGCTGTCGTGAGTAGCAACAATGCAACTGATTTTTTTTGTTTTTAAATACGAAAATAACATTCGTTGCAATTTATTCTTTCGGAAATTATCCACTTGACTGAACGGTTCGTCAAGTAACAGTAAGTCAGGTTCTTGGGCAAGAGCCATCGCCAAAGCAATACGTTGTTTTTCGCCTCCACTGAGCAATAGGGCTTTCCGATTGGCAAAATCTTCCATTTCAACAAGTGCGAGCAATTCTGCTATACGTGATTTTTTTAATTCCAAATCAATGTTCGACAGAAATTTGCCTACGTTTTCAGCCACCGTGTGATAAGGGCTTAACCCAAAATCTTGTGCGAGATATTTCATTGTGGAATGTCCTGGAACTAACTGAAAAGCAGGTCCTAAAACTTTCTTTTCATTAAAAGAAATTTCTCCCTTTGGCAAATCAAATAATCCGTAAATGGCTTTCAAAAGAGTGCTTTTTCCACTACCACTTTCACCCATAACCGACAAATGCTCACCTTTGGGTAATTCAAAAGATAGATTTTTTAATAAAGGTGTATTAGAGTCGTAAGAATAGGATATATTATTGACTTTTAGCATTTTAGTTTTATTAGGCAATAGGGAATAGACAGTAGGCAATAGGGATTAGATAATGTAAGTTAAAAACCTTGACAAAATTATAAAACACTCATTTTTAGCTCATTGCTTATTACTTACCGCTTATCGCCTATTGCTACTTAATATCAAAAATTACTTTTGAACTGTTCCAAAAATCGGACATCATTTTCATAAAACATACGAATATCTCCAATTTGGTAGAGCAACATAGCGATACGTTCCACGCCCATTCCAAAAGCAAAACCGCTGTATTCTTCACTGTTTATGCCACAGTTTTTCAGCACATTAGGGTCAACCATTCCGCAACCCATAATTTCAAGCCAACCTGTTCCTTTGGTGATACGATAGTCCACTTCATTGTTTAGCCCCCAATAAATATCTACTTCGGCACTGGGTTCAGTAAACGGAAAGTAAGACGGACGCATTCGTATTTTTGATTTTCCGAACATTTCTTTGGTGAAATAAAGCAAGGTTTGTTTCAAATCGGCGAAAGAAACGTCCTTGTCTATGTACAATCCTTCCACTTGATGAAACAAACAATGGGAACGCGCTGAAATTGCTTCATTTCGGAACACACGTCCTGGTGAAATGGTGCGAATAGGAGGTTTATGTCCCTCCATATAACGCACTTGCACGGAACTGGTGTGCGTTCTGAGCAAAATATCGGGATTGGTTTGAATGAAAAACGTATCTTGCATATCCCTCGCAGGATGATATTCAGGCAGATTCAACGCCGTGAAATTGTGCCAATCATCTTCAATTTCAGGACCTTCGGAAACATTAAACCCTATGTTTGAAAAAATTTCTACGATTTGGTTCTTTACCAACGAGATGGGGTGTCGCGCTCCAATGCTCACGGGGGTTGCAGGGCGAGTTAAATCACCATAAACACCTTGACTTTCGTGCTGTTGTTCAAAACGTTCACGCAAGGTTTGGATTTTATTTTCAACTTTGGTTTTTAATTCGTTAACTACCTGACCAAAAGTCTTTTTTTCTTCATTCGGAACTTCTTTAAACGCAGCAAAAAAATCGTTCAAGATTCCTTTCTTTCCTAAATATTGAATACGAAGCTGTTCAACTTCGTCCTTCGTGTGTGCCGTAAATTCCTCAATTTTAGCAATATGCTCCTTAATTTTATTTATCATCTCTTGAATGAATTTTCGTTAGTTTTTGAGCCACAAAGGTATAAATTTTGAGAAAACAAGCAAAGAAGAAAAGGTTTTTATTTTCTACAAATTAACTGTTTTAGTAGCAAAAGAAGCAGACTCAAAAAGAGTCTGCTTCTTTTGCTATATTGAGTAAAAAATAATAAGTCAAATTTGTTACTTGGCACTTGCCGCAATCAAATTCAAGGCACTTCCTGCTTTGAACCATTCAATTTGGCTTTCATTGTAGGTATGGTTTGCGACGATGATGTCTTTGCTTCCGTCTGAATGAACGAACTCCAAATGCAAAGGTTTTCCAGGAGCAAATTCCGTTAAATCCAAGAAGTTAACTGTGTCATCTTCTTGAATTTTGTCATAATCATTTTCGTTGGCAAAGGTAAGAGCAAGCATTCCTTGTTTTTTCAAATTGGTTTCGTGAATACGCGCAAAAGACTTCACCAGTACGGCTTTTACTCCCAAATGGCGAGGTTCCATAGCAGCGTGTTCACGTGATGAACCTTCTCCATAGTTTTGGTCACCTACCACAATTGTTGGAACGCTGAGAGCTTTGTACTGACGCTGCACGGCAGGCACTTCGGCATATTGCCCTGTGAGTTGATTTTTTACCGAATTGGTTTTTCCATTAAAGGCATTTACAGCCCCGATGAGCATATTATTTGAAATATTATCCAAATGCCCACGGAAACGCAACCAAGGTCCTGCCATTGAAATGTGGTCTGTGGTACATTTTCCTTCGGCTTTGATAAGCAGTTTTGCTCCCGTGATGTTTTTTCCGTCCCAAGGTTCAAATGGGTCAAGCAATTGCAAACGTTGTGAATCAGGACGCACGATAACCTGAATGCTTGAACCATCGGCAGCAGGCGCTTGATAACCAGGGTCTTCTACGTCAAATCCTTTAATTGGAAGTTCATCACCATAAGGAGGTTTAAACATCACTTCTTCTCCTTTGTCATTCAATAATTTATCAGTAACAGGGTTGAAATCCAATCGACCTGCAATTGCTAATGCCGCCACCATTTCGGGCGATGTTACAAAGGCGTGTGTGTTAGGGTTTCCATCAGCTCGTTTTGAGAAATTACGATTGAACGAATGCACAATTGTGTTTTTTTCTTGCTTGTCAGCTCCCTCTCTGTCCCATTGACCTATGCAAGGGCCACAAGCATTGGTAAATACTTTTGTCCCCATTTTTTCAAACGCTTCGATAATTCCATCACGTTCAATAGTATAACGAATTTGTTCCGAACCCGGATTGATTCCAAATTCTGCTTTTGGTGTGATGCCGAGGTCAAGAGCTTGTTTTACAATAGAAACCGCACGTGACATATCTTCATAGGAAGAGTTTGTACACGAACCAATAAGCCCCCATTCAACTTTCAAAGGCCAATTGTTTTCAACAGCAACAGTTTTCATTTTAGAAACGGGTGTTCCACGGTCAGGTGTGAAAGGACCATTAATGTAAGGCTCTAATTCTGAAAGATTTATCTCAATGAGTTGGTCAAAATATTTTTCAGGATTTGCATACACTTCGGGGTCAGCTGTCAAGTGTTGTGCTACTTTATCGGCTGCCTCTACTACATCTTCACGTCCTGTGGCGCGTAGATAACGACGCATTGAATCATCATAACCAAATGTAGAAGTTGTTGCACCAATTTCAGCTCCCATATTGCAGATAGTTCCTTTTCCTGTACAAGAAATAGCTTCTGCTCCTTCTCCAAAATATTCAACAATAGCACCCGTTCCGCCTTTTACGGTCAAAATGTCGGCTACACGAAGAATAACATCTTTCGGAGCTGTCCACCCGTTCAATTTTCCGGTGAGTTTCACTCCGATTAGTTTCGGAAATTTCAATTCCCAAGCCATTCCTGCCATTACGTCAACAGCATCAGCTCCTCCCACTCCGATGGCAATCATTCCAAGCCCGCCTGCATTTACGGTGTGCGAGTCTGTTCCTATCATCATTCCCCCCGGGAAAGCGTAATTTTCCAATACAATTTGGTGGATAATTCCTGCTCCGGGTTTCCAAAATCCGATTCCGTATTTGTTTGAGACAGATGAAAGGAAATCAAAAACCTCTTTTGACTGTTCGTTAGCAACTTTTAAGTCTTTTTCTGCACCTACTTTTGCTTGAATAAGGTGGTCGCAATGTACTGTGGTGGGTACAGCTACTTTTGATTTTCCAGCGTGCATAAATTGCAACAAAGCCATTTGCGCCGTAGCATCTTGGCAAGCGATGCGGTCGGGAGCAAAATCAACATAGTCTTTTGCTCGTTCATAAGCCTGTGTAGGCATTCCATTCCAAAGATGGGCATATAAAATTTTTTCAGAAAGTGTCAATGGGCGACCTACCAATTCACGAGCTTTGTTCACTCTTTCAGGCATACGCTCATAGACTTTTTTAATCATTTCAATATCAAAAGCCATAGTGTTTTTGTGTTTTTAAGTTTCTCGCAAATGTATGAAATGTTTTATAAAATAAAAAATATGTAACCAAACATTGATTTGGTTATTTTATTTTTAATGGCGCATTATTTTACATTCCGATAAAAAATAAAACAAAACTATTTCGTTTTCTTATTTTTAGAGGGATAAAAATAGTAGAAATACATAAAATGACTCATTTTTATGTCTGCATTATTTTTAATAAAAATAGATTATTTATAATAATTCTATTTTATAAAATAATTTATTATCCGTAATTTTTTGTTGAAGCTAATCAATAATTTCCATTTTTTTCATCAAAAATGTAGCATTTTTGTTCTGACAGACACCATCTTTGATTTTATAATCAAAATGAAGTTCGTTGTTTTCGACTGATACTTCAAAGCATTTATTTTGAATCACTTGCGGATATTTTTCTGTAAGTTTGCAGACTTCAATGTCGTGTGTGGCTATCACTCCCAAAGCGTTGAGTTTCACCATTTTCTCAATGATTTTAATAGTTCCGAGTTGCTTGTCTTGCGAATTTGTTCCTCGCAAAAGTTCGTCTAAAAGCACAAAACAACGTTCATTTTCAAGGGTTTGTATGATTTTTTGAATGCGATGTATCTCCGAAAAGAAATAGGATTTTCCGTCAGTAAGCGAATCTGAAAGACGCATTGAAACCAATATTTTCAATGGATGCACATTCGCTTTTCGAGCACAAACAGGCAATCCCATTGTGGTGAAAAGCATATTGACACCCAAGGCTCGCAAAAAAGTGCTTTTGCCTGACATATTTGAACCTGTCAAAATCACGAATTTATGTTCAGAAAATGAAATAGAGTTTACAACACGCTGTTTGTCAGCAATTAAAGGATGTCCCAAATCCTCAAAGTCGATGTGATAATTTGCGTTTAATTCAGGAAAAACATATTGTGGATTGTTGTATTTAAAATTGGCAAAACTGCTCAATGCTTCCATTTCGCCAATTGCTTCCAGCCAAGTTAAAATCGACGGTGCGTGCTCTTTTTTCCATTGAATTAAGTTTGAATAAACATAAAAATGATAAAAAGTTAGGCAATTTAAAGGTGCAGAAGCTAAAACATTACCTAAATTATCTAAATCATCTAATAAATTTGATAATTTTCGTATGAAATTGCCTGCTTTTTTCTCTTTTTGAATTAGTTTTTGTTGTATTTTGTTTAATTTTTCTGTTTTAAAGCGTGATTTTTCAATAAAATCGATACTTTTTTGATATGAATTAAGAATTTTAGAAGTGCCTTCAAAAGCAATTTTATTGCGTTGGATAACTCCAAACATATAGCCAAAAGCCCCCAAGTTGATAATAAAGAGCAATATTGCCCAACTGCGAAATTGTACAAAATCGAAAACAAATCCCAAAATAGAGCAACTTATTAGTAATAAAGGGGAAACAATCGCAAAGAATGTAAAAAATTTTGAAAAAAAATGGTCTTTCTGGTTAATCCATTGAGTGATTTTTTCGTGAAAATCTGCTGAATCATTCACTTGTGAGGCCAAAGCTCCAAATTCCTGTCGCCAATCAAAAAGTTCTGCCAACTCAGCGATTCCCTCTTGGTTCATTTTAATTTCCGTTTCTTTCGGATTCAGGAAACAAGAAGCTAAAAATTTTCGCCCTTGAAATGTTTTTGTTCGATTAATGTGATGAAAAAGCGATTTTTCACCAAAAACATCTAAATCATACGCGTATAAGTGCGATTTTTGCTGAAATTCTAATCCGTTATCAGAAAAATATTGATTGTTTTCTAAAAAATTAATTTCATTTTGATTGATTTCCGCTTTTGAAAATTCTATTTTACACTGAAAAGCTATTTTTTTATGCCAAACTATCAAAAACAAGAATAAAATAGCTGTAAAAATTATTATAAAAAGATATTTCAACTCAAATTTTTGAAAGAACAAATAAAAGCACACAATTGATATTAACACAATGGTAAGCCTCAAAAAACCCACATAATTGTATTTTTTGGTTAGTTTTCGATAATTATCAATGGTCTTGGAAAGAATTTCTTTATAAACGGAAATCATAATAGTATTTTTTTTGTCAAAAAGCTCTGCAAATATACATTTTTTTTATTTTTTTTCAATAAAAGAGCCCTTTAAAAGGTCTTGATTAGAAAATTAACAAAAAAAAGATGTTAATAAAATTTGTTTGAAAAACTATTTTGTTATATTTGCCACAAAAAAATAAAGGTTATGGAAATTTGGGTTATTGCCGTATTTTTTATCGGTTACTTTTTTATTACAATTGAACATCAAGTTAAAATTGACAAAACCATTTCAGCTCTTGGAATGGCATCGGTGTGTTGGGCATTACTAAAATGGCTTGATTTGCCCGTGTTTGAAATTGAAAATCAAATGCTTCATCCTCTTAATCCTGATAATAATTCAGTGGCAATTGATGACATTTTATTACATCATTTGGGCAAGATTGCCGAAATATTATTCTTTCTTATCGGGGCGATGACTATTGTGGAGGTTATTGATATGCATCGTGGATTTGAGATTATCAAAAAAATAATCAAAACTCGGAAAAAGAAGAAACTTCTCTGGATTTTAGGTATCATAGGCTTCTTTTTGTCAGCTTTGATTGATAACTTGACCACTACAATTGTATTGATTACAATCATCAGAAAGTTAGTACCTCTGCAAAAAGAGCGTATTTGGTACGCATCGTTAATTATTATTGCTGCCAATGCAGGGGGAGCGTGGTCGCCTATCGGAGATGTTACCACTACGATGCTTTGGATGGCAAATAAAGTTACGCCTATCAAATTGACGGAGTATGTGTTTCTTCCGGCTGTTTTGTGCTTTGCAGTTCCGTTTGCCGTAGCATCACTTCTTCCTGTTTTTCAGGGGCGTTTAGACATTCCACGAGCTGATAAAACGCAGGCTTTCAAGAGTAGTCTTCCGGTGCTTATCATTGGAATAATAGCAATTATTTTCGTTCCTGTTTTTAAATCTGTTACAGGGCTTCCTCCATATATGGGAATGCTTTTTGCCTTAGCAACGATGTGGTTTTTCTCTGAATTATTAAAACCAATAAAGGAATTAGACCCTGATGCAGCCGTATCATTTTCAACGCATAGGGCTCTGTCACGTATCGAAATTTCAAGTATCTTATTCTTTTTAGGAATCTTGTTAGCGGTGGCAGCTCTTGAATCGATAGGAGTATTGTTTAATTTTGCCAATATATTGAATGAAACCTTCCCAAATCAAAATATTGTGGTAGCTTTGTTAGGGATTGGTTCATCAGTAATTGACAACGTTCCGTTAGTAGCGGCAAGCATTGGGATGTTTCAAGAGCCAATTGATAGTTCGTTGTGGCATTTTATTGCTTTTGCAGCAGGAACAGGAGGAAGTTTGCTAATAATTGGCTCAGCAGCAGGTGTTGCCGCAATGGGTATGGAAAAAATTGATTTTTTCTGGTACGCTAAAAATATTTTATGGTTAGCATTACTTGGATTTGTAGCCGGATTCTTGTGCTTATTGTTATTAGAAAGCATATATATCTTTGGATAAATTAGATTATAGTTATATGGTTAAAAAAGGTCGCTTCAAATGGGGCGACCTATTTTTTATCTATATTACGACCTAAAATTTTATGGTTGCTCGTTTTTCGCTGTATGCTCCAAATATGCCTAATCCACCTTTTATGTTTGATGTAATGAAAACAGGTTCTGAAAAGGGTCCTAAGGCTTCGGTGTCAGATTGCATTAGTACGGTTTTGACATATTGATAATAGTTGTAATCAACTGAGAGAAGGATTATTTCAATTCCTTCAACATTTTTGGCTTCGCCTGATGTTTTTTCAGAGCGTACTGAAATGTTTTGTCCGTCGCGATTATTGTCCGTAAATTGTTTTATTTCAGCTTTTCTTTTGAAATATCCGTAGTCGGTTTCAGCCCAAGCCTCAGCAATGTAGTAATTTCTGACATTGGGTGTGTCTTGAAAATTAAATGCTACTTGAAAAGCATCTGATTCGGCATCTTTGGTTTTTATAACTTGTATGTTTTGAATGTTTCCTGCTATGTTTTTGGGAACAGTACATTCGGCAGAAACTCGATTCCCTTGCGTATCTTGCACTTCTAAACGATAAGTTTTTCCCTCAACGATTGGAAATGAATTTGTTCCAATTTTATAATGCTCTTCGAGATTATCATACAAAAGTTGTACACTTTGATTTTGTTTATTTCGCAGCATTACTTGGGCGTCAGACACCACTTGCGTTCCGTTTGTTTGTTTGCCAAATACAGGATTTGAAAGGCTTACAGATACTATTATTTCAGGATTTTGGGGTGAAATATAGCCGTGAATGATTAGTTGGGGTTTTGTGCCTTGTTTAGGAGCTTCTACTTCACTTTTGAAAAAATCTTCGCAACTCCATAATAGTTTGATTGATAGTATTATGCAAATTATTTTCCTCATTTTTATTCGATAGATTTTAAAGATGGATTATTAAAATTTCAAATTGTAAGTAATGGAGGGAATTATTGGAAAGATAGAATATTGTTGTAAGACGTTTTTCTTAACTTCATTTCCGTTTAAAAACTCTCCTGTTGTTTTTTCTTTCATTTGATAGAAAAAAGGATTTCTTCGTGAGTATACATTGTAAAGTCCTATTTCCCACGTTCGTTTTCGGTTTCGCTTGGTGTTTTTATGAAATTGTATTGCAAGGTCTAACCGATGATAGGCGCGCATTCTAAAATCGTTTTTTGTTCCATAAGAATGCACTGTGTAGTTTCGTAAGATGTTATTAGGGTGTGTGTTTCCTACATTATATGTTGCATCGGGTAAACTAATAGCATTTCCTGTTCCGTAAACCCAAGTTCCTGAGAGAGTTATTTTTTCAGATAGGTTGTAGATAGCAACGAGAGAAACGTCGTGACGTCGGTCATAGCGAGGGAAAAATTTCTGTCCGTTGTTATCATCATCAAATTGATGTTGCGTCCAAGAAAGTGTGTAACCGAGCCAGCCTGATAATTTTCCTATTTTGCGTTGCAAGAGTAATTCCATACCGTAAGACCAACCCTGCCCCCGAATAACACTTTCTTGCCACGCATATTCCGAAACGCTTTCTAAGTTGTCTATCAGTAAGAAATTAGCCCCAGGAGCATACCCGATAATGTTATCCATTTTTTTGTAATATCCTTCAAGTGAAATGTGTAAGTTTTTGTTAGTAAGGTCTTTGGCAATTCCTATTGCAAGCTGTTTTGAATGTTGAGGTTTTATTTTGTCAGTAGTTGGAACCCACAAATCCATCGGTAAGGAAACGCCCGTACTGCTGAGTAGATGTACGTATTGATTCATTGTTGCGTATGAGGCTTTGAGAGACCAATCGTTAGACAATGTGTAACTTACTGAAAATCGGGGTTCTAATGCTTGATAGGTTTTATTTTTATGAATGTAAAAACTGTACCTTAACCCTGCATTGAAACGCAACTTTTCCCAAATAGAAAATTCGTTTTCAAAATAAATTCCTGATTCTAAGGTTTTTATATCTTCAACTTTTCGGTCAAATTGGTCTATTGAGCTATTTTTGATAACAACGGCACTTGGTCTGAATCGATGAAAAGTCGAAGCAAATCCCATACGAACAAGATATTGTGGGTTGATATTGGTTTGCATATCATATTTCAGCCCTAAATCTTTGATACCTGAATCATATTTCAATTCATAGTTGAAATCTTCATACCTATCTTCTTGTGAAATTGAAAAGGTATAGTTGCTGAAAATCAACGAAGTATTTGAAAAAGTTTTGTCATTGAAAAGATGATTCCACCGAAGTGTAGCAGTTGCATTGCCCCAATGAAGTCCTCCTTTGAAAATATCACCATTACTTTCTTTATCCTGAAAATTGAATTTGTCCCTTCCGAAGTAACCACTGAGGAAAAGTTTGTTTTTTTCTCCGAAATCGTAATTCACTTTGGCATTCAGGTCATAGAAAAAATAACCTAATTTGCTTTCCTCAGGCATTAGAGGTTTTGTAAGGAGGTCAATATATGTGCGTCTGCCTGAAACTATGAATGACGATTTTCCTTTGACAATAGGAGCTTCTAATAACAGTCGTGATGAAATCAATCCGATACCTGCTTCACCTTCAAATTTTTCTTTGTTGCCGTCTTTCATACTCATATCCAACACTGATGAAAGCCTTCCGCCATAACGAGCGGGAAATCCACCTTTGGTCAAATTCACATTTTTAATAGCATCTCCGTTAAAAATTGAAAAAAAACCGAAAAGATGAGAAGCGTTGTAAACAGGAGCATCATCAAGAATGAGCAAATTCTGGTCAGGACCTCCGCCACGCACATAAAGTCCGCTACTTCCTTCTGAACCTGATTGAACACCAGGCATCAACTGCAAGGCTTTCAGTACGTCTTTTTCTCCTAATAGAGAGGGTATTTTCTGCACTTGTGTAATTGGAAGTTGAATAATGCTCATTTGAGAACTTTTGCTTGAAATGACATTCCTTTCTGATGAAACAACTACCTCGTCAAGTTGTTCATATCCGTCAAGTTCAATATTTAGTCGAATATTTGTTGTTAAATCAATAATCTGTGTAAATGGTTGATATCCAATATAAGAGCAGTGTATCTGATGATTTCCTTCGGGAAGGGAAATCGTATAAAATCCGTAGTTATTGGTAACTGTTCCAATTTTTAGTTCTGAAAAATAAATATTTGCTCCAATAAGAAGTTCTTTGCTTCCTTTTTCGGTAACATATCCGCTAATAGTATATTTTTTTTGTGCGAATAAATTGATTGACAGTATGTTGATTGTAAAAAACAAACTTATGAGAGTAGCTTTCATTATATATTCTGAGAAAAATTAAATCTCACAAAGGAACAAAAATATTTTTAATTATTGTTGATTTACTTCATAAATAACGCACAAAAATATTTTTTTTGAAATTTTATGCGAATTATTTGAGCTGATAGTTAGTTTTATGATGTCCGTTTTACATAATAATTGTTTGTTTTTTATAATGTATTGTATTTTGCTGATTATGTTTTGAAACAACGAACGCTCATTTTAGTTTTCAATAAAAAAACGCTCCTCAAAAAGAGCAATAACAACCTTTTGAGGAGCGTAAACATTAACAAGGAATTGGCTTAAAAAACATAACGAATTCCCGTAAACAGAGCCACTTGGTCTGTACTTATTGCTGTGTATTTCAAAGCTGAAAACAATTGAAATTGTTTGTCAATATCATAAGTAACTCCGCCTCCAAAGTTTAAGCCTGCATCACCGTCATAATTGATTTTTGTGTAATCAGAGTAGTTCAAACCTCCCAAGCCGAAGAAATTCATTTTGTTTCTAAGAATGCTTAAAAAGTAGTAATGCACATTGGCATTGACTTCCCAGAGGCTGTATTTATTCCCACTATATTTTTTGGGGAAATACAAAGTCAAATCTGGTGCTATTGACAGTTTCTTGTTGATATGAAACTCTCCGTTTATTCCCACGAGAGCCTGATCGATTTCTGCGCCATATCCCAAATGAACACCTAATTTTGCCTGAGCTTGCGCATTTACGCCGAACCCAAGAATGACAATTGCTAATAAAAAAAAATTTTTCATATTACGTTGATATTTAATTATTTACTTATTTTTATTGTGTACAAAATAATATACTTTTGTACAATCCCCGGAACTCCGCAAATTTTATGCCGATTGTTGTGAGATGGTTTTAAAAATAGATTTTTTGCATAAACGACATACTTAATATTTTTTTTTAACCAAAAGGAAAGAAATTATAAAAGAAATTAACGAAGGTAGCAACCACTCCAAATGATAATTGCTGAGAGGAAGCGCATCTTTCAATTGGAAAAGAAAATCTAAATTCCAATTTAATTCTAAGTTTTTTAATACGGAAATAATTGATAATAAAGAGGTTGTAATGATAGAAACAATGAAAGGGGTTTTCACTTCAACAAATCTTCCAAAAAGTAAAATACATAAAATCAATGTAAAAACAATTGGATAAATGAATAAGAGTATGTTCACGGCATAAGTTATAATTTTATCAACACCGTTCACTGATAAAAAAATTGAAATGAGCGTACATAGGCTCACACCCAAACGATATGAAATTTTGCCTTTCGACATTTTCTCAAAAATAGAACCCGTAGCGGAAGTGAGTGCAATTGCCGTCGTCAAACAAGCAAAAGCAATTGCCACAGCCATCACAAATGTTCCTGCTTTTCCTAAAATAGAAATCGAAATATGCAGTAGCAAATCAGTTCGAGAAACATCGGAAACAGATTTTGAACCGTAACTCAAATAGTCAGAAGTTGCTCCCAAATAAATCAATCCGCCATAAATAACAAGCAATGCCGCAGTAGATATCAATCCTGCTGATAAAGTGATATTTACGCGCTCCTTAACGGAAGTATAACCACTGTTAATCACCGCTGAAATTATAATTCCTGCAAAAATTACCGAAGCCAACACGTCCAAAGTTTGGTATCCTTCTACAAAACCGAAAGTAAAGGCTTGCCCCACAGGAATTTCAGAAATTTCTCCAACGGGTTTGGTTGGATATAAAACTCCTAAAAAAATTAGCAAGAGGAGCGCTCCCAACAAAATAGGAGTTAAAAATTTACCAATGATATCAACAGTTTTCGTTTTTGAAATAGACAAAGCGAAAACAACCGCAAAAAAGAGAATAGCAAAAATAATACTGCTTGCTTGTGGAAAAAAAGGCTTAAATCCTACTTCAAAAGTGGTCGCACCCGTGCGCGGAATTGCTACCAAAGGCCCGATACATAAAATGATAAGCAAAGCCAAAATATCAATTAGCAAAGGATGTACTTTTCGCCCCAAATCGGTGAATGTTATTCCCGATTTTGTAACAACAAGTACACCCAAAAAAGGAGCGATAATAGCCGTTATGAAAAAACCTAATAGTGAAATTCCCCACTGATTTCCAGCCATCAAACCTATAAAGGGTGGCAAGATAAGATTTCCCGCACCAAAAAACATTGCAAACAATGCAAAACCTATGGTGGTAATGGTAACTATTTTATTTCTACGTGTTTTCATTTGCTTATTTGATTTTTTCAGAACAGCAATAATCACCTAATAACCAATGCTGTTTATTCCAATAAGGAGACAAATGTAATACAAAGTATTCACTTTTGAAAGAAAAACCAAGAATAAACGAAAATTCGTAATTTCTATCAAAAGATTTATTCCTATTGTTTATGTTTAATCTTTTTTCTCAAATAATAAAAATCTTTTGTTGGAAGTTGGTTGAGTTTCTGCATCAGAATTTTTTGTATTGTAATACAGAAATAATTGATTGTTAGATACTTTGTATGTGTCAAATGCAGTTATGTGATGGGATATTAAATCAACGTATAAGCGTCCGTCAGATGCCTCTCCCGCTTCTGTAAGAGTTTGATATTTAAGTATTAACTTGTTTTTCAAATCAAAACTGTATATTCCTGCCATTTGGTTAGACGATGAATGACCTTGTAGGGTATAATCTTTGTCAAAAGTAATTGTATAGCATTCACCGCATTCTTTTTTATTAGGTAAAACTTTACGTACATTTCCTTGTTCATCACCAAATCCTACTAAACGCCAAGTGCCTATCAAATCGGAGGCTCGTTTGCTTCCGATGTCATTTTTTTCGCAACTGCACCCCGCTGTTACTAACAACAATAGTGCTAAAAATGTTTGTATTTTCATTGTTTTTAGAATTTTAAGGGTTTCATCATTCAGGAAGGGTCATTTATATTTTGAGTTTTTTTGTCAAATAGTTATATTGCCATTAATACTAAACTTAAACCAAATTTTTTATAATTTTTTTCGTCAAGATTTTGGACTAAATTGATAAAAAGTCTGATTGAAGTTTCAAAATCTGTCTGTCTGATTAAATCCTAAATTTTAAAAATCTTGCATCAACAAAACTAAAAAGTTCGATTTTATTTTATTATTTCAAGTATTTTTATTTTTTTAAAATATTTATTATCAACTAATTGCCTTAAAAGAAGTATTCTCCTTTTGCGAAGAAGTTCAGGGACTTACAGTTTAGCCGAAAGCAAGTGAGCAAATTTACTAAAATTTTATTAAATAAAAGCATAATTTAGGAAATAAAATCAATTATAATTTTTTGAAAAATACAAAGGAAAATTTCGTAGAAGTTGCAAAAGAAAAAATCATAAAATCTGCTCCTTTAAATTCTTTATCTGTTAAATTTTAAGCCTAAAATCTTAAAAAAAAACATCGTTTTTATTAAAAATACTCCTATGTAAAAATATATTTCATACATTAGCGGTTTAGTTCAGACTATAAAATCAGATTTTACACCGATGATTACCCAAATACAAGGAAAACTTATTGAAAAAAATCCAACTTATGTGGTCATTGATTGCAATGGTGTGGGATATTTCGTAAACATTACCTTACATACATTTTCGGCTTTGCCCGAAGGTGAACACATAAAATTATATACTTACTTGCAAATCAAGGAAGATGCCCACACACTTTACGGTTTTTTAACCAAGGCGGAACGAGATGTTTTCGTGTTGTTGCTTTCGGTTTCGGGGGTAGGCGCAAGTACCGCTCGCACAATGCTTTCTTCGCTTACAGCGGCTCACGTGCGTAGCGCTATCATTAATGGCGATGTGGTTAGCATTCAGTCAGTCAAGGGAATTGGGGCGAAAACAGCTCAACGAGTCATTTTGGACTTGAAAGAAAAAATGCTCAAACTCCACGACTTTGACGAAATTGTAGCAGTATCTGCTCACACCAACAAAGAAGAAGCGCTTTCGGCTTTGGAAGTTCTTGGATTTGCACGCAAACAGGCTGAAAAAGTGGTTAATGACATTTTAAAATCGGCTTCGGGGGAAATTTCGGTCGAGGAAATCATTAAAAAGGCTTTAAAAAATTTGTGATATGAATGCGTCAGGTTTTTCCGTAGGAGATGTGTTTGCTGTTTCGTTGGAACGGTTTAAACTTTTTTTTCCGTGTCAAATTCTTGATAAAGATGAAGAAAAAGGACTTTTAGTGTTGGTTTTCAATAATTTTCAATCGGAAGTACCAACAATAGAAAATGCTAAGAATTGGCGACCGCTTTATAACGACCACCATTATTGGAAAAAGGAACTTTTTTGCGGCTGGATAACTGATTTTGAGCGACTTAAACCTATTTTTATAGAAAATATCTCACCGATGTTTCCGCCAAAAGAAAAAGAAATCGGACGTTGGTCAGTCTCTCATCGTGAGCAAATAGAATCACAATATCTTTGGCAACAGCTTGATAAAGAGATACAAACAAATTTTAAATCAACACGAAGACCCAAAATTTGGATACGAGAACCTCAAAATCAGACTTTTTTTGACGAATTGAAACAAAATTATCCGTATAGTTACGAAATTGAAAGTGATTTTTTCTGTCCACAACTGATTGATTATGCGGAAAATACACCAATGATTATCGATTTACACCTATCGGGTAATGATTGTCCAAAAGTGGTAGATATTTCCAAAACACATCTTCGCAAATTGTGTGTTAATGTGGGCAACGTAGAGAAATTGATACTCAATTCGTTACTCGCTGATTTGGTATTAAGTGGCGATTTTTCAAAATTAAAAACGATTGAATGTCCTTTCAACGGAAAATTATTGTCGTTGCAACTAAATTTGGGAAGTTCTGAAATTGGTTTTTCAGGCTTGGAAGAAGTGCGTTCGGTTCGGATTTTTTCAAACAAACAAAAAACGTTAGATATTCAAAATATCGCTACCTTTTTGCCTAAAATAGAAGCCACTTTGATTAACGGAGGAAATGCAACTTTGCTCAATATTTCTGAGTTGAAGCGATTTTCTAAACTCAAAGACCTTTGGATTACAGATTGTTACGGTTTCGATGATTTTCCCAAAAACACCGATTTACCTTTGTTGGAACGGCTTTGGTTGTGGAGCGTTCCGAAAACGGCGGGTGAAAAGGCTAAAAAAGAATTTGGCAAATTACCTGATTTTGAGGTTCGGCAATTGCGTTCAGAGAGTTGGCTCAAAGCCAATTTAGGCAATCCGTTCTCTAATTGGGACGGTCGTGAAGGTACATCGGCGGCGGTGGCGAAAAAAGCGATGTCCGCCTATACAAATACTTATAAAAAACTCGATAAAAAAGGCATCACCCGAGAAGAAAAAGAGGCTTTACTCATCGAATTTGTTCAAATTTTCAATCAAATCGATAAAAAGCATTCCATTGACACGTTGGAACGTGAAGAAATATGGGCAACATTTTGTATGTTGGCTCAATTGACAGACTTTACAACGAAAGAAATTGAAGCAATTTTTGAAAACCATCGGGATTTTTAAAATAGGAAAAAGTTTATGTGTGGAATTAAATTATTTCAGGCATACCCAAAAAAATTAATATGTTACAAACTCACTTGTTTGAGTTTCTGAGTTCAAACGCAAAAGTACGGGCTTAAAAGTTCGCACAGTGTAGGATGTTTAAGTAAATAACCTTTTGATTACAAATAACTTATGCGATTAATTTAAAAGATATAGAAATTTCTTTTAGATAAATAATTAGCGGAAAAAATATTAGAATTATGAAAAAATTTCTGGCAATATTACTACTTTTTAACGTCGTAACCACTTGGGCGCAAGAGGCTCAAAAAGACACGGTTACGGTGAAAAACAATATCGGCAGAATAGGATTAAAAAATCCGCAGAGCATTGTACATAAATACACATATAACCCACAACTGAATAAATATGTTTATACAGAAAAATTGGGTGAATATGACCTTTCTACACCGATGTTCCTGACCGTTAAGGAGTATGAAGATTTGGTGCTTCGTGAGCGTATGCGGCTCTACTACAAAGAAAAATGGGACGCTCTCGATGATAGCAAATCGGGGGAAGAGAAAAAGAAAGTACAACGCGATTTATTGCCTGATTTATATGTAAATTCTGATTTTTTTGAAAGCATTTTTGGCGGAAAAAACATTGATATTATCCCCAAAGGAAATGTTGGTGTTGATTTGGGTGTGCGTTATGTAAAAAACGACAATCCTGCCATAACTCCCCGAAATAGAAGCACTTGGGGATTAGATTTTGACCAACGTATCAGTTTGGGGCTTACAGGAAAAATCGGGACACGATTGCAACTCAACGCTCAATACGATACACAGGCTTCGTTTGATTTTCAAAATGTATTCAAACTTGAATATGAACCCAACGAAGATGATATTGTCCAAAAAGTGGAACTTGGGAACATCTCAATGCCGATGTCAAACTCTTTGATTACGGGCTCACAAAGTCTTTTTGGGGTAAAAACCGAATTGAAATTTGGGCGTACAACCATTACAGGAGTATTTTCTGAGCAAAAATCAGAACGCAAAACCGTAACCGCACAAGGAGGAGGCACTGTAATGGAATTTGATTTTACAGCATTGGATTATGATGAAAACCGGAACTTCTTTTTGGCGCAATTCTTCCGTGACCAATATGACAAGGCACTTGAAAATTATCCGTTCATCAATAGTAAAGTGCAAATTACTCGTTTAGAAGTGTGGGTAACAAACCGCAATAACCGAATGGGAAATATTCGTAACATATTGGCTTTACAAGATTTAGGGGAAGTAAGTCCCGAAAATACGCGGCTCAACCAAAATGCTCCAGCCGGATTTTTCAACAGCACAACTAACAATATGCCTGCAAACGCTGCCAATGATTATGATCCCACAGAAATCGGAGGAAGTTCAGTGTTGAATGATGCTATTCGCGATGTAGCTACTTTGCAACAGGGGTTCGGAAGCATTTCCGCTTTGGTCAATCAAGGTTATGATTATGCGGTGATTGAAAATGCCCGAAAACTTGAAGAAGGAGTTGATTATAAGGTAGATACAAAATTAGGATATATTTCTCTGAATACCGCTTTGAGCAGTGATGAGGTACTTGCAGTGGCATATCAATATACTTACGGAAGTCAGGTATTTCAAGTAGGAGAATTTGCCAATGATGGTATTTCAGCAACAACCTATAATGTTACGGCAGCAAACAACGCTATTACTAACAATTTATTGGTTTTGAAGATGTTAAAAAGCAATCGTTTGAGCGTTAAAGACCCTATTTGGGATTTGATGATGAAAAACGTATATTCTTTGGGAAGCGGACAGTTAGACCCCGAAGATTTCAGAATGAACATCTACTACTCTGACCCTTCGCCTATTAACTACATCACCAAAGTAGACGATAGAGGTTGGCCTACGGGACTGGAAGACAAAATATTGCTACATCTTTTCAATTTTGACCGTCTTAACAAATACAACGACCCACAACCTGGTGGCGATGGTTTTTTTGACTTCATTCCAGGCATCACGGTTGATGAACAATATGGAAAAATATTCTTTACAAAAGTAGAACCTTTTGGAGAATTTTTGCATAAAACGCTTGGTGGCGGAACTTACGATGACCCAACTACTTACAACGAAAATCAGAAAAAATACGTCTATCCAAGTTTGTACTCAAACACCAAAACGCAAGCTCAAATGGACGGAAATAAGAATAAATTCCAGCTCAAAGGGCGTTATAAATCATCGGGCAGACGCGGAATTTCACTCGGAGCGTTCAACGTGCCGCGTGGTTCAGTAACCGTAACTGCGGGCGGGCGTATTTTGGTAGAAGGCATTGATTATTTGGTGGATTATCAATCAGGAACGGTTGAAATCACCAGTCCGAGTTTGGAAGCATCAAACGTTCCGATTCAGGTTTCAGTGGAAAATAATCTCATTTTCGGTGGGCAAACCACTCGCTTTATGGGCTTGAACATTGAACATAAATTCAGCGATAAATTCATTATGGGGGCTTCGGTGGTGAGTTTGCGTGAACGTCCGTTTACACAAAAAACAAGCTATGGGCAAGAATCTGTGAATAACACCATTTTTGGTTTTGGTGGAGTATATTCAACTGAAATGCCTTTTTTGACCCGTTTGGTGAACCGAATCCCAACCATAAAATCAGATGTAGCTTCAAACCTTTCTGTTCGTGGTGAATTTGCCTATCTTATTCCCGGAACGCCCAAAGCAGACGATTTCGACGGTGAAACTACTGTTTATTTAGATGATTTTGAATCGGCACAAACCACCATTGACATACGTTCTCCATTGGCTTGGAAATTGGCAAGTACGCCACTTGAATTTGGGCAAGGAAGCGGAACGCAACCTCGAACGCTTTATGGAACTTCGCCCGAAGACCCTGAAAATTTGAAAAATGGTTACGGACGAGCAAAAATGGCGTGGTATACCATCGACCCAATATTCTATTCGCCTCAAAAACCGTCAGATGTGAGTGGAGACGAAATATCGAAAAACAGCACGCGTCGCATTTACATTGAAGAAATTTTCCCTGAACAGCAAGTAGCACAAGGGCAAACACTTGTTCAAACGACCTTAGACCTTGCCTACTATCCCAATGCCAAAGGGCAGTATAACAACAATCCTGCATTTGGTTCTGTCAATGCTGATGAAAAATGGGGCGGAATTATGCGTGGAATGAATTATTCTGATTTTCAAGAAAGTAATATTGAATATATTCAATTTTGGATGCTTGACCCTTACACTTCTGGAGAATATTCAGGCACTGGGGAATTGGTTTTCAATTTAGGAAATATTTCAGAAGACGTACTTAAAGACGGGCGTAAACAGTATGAAAATGGTTTGCCTGGGCTTTCTTCCACATCAAGTGTAAATACGTCATCTTGGGGAAAAGTGCCTGGTGCACAATCCCTACTTTACGCCTTTGATGCGAGTGCTGAAAACCGTGCTTTGCAAGATGTAGGGCTTGACGGATTGCCCAGCTCACAAGAAGCAGCCGTTTATAATAATAATCTTGCAGAATCACCTAATGACCCTGCTTTGGATAATTATGAATACTATTTGGCTCGCAATGGCGGAATTCTCAATCGATACTACAACTACAACGGCACAGATGGCAATTCACCTGTTGCTGTAGGGAACAATGACAGAGGTTCAACCACCATTCCTGACCACGAAGATATTAATGGTGATTTCACAATGAACACGGCAAACAATTATTACGAATACCGTTTGCCTATCAAGCCAAATATTTCGCGAAGTGACCGTTTTGTGAATGACATACGCACGGTTTCAGTTGAAGCACCTAATGGAAGAAATGTAACCGCTCGATGGATTCAGTTTAAAATCCCAATTGCGGAAGGAAGAATGGTGCGTGAGGGATATGCTTTTCCGTTAAATCCAAATGACGAGATTGACATTATCAATTCCATTACGCATATGCGAATGTATATGACCGGATTTTCCCAAGAAATGTTATTGCGATTTGGTACGTTAGATTTGGTACGTGGCGATTGGCGTTACTACAACTACACGATGAGCACCGATTTGGACGACCCGTCAGATGACAATACACATACGGAAATAAATTCGGTAAATATTATTGAAAATGAGACTCGTACGCCTATTCCGTATCAAATGCCACCAGGTGTTTTCCGTGAGCGTATCAATACGAACAACACTCTTGTTGAGCAAAACGAGCAATCATTGGCTTACATCGTTGACAATCTTGAATCGTATGACAGTCGAGCTGTTTATAAGGTGATGAATCTTGATTTGCGACAGTATAAATACATCAAGATGTTCGTACACGCCGAATCGTACGACAATAAATCGTTAGGAGATAACCAAATGGTTGCTTTCATCAGAATTGGAACGGACTTTAACGAGAATTACTACCAAGTTGAAATTCCGCTCAGGGTAACACCTGCTGGGGCGAATGCGCAATCACTTATATGGCCTGACGTAAATCAATTAAACATTCCGATGGAGGTTTTGACCAAAATGAAAGCCATCGGATTGCGTAATCAAACACTTAACAATGCCACTTATTACGATGCGAACCTAAATGTAGTAACTGAAAACACGCCTTACGTTTCAGGTGAAAACCGATATGTTATCAAAGGAAATCCGTCACTTGGAAGCGTACGTTCAGTGATGATAGGAGTAAAAAACGTTACGGGACAACGCCTCAGTGGAGAATTTTGGTTTAATGAATTACGCGTTGCCGAACTTGTCAATAACGGTGGTTGGGCAATGGTGGGTGCGCTTGACGCCAATGCTTCGGAATTGTTGAATATTTCCGCCACAGGACGTATGAGCACCGTAGGTTTTGGCGCGGTTGACCAAGCTCCAAATCAACGTGCTATTGAAACAACCAAGGAATATGACGTGGTGATGAATGTAAATGCAGGAAAATTACTTCCGCCTAAATGGAATATGCAAATTCCGGTGAGTTTGAATCATTCACAAAAGCTGTCAACACCAGAATATGACCCTGTTTATCAGGATATACGCTTAAAAGACAGATTGGCTGTGGCACAAACTCCGCAAGAGCGCCAAGCCATTAAGGAACAAGCCGAAAACTTGACTGTAAGAAGAGGCATCAATCTTATAGGTGTGAAAAAAGGACTTTCCGAAGGACAGAAAAAACGTTTCTACAACATTGAAAATTTTACGTTTAATTATGCCTATAATGAGATAAATCACCGAGATTACGAATTGGAATATGAAGATGAACAAAACGTACGTACGGGATTGCTCTATAACTATGCTTTTGAATCCAAACCCATTGAGCCGTTCAAGAAAATGGAACGTTTTTCGGGCAAACGTTACTGGGAATGGCTTTCAGATTTGAACTTGAACCTGCTTCCGGCAAGTTTAATGTTTTCATCAAACATAACACGTTCTTTTTCAAAACAACTTTTCCGCGATGTTTACTTTGAAGGAGTTGACATTACGCAGCAAAAAGCGATGCCCGAATTGCAACAACGCAATTATTTAATGGATTATCAAATCGGAATAAATTACAACCTGACTCGTTCATTGCGAGTGAATTTTAACGCCACGAACAATAGCATTATCCGAAATTATTATATTTACAATGCCAATGGAGAAGTTACCGGAGTTCGGAATGATGTAGGTTTATGGGATAATTTTTGGGATTTGGGCGACCCGAACCATTTCTTTTCAAAATTCCAAGTGAACTATGAGCTTCCGTTCTCAAAATTTCCGTTCTTTAAGTTTATCAAAGCAAATTACACATATTCAGGAGATTTCGATTGGCAACGAGGTTCACAAACGCTGATAGAATTAGCAAAACACGAGATAAATACGTTGCAAAATGCCAATACGCATAATTTGACAGCCAATTTATCGTTTGACCAGCTATATGCTTATTTAGGTGTAAAACCAGTTGCGCGAAACGAAAAGCAAAGCATTTGGAAATCATTAGCAACGATGGTGAAACGAGGCGGAGTGAATTATTCTGAAACGAATGGAACTACTCTGCCAGGTTATACCCAACGTGTAGGCTTTTTAGGAACGACCAAACCTTCAACAGGATTTATGTTCGGAAGTCAAGCCGACATACGTTATGAAATGGCTAAAAAAGGTTACTTAACCGATTTTGTAGATTTCAATGACCAATTTTTACGCTCAAAAGAACGTGATTTGACCATAACTGCCAATTTGCAGCCTATTCCAGATTTGCAAATTGACCTTACGGCAAAACGGCAGTACACCGACAATTACACCGAAACATTTGAAGCGCAAAACTTGACATATACCAAACTCGTGGGCAATCAAGTAGGGAATTTTAACATAACAACTAACCTCATTGCCACAACGTTTGACAAGGTTGATGAATATCGCTCTGCTGGTTTTGAACGTTTTAAAGAAAATCGAATTACCATTGCGCGCCGTTTGGCAACTGAACGAGGCATCAACTTGAATGACCCGAACAATCTTGATGCTGACGGCTATCCGAAAGGGTTCGGAAAAACCAATCAGGCGGTGATGATTCCAGCGTTTATTGCGGCATATTCTGGCGGAAGCGCCAATAGCGTTTCGTTGGGAGCTTTCAGAAACATTCCAATTCCTGAATGGAGCATTCGTTACACCGGATTGATGCGTGTTGAACCTATCAAAAAAGCATTCCGACGGTTTACACTTTCTCACGGATACCGTGCAAGTTATTCTTTGAGCGAGTTCCGGACAAATTTGGAATACGACCCGAATGACCTTACCAAAGTCAATGCCGCAGGCGACTTTTTGAATGAACAACTGTTCACAAACGTAACACTCATCGAGCAATTTAATCCGTTGATTCGCGCCGATATGGAAATGAAAAATTCAATTAGTTTGCTTGCTGAACTCAACCGAGAGCGCACCATCTCCATCAGTTTGGACAATGATTATTTGACGGAAATCATCGGAAAGGAATACAAACTCGGTTTGGGCTATCGCATTAAAGATTTGCGTTTTGTAACCAAAGTAGGAGGTGTGAAAACGACGCTCAAAAGTGATTTAGTGCTCAAAGGAACGCTTTCTTACAGAAATGAGTTCACCGTAATCCGAAATATGGAAGTTTTTAACAATCAAGTAACTGCGGGGCAAACCAATTGGTTAGGAAACTTCTCAGCGGAATATAATTTGAGTAAAAACCTTTTGGCTTCATATTATTTGCAATATAATTTCTCAAAATCGGCAATATCCACTGCCTTCCCGATGACAACCATCAGAACAGGGCTTTCAGTGCGATATACGTTTAATTAAAATTTTAGAACGAATTAAAAAATCGTCATATTAAATTTTATTGGTTAAGTGATGGTAGTGCGGAAAATGCGCTACCATTATTTTTTTGATTTATTGTTGTAATTCAATCATAAACTGGACTAAAATTTTGAGGATATGAGCAAATGCGGTTGTTTTTTTCATATGTTTTGTTACCTTTGTGGCTGGGGATAAAAAAGGAAAGAGAATTTATGTCAAACACGTATGAATCTATTTTTGAGAATAATAGAAAGTGGGTAGAAAAGAAAAAAGGAGAAAATGTAAATTTCTTTAAGGAATTGGCTAAAACACAAAATCCTGATTTTCTGTATATAGGCTGTTCGGATAGTCGCGTTACTGCCGAAGAATTGATGGGCTTGGGACCCGGAGAAGTGTTTGTGCATCGTAATATAGCTAACGTAGTCAATACGCTTGATATGAGTTCAACAGCGGTGATTCAGTATGCGGTGGAACATCTTCAAGTTAAGCATATTATTGTTTGTGGGCATTATGGTTGTGGAGGGATTAAGTCAGCGATGCAGCCCAAAGATTTGGGGTTGTTGAATCCTTGGTTGAGAACTATTCGTGATGTGTATCGCTTACATCAAGAGGAGTTAGATAGCATCACTGACCCAGAACTTCGTTATCAGCGTTTGGTTGAAATTAATGTGTTGGAGCAATGTATTAATGTAGTCAAAATGGCGTGTGTGCAAGAAAGTTACATTGAAAATAATTTTCCGATTGTGCACGGCTGGGTTTTTGATTTAAAAACGGGGAAGTTGATTGACCTAAATATTGATTTTGAGGAAGTTTTACATAAAGTTCAGAAAATATATGACCTAACAGGTGATAGTAGGTTGAAAATATGAGAACTTTATCTTTTTCCGGTTTTTTGTAGAAATTTCGTTTAAAAGAAATTGTTTTCCAATATATTTTTCTCTTTTAAAAAAGCATTAAAACCATTACTGTCTTTTTATTTTAAAATTTCGATGTGATTTAAGCAAGAAATTTGAGGTAAAAACGGACTTTTTTCAATAGCTTCATAATTTTTTATAAAAATTCTTCCTAAATA
>JBGYFE010000080.1:0-5819 GCA_041819925.1 Capnocytophaga sp.
CAATCAACAAAAATACAACTTTATTCCCTAATTGTCAATTTTTTATATTATCATACTTTTTAAAACACGACCGTTATTTTTATGGAACAAAGATAGGTTGAGTTTTATGCTGAAATCAAATAAGATATACGTTTCAAGGGTTTTTATCGACCAAAAGCGAAATTTTATCGATGAGAAGGGCACAATTGGAGATAAGTTTTTGATGGATAGATTTAAAAAATATTGCGAAAATCCCTTCTAGAAAAAGTTGAGGTATCACAATGGGTTCTCTTTCTGTATATAAAAATAAGTTAAAAAAAGTAAAAATGCAACCGAATTATAGTTTTCTGAAAAGAATTGGCTCGAATTTTGTGGCTGAACCACACCAAATGATGTATTTCAAAAAACATCTGAGCAAAAGTTTAATTTAAAATTCAAAAAGAGATGAAAAACGCTTTAAAGTTAGTTACAGCTGCATTTTGTATGTTTGCTTTCGGAGTGAATGTTCAAGCCACCACTTTGGAACAAGAAGTTAAAGTTGAGCAAGAAGTTCAAAAACAAGACGAAACAAAACAAGAAAAAGACAAAAAATCTTGTTGTAAGTCAAAAGATGGCAAAAAGTCTTGCTCAAAAGATAAAAAATCTTGTTCAAAAGACGGAAAAGATAAAAAATCTTGCTGTAAGTCTAAAAAAAATGAAGAAGTGAAATAATTTTTGAAATTATTTCATCAATTAGAAACAAAAACCTTGGCAATGGCTGAGGTTTTTGTTCGTTTAAAAGAATAAACGTGTCGTATGAATTATCCACAAATTATTGATAACATTTATCGTTCTGTTTTAGAGGGAGATAACTTGGGGAGAATACCAACTTATATTCCTGAATTAAGCCAAATTAGCGACAAAAAATTTGGAATTTATTTTCATAGCCTGAATGGTGAAACTTTCGGAATTGGCAACTATGACGAGAAATTTTCTATTCAGAGTATTGCCAAAGTGTTATCTATGTCGTTGGCATACAGTATTTTAGGAGATAAATTGTGGCAACGAGTTGATATAGAGCCATCAGGGACATCGTTTAATTCGTTAGTACAGTTAGAAACTGATAATGGCATTCCAAGAAATCCGCTCATTAATGCTGGGGCGATAGTGGTTTGTGATGTTTTATTGTCAGTTTTGAAAAATCCGCAAGAAGATTTTTTAAATTTCGTCAGGAATTTAGCTAACGACCCAACCGTTTCATATTCAGAACGTATTTCGGAGTCTGAAAAATCTGTCGGATACAGAAACTTTGCTTTATGTTATTACATAAAATCCTTAGGAAATATTGAAAATAATCCTGTTGAAGTCCTTGATTTTTATTTTAAATTATGTTCTATTGAGCTGAGTTGCAAAACATTGGCTTATGTTTTTTCTTTTTTAGCTAATGACGGCATTGCCTTGCACAATCAAAAACAAATACTCAGCGAAATCCATACCAAACGGATAAACGCCGTAATGCAAACTTGCGGTTTTTATGATGAATCGGGCGAATTCGCTTTCCGTGTGGGGCTTCCCGGGAAAAGCGGTGTCGGTGGTGGTATTGTGGCGATAATGCCCAATCATTATAGCATCGCTGTTTGGAGTCCGAAACTTAATGAAAAGGGAAATTCTTATCGAGGAATGAAATTTTTGGAAGAATTTACTTCTCAAACAAGGATTTCAATTTTTTAGTTATTTACTCCTTTTTTACAACTTTACAACGAGATAGACTTGGCATTATTCGATTCTTTTCCTTCGTATCGCATTTCATCGAGGAGTTTGAACAGTTTTATGGAAAAACCGACATACACAGTGGATTGTGAAACGAATTGCCCGAAAAGAAGCAATTTTATCGACATCGTAATCCATTCCAAACCTAACAATTTGCCACGATTACTAAAAAAAAGTACGGTTTTGCGTTGTATAAATATTTATTATTAGAGTTTGTAGCCCACACTGATTTTGAAGGCATTTAGTTTTGTTTTAGTATTTAGGTTGTTCACTTTTGAAAGACCTAAATCATATCCTATTCCTAATATAAAACGCTGATATTCAATTCCGGCACCGAAGTTTAACCCAAAATTCGTGCGTTCTATATCACTGTCTCCATTTCCGAAAGTAACATCTCTTTTCACCGTTATGTCCGCAGCTTCTGTTTTTCTGGTTCCTCCCAAACCTATGTTTACAAAAGGACCTGCGTTTACAAAAACATTCAAGTCATTGTTTATCACCAATCTTCCTTTGGCAAGAACGGGGACGGTCAGACCTATAATATTGGTTTTACCAACGAAAGCACCCTCGTACTTTGCTCCACGCGTATCCAAGAAAAGCCCTGGCTCTACGGCAAAGTTTTTACCCAAATCGAACTCGTAAGTAGCCCCAATGTGGTAGCCGATGAGGCTTTTCAGTCCGGTAGAGTTATCTCTCGAAAAAGTATTGAAATTAACTCCCGCTTTTACCGAAAACCCTGATGTTTCCTGTGCTTTGGCACTATTGCCAAGCATTCCTACAAATGCCACGAGTGTGGCGATAACTATTTTTTTCATTTCTAATAAAAATTTATTCAATATTTAACAAATTTCACTAATTGCTTTCACAACCCGTAGTTCCGTCGCTTTTTGTATAGCACACAAAGACTTGTACATCGTTAAAATCAAAGGTTATTCCCTTACTGATAGGATTGTTATTTTGTATGATAAGTTCGGCGGTATATTCCCCACCATTAGGGTCTTGCAAACCATTCCAGCTACCTGTGGAATTGGTGGATTTTTTCCCATTTTCTAAACATCCGACACGATAAGAGATTAGATTATACATAGCATTTTCTCTTTTGCCCGAAACCTTGTATTTGATGCTAATTCGCTCATATACATTCCCGTAGGAATCAGGTTCTGTGTTGCTGAGTTTATCTACGGAAAGGGTTTCTATCTTCATTCCCGATTTGGTCAAAGTAGGTAATACCGCGTTAGTTCCGTCTTCATCACGAGAACAACCTACAAAAATCAATGTTAAAACACTGAAAATCAATGATAATTTTAAAATCTTTTTCATTTCTACAAAATTTATTCAATATTTAATCAATCACTATTGCCAGTACAATGCATAGTTCCGTTGATTCCGTCATAGCATACAAAGACTTGTATATCGCTAAAATCAAAGACTCTTCCCATACTGGTAGGATAGCTATTTTTTATGATAAGTTCGGCTGTATATTCTCCGCCATTAGGGTCTTGTAAATCAGCAAATTCGCTACTGGGATACGGAACTTTTACCCCATTTTCTAAACTTCCTATTTGATAATTAATTTGTTTGTACTTAGCATCATTTCTTCTGCCCGAAATCTTGTATTTAATCTTAATTCGCTCATACACATATCCGTAGGAATCAGGTTCTGTATTGCTGAGTTTCTCTACGGAAAGCGTTTCTATTTTCATTCCCGATTTGGTCAAAGTAGGTAACACCGCATTAATTCCGTCTTCATCACGCGAACAACCCACGAAAATCAGTGCTAATACACTGAAAATCAATGATAACTTTAAAATCTTTTTCATTTTAATAAAATTTATTATTTTTTGTTATTAAAATAATCCGATTGCCCGATATGCACTTGTATATCGCTAAAATCGAGCTTATCATAAGTATAACTAACTGTTACATCACGCGTTACGGTGTAAGAACTGCCGTTAGGGTCTTCTATCAAAAAGAAAGCCGATTCATAACCGCCTCTGGAAGCGTTTTTAACTCCATAAACGATGTACGGATATGTATTTCGGGTGCCCGGTTCTCTTTTGCCCGAAACTTTGAACTCTATCCGAGCCACTTCAAGGTTGTATTGCCCTGATTGCTTGCTGGTTTTGGTTACCGAAAGCGTTTCTACGGTGATGCCCCCCGCTGTTGCAGTAGGTTTAGGATAATTTTCTTCACCATCATCACGAGAGCAACCCGCGAGAATCATTGCTAAAACACTGAATATCAGTGATAATTTTAAAATCTTTTTCATTTTGATAAATTAATTAAAAAGGTGAATCATTCCCAATAGCAACTCTTATTTCGCTGAAATCCAGCGATTCATACGACAAACCACCTATAGTTATGGTTTCTGTATAGTATCCGTTAGGCTCTTTGGAGGGGTCTTTTAATACTTGAAAAAGAGATTCAAGACGATTTTCGTTTTTCCTTTTCACTCCATAATGTACTCGAGAGTGTGATATCTCTGTTCCTGCCTGTCTTTTGCCTGTAACTTTGTATTCTATTACAGCCCATTCACCTTCATTTGCACGAAGTCTAAATACAGAAAGTGTTTCTACTGTAATGCCTGCCGCCGTTGTTGTAGGTTTAGGGGCATTGGCTACTTCTACTTTTCCTTCGCCTCCGCCTCCGCCTTCGCCATCACGAGAACAACCTACAAAAGTCAGTACTAATACACTGAAAATCAATGATAATTTTAAAATCTTTTTCATAATGTTTTAATTTTAATTTTGTCGTTTTAAAGTAAGGACGGCTAATTCGTATTGGTACATATAGGATAATACTAAAATATCTCCATCTAATTTATAAAAAAACTCGTCATAGCGGTCAGTTCTTTTAAAAACAATAGACTTGTCATCTACGGTATAAGTACCTTGCCCGTCTAGAACAAGTTTGCATACGCCATCTACAAATCGGTACGATTTCAAATACATACGCGTACCACCCTCAAATATAAACCTTTCTTTTTTGGTACACTCATCACTAAGCGTTTGCCCTTTGTAATATGTAGACTCTAAAGCCCAAGTTCCTTCAAGTTGCTCTTGTATGGTAGGCGTTGCTTCATCGCGAGAGCAACCCATAAAAAACATTGCTAAAACACTGAAAATCAATGATAATTTTAAATTTTTTTTCATAATGTCAAATTTTATTTTTGTCGTTTTAAGGTAAGAACAACTAAATCGGATTGGAGAAAAAAGGATAACGCCAAAATATCTCCTTCCAATTTATAAAAATACTCATCATAGCCCCCATCAGACCTTTTAAAAACAATAGACTTGTCATCTGCGGTGTAAGTACCTTGCAAATCGTGGATAAGCGTGCATACGCCATTTACCAATCGGTACGATTTCAAATACATACGCGTGCCTCCTTCAAATATAAACCTTTCTTTTCTGGAACACTCGTCGCCATATGTTTTCCCTTTGTAATATGAGGACTCAAAAGCCCAAGTTCCTTCAAGTTGCTCTTGTATGGTAGGCGTGGCTTCATCACGAGAGCAACCCACAAAAATAAGTGCTAAAACACTGAAAATCAATGATAATTTTAAAATTTTTTTCATAACAGTCCTATTTTAATAATAGACAAAGTTAGGAACATAATTTATCTTAACCAAAAGTTTAACAAATAAATTGCGTATTTTTGCATCTTATTTTAAAACTTTCTCTATTTATTACGAATGATTTTATTCTTAATTAAAAAAGTAAGCCTTTTGAACTTACTTTCTTCATTTAGTATATTTTAACTCCTTTATAAACAGTTACTTCTGCTTGTTTTTCTTTGACTAATTCTACAAAATCGGAGAAGTGTTTAGAAGTATTGTGAGTGTCCAAAGCCTGCTGATTTTCCCAAGTTTCCACTAACAAGAAAGTCCCTTTATTGGCAGATTCTCCTATCAAATCGTACTGAATACAGCCTTTTTCTTTGCGAGTTTCATCTACCAAAGTTTTCATATTTTCCAAGACTTCTGCTGCAAATTCTGCTTTGAATTTTACCACAGCAACTACTTGAATATTTGCCATAAACTATATTTTTAATGTTAATTTTAGGTTTTCAAAAATGAGGGGCAAAAGTAA
>JBGYFE010000081.1:0-15681 GCA_041819925.1 Capnocytophaga sp.
GCTGAAACGGCATCAATTTCAGCTCAGTGGTGTACAGACTTTGCATCGCAGTGTTTTATCGACGGGAGAACAAACCCGCAAAGAGCTGACCATCAGTTTTGGGTATAACTATCATTTTGAAAAGACGCCTTTATTAACCTCTTTGTTTTCAGGAGGTAAATCTTCTACAAGGAAGAAAAATACAGCCCATACGACTGCCTCTGATACGTACGATAATCAAATTGTGGCTCAACAGAGAAGGCGGTCAAAGCGGGAAAAACCCACAGAAGAACCTCCAAAAGAGGCTGAAAATGTTAAAAATGTTGCTGAAAAAGCCACTGAAAATATTGCTAAAACTGACAAAAAGACTACAAAAGCCGCTGATAGCAGATTAAAACTAAAATATGACCGTCGTTTTTTTGAAGGAACGCCGGCGGAAGTAACCCATCAGTTGCTAACTGAAAAAGAGGTTTCAAAAGCAGCTGAATTGCGTTATATGCCTTGGAAGGAGGCACGTTTGGATAGTATTTTTGCTGTTATGCAGGCATCGGAAGGTGATTTGCCTCGCTATAAGAAAGAAGCGTCGCTTTATGTATCGACTTTAAATGAGATTAAGGAGAAGGAGAGAGAATTAGGAACAATTGTTTTTGGGGTGCTTAACAAGCTTTATTTGGAAGCCTCTAAGGCTGATGACAGGGTCAAACAACGGGTGTTGGATTCAAAACGGCATTTGGACACGGAAGGCGATACAGTTTCAAAAGAAGCGAATTTTGAAAATTCATTTGAGCTTTACGTAATTCACCATCAGATGAAGAAAGACTTTTATGGATTGTCACTTTCACAGGTTACTCACCCAGAGGGTGTTTTAAAGGAGCTTTTGGAAGCATCGAAAGGGGATATGTATAAGATTTTAGATGATAAAAGAAAGACAAAGTTGCAGAAAACCAATTCGATACAAATGTTAATAACAGACTATTACTATAAAAAATACCAACAACAAACACAATGAGAAGTAGCAAAAGACCGATTTTGAAAAGTATTTTCTTTTTTCTGTTTCTTTTTTTGACGTTTACACATTTGTTGCAGGCACAAACCCCACAGGCACAAGCCACTCAAAGTTCGGAACAGGAGCAGGCAGCGGGGTTGTTTGAAGAGGGGAAATGGGTAGCTTCGTTAGGAGCAGACCAACTTACGGAACTTCCTGTGGGCATACGTGAGAATAAAAACAGCGTGGAATATGCTTTGTTGATGACCAAAGCACGTTTTACGACTCAGAATGCGTTTATTGATTTGTATGCTCGTATTACGGTACCCGATGGCAACGCACCTTCGGGCAAACGAGAGTTGTACTTTGGAGCAAAAGACGTTCAAATGTCCTTTCAAGGACAGTTGTTTGGCGATGTAAAGTTAGTGCTTTTAGGTTCAGTAGGGATTGAATTTGGTGGGCGTTGGGCATTGCGGCTTCAAGGAGGAAGGTTTGACAAAGAAACGGGAACATCTCACGAAGGAAAAACCTATGTAGTGGTTAATTGTGAAGGAGTTAAAGAAATTTCGTTGCACGGAAAACTTCAAATATCAGATGCGCTTGTAGTGCCGCTTGATGACAAAGGCAAAGTCATACCTAATGCGTTTGTAGAAACGGATGTTGTGGTTGGTTTAACTGATTGGAACGATTTGTTGTTGGAGGTAAATCTTCCTGATTTTGCGATTGCTGAGCAGGTGAAAAACGCGGACAAAGGTTATTTTGGATTTTCGGTAAAAAATGCGGTGTTGGATATGAGCGATTCTCGAAATAGTGAATTGGTTTCATTTCCGCAAGCATATAGAGACGAAGGTTACCTATCATTAGGTGCAGAACTTTGGCGCGGGCTTTATTTGCAGAATGTTAGCGTGATGCTTCCCGAAGAGTTTAAGTTGCGCCAACAAGGAGATGCACGGATAACGATTTCGGCAGAAAATTTTCTGTTGGATGAATATGGTGTATCGGGCAGTTTTGCCGTAGAAAATGTTTTTCCGTTGGAAGAAGGCACAACGGGAGGAGAAGGAGGCTGGGCATATTCATTGGACAGGTTAGCTGTTACGTTAACTACCTCCCGCATTACCGGCGGAATGCTTTCAGGGTCAATTCGTTTGCCTGTGCAAAGCAAAAAAAATACGACGGTTTTGGCATATACGGGCGAAATAACCGATGATAACTACCTTTTTAAAATAGAAACCTTAAAAGCAATTCATTTCGATATTTGGAATGCACACGCCACACTTGACAAGTCATCTTACATAGAGATGAAGGTCAAAGACAAGCAATTTCTTCCTAAATTGGTGCTTAACGGCAAGATGACGATTTCCAACAAACCTGCCACACCCGAAAATGCTTCACAAGACAAAAAAGGCAAAGAATCGCTTCGTTTTGAAGATATTTCATTTCAAAATTTAACTCTTCAAACGCAAGCTCCATTGATTTCAGTTGATTATATGGGCTTTAAAGGCGAGCAACGTTTGGCGAATTTTCCAGCGAGTATTAAAGATGTGTCGTTCGGATTTCGAGCTAACCGAGCCGATTTATCCTTTGGAGTACGTGTGGGCTTGCAAGAGGAACGTTTTTCGGCATCGGGCAGAGTGGTTATTAAGGCGAGTATGAAAGATGAAGAAGGGCACGCTCATTGGAAATATGAAGGGATTGATGTTAGCGCTTTGCGTTTGGATAACGTAGATGTAGGAGTTGCAGTAGTTTCGGGAGGGCTTGAATTAATGAACAATGACCCTACTTATGGAGATGGTTTCAAGGCAGATTTGGATGCAAAAATCAATGCTTTGGATGCACGCCTTGCAATGAATGCTGTTTTTGGATATAAAGACTTTCGATACTGGGGATTTGAAGGCAAAGTAGAAGGGCTTAAAATACAAGCCTCTTTTGTGCAGATAAATGGCTTTGTGGGGGGAGCTTATTATCGTATGAAACCCGAATTTGCGCAACAAGAAAAGTTAGACACCATTGCTCGCGACCGTGCGTGGAATCTAAAACCTGACAAAAACGTAGGTTTAGGGCTCAAAGCGGGCATTTTAGGAGGTATTTTAGATAAAAATGCGGTTTCTATTATGGCAGTTTTCAATATGGAGACCAATGCGGGAGGAGGACTTTCACGTGTTGGCTTTGAGGGGAGTGCCGTAGTGCTTGCTTCATTTGATAAACTCATTCCGGGAGCTGAAAAACTTGCACAATTGCAAAAAAGCACTACTGAAAAGTTATCTAAATTGGACTTTTCGGCAAAAGTTCCTGATAAATTAAAAACATTTTTAGACAATTCAACGGAGAAAAACAACGCAACAGCCAATGAGCAGAATGCAGAACCTTCTAATGTTTTAGGAAAAGAGTTTTCTAAAAAATCACCCATCAATGCTTTTATGAATATGCACTATGATTTCAATGCAAAATCATTTCACGCCAATATGGAAGTGTATGTTAATGTGGCAGGAGGTCTTCTCAAAGGCATAGGAGATAATGGCAGAGCAGGTTGGGCAGAAGTACATATTAGTAACAAAGATAAATACATACATATCGGAACTCCCAAAGATATGATAGGTTTGTCTTTGCTTGGTTTCGGAAATTCAGGGATTAAAACGGGCAGTTATTTTATGGCGGGCACCAAAGTGTTAGACCCACCACCATTACCGGCACGCGTTGCGAATATTTTAGGGAAAAAACCTTCTGAACTTGATTATATGAACCACTTAAATACGCTCAGTACGGGTCGAGGCTTTGCCTTTGGGTCACATTTTGAGTTCGATTCGGGAGATATGACGGCAGCCTTTCTGTATGCTCGTTTTGCCGTAGGATTAGGCTCTGATTTGATGTTAAGACACTATGCAGACGGAGGATGCAAAGGGCGAAGCGGTGCTATTGGCATTGAAGGTTGGTATGCTAACGGACAAGTATATGCTTTTTTGGAAGGAGAATTAGGCATCAAGATAAAATTGTTTTTTGTTCGTAAGAAAATCCCGATTATCAAAGCAGGAGCCGCTGCTTTATTGCAAGGTTCAGGACCTAATCCGTTTTGGATACGAGGATATTTAGGCGGATATTACAGTCTTTTAGGAGGATTGGTTGAAGGGCGTTTTCGTTTCAAAATGGAATTTGGCGAAAAGTGCGAACCTTTGCAAGAACAGGTGTTAGAAGGTATGAAAATCATTACCGATGTTTCTCCAAGCAACGATGATAAAGACGTAACCGTGTTTGTCAATCCACAAGCCACATTTGCTTTGCAAATAGGAGAACCTATTACCATTCCGGAAGAAGATGGCGACCATACTTACAAGATAGTTTTGGAGAAATTCGAAGTATTTTCAACAAAAGACAATACCGTGATAGAAGGCAAGCAAGCGCAAGGAAACAGCGCCGATGTAATGAACTTCCGTCCTAATGAAGTACTTGCTTCCAACACAGAATATAAAGTACGAGTAACAGTAAGTTTCCAAGAATACAAAGATGGGCGCTTTCAAACGGTGATGATGAACGGCAAAAAAGCATTAGAAACCGAAGAACGCACCTTTGTTACGGGACAAGCACCGAGTTATATTCCCAAAGAGAACATCGAATATGCCTATCCGGTGTTTGAACAACAGAATTTTTACAAACAACAAAACCCATCGGGGTACGTACAGCTAAAACAAGGGCAATCTTATCTGTTTGAGAACAATTATTGGGATACACAAGTACGTTTTATCTCTGAAATGGGCGAGGTTGTAGCTCCTGATTTTGTATATGATAAAAATCGCAATCGCATTAGCTATACAATGCCTGATTTGCAGTTGCAACAGAAATATGATTTACAAATTATTAGCAAAAGCAAACAAACTTCCACATCTGATAAGGAGCAAACCCAAAAGCCTTTGCCCCAAGCTGTAAAAGGCAGTTATGACCACAATGTGCAAGACAATCAATACGCATTTCGTAAGCATAAAGCCCAAGCGGAATTAGGAGAAGGGGAATCTAATCGGTTAAATTACACATTTAGAACCAGTAAATACCTTACTTTTGGTCAGAAAGTAAACGCTTTTAAGCTTCAACACAAGTTAGCTGTGAAACTTCAAGGCAGTAGTGACGTACTTTTCTTACAAAATGAGATGAATACCGATGAAATTTTCGATTTAACCGAGTTGGAAGGCACAATACACTCACAAAATCGTCCGCTACTGCAAACGGAAGCTCTGTTAGACGACGCTTATGCCGCCATTTTCAAAAAATATATTTACAGTGACCCAAGTGCATTGGCATTGGTGCAAAAAGAAAACGGAGCGACCCGAACAAATGTAGGTTTTCCGCCTAAAAAATCAATCTCTGTGAGTAGTTTTTATCCCTTGTATTTAAAAAATGGAAACTACCATACCGATATGCACCGAGTGTTTCCCTATCGTTATGACGCCTTTTTGTATTACAAGCAAGACTGGTCGGCTTTGGAAAGATACTATGCAAATGCGCTTTTATCAAAAGAAAGAACTCATAATGCGGAGCAAATATTGAAATTGCCTTTCCCTGTGATACAAAATTTGCGATATAATGCAGTGATTTACTACCTACTTCCGGGAGAAACTACTCCGAATGAAACAATTCCTTACTATTATGAGTTTTAGACAGATATGATTTCATTACTTCGAATAGAGTTGAAGAATAAGAGAGTATATTTTAAGAAAAAGAGAATGAATTTATAAGAAGAGAAGATATAATATATAAATATGTAGGTTTAAAAACAGAAAAATACCGTCCAGAAATGGATTATTACCGTCCAGAAATGGAATATTACCATAAAAATAAGGAAGATTACCGTTCAGAAATGGAAGATTACCATAAAAATAAGGAAGATTACCGTCCAGAAATGGATGATTACCATAAAAATAAGGGTAAATACAACTAAAATGAAGATAAATACAACAAAAAATGATAAAAATACCCTCACTAATTCCCCCTTTGAAGGGGGAAGGGGGATGTAAATAATGAAAAACGATAAAAATACTCTCACTAATTCCCCCTTTGAAGGGAAGTCTGCGCAAGCAGAGTATGTGAAAGGGATGTAAACAACAAAAAATAATAAAAATACCCTCACTAATTCCCTCTTTGAAGAGAAATTTGCGTAAACAGAGTATGTGAAAAGGAACATTAAAAAGGGAAAACAAAAAAACACAAACAAATGAGCTATGAACTGCATAAATATATATATAAAAATTGTTTTTTTACTACTTTCATTGCCTTTGTTAGCGCAACAGCAGCAAGATTTAGCGCATATTCGCTTAAAAACACACGTAGAATCGAACCAAATTAAGCTCCGTTGGGCGGTGGATATGCCTTTGGCGTGGCAAAAATCAGTAAAACGCACTTTTATATTGGAACGTTACACGTTGTTGCGTTCAGGAACGCTTTTGGATACGCCCGAGCGAAAACTTTTAGGGGAGTTTTCCGTTCCGCAAGCAATACATTGGCAGCAGAAAATAGAGGAGAACGACTATGCAGCCATCATTGCACAGGCTTTATTCGGAGAAACCTTTGAAACAGACTTCTCAAAGAATAATAGTCCCATAGAAGGTATTTTTAATAAGAGCCAAGACCTTCAACAACGATTTTCGTTCGCTTTAATGGCTGCCGACCTTGATTTTAACACCGCTTGCTTTGCAGGTTGGGGCTTTGTCGATACAGAAATACGTCCGGATGAAAAATATTTATATAAAATCTTTTTAAAAGACGACCCCTCACAACCTTTTTTGTCATTAGAAGAAGGATTAAGCGTAGCAGACGCTTCCCAAAAGTCTGAATTGCCTGCTCCTGCTGAATTTTTAGTACTTTTTAAAGATAAAAAGGCTTTAGTTTCTTGGAATTACGCACTTTTGCAAGATACTTACAATGCTTATTTTGTGGAACGCTCTGATGATGGCGGAAAAACCTTCAAAGAAGTTTCTACATTGCCCATTATGGCGTTGCAACAGACGCAAATACCTTCACAGTACACCGTTTATCAAGATTCACTGCCTGAAAATCATCGGATTTATCACTATCGACTTCGAGGTAAAAACATTTTTGGAAGCTACGGAACATATAGCGAAGTATTGAAAGGAGAAGGAAAAGAAAACCTCCAAGAAGTTGCTCAAATTGTATTTTCGGACGTAGCGCAAGATGAAAGTATCCTCCTTCGCTGGGAATATCCACAATCAGAAGAGCATAAAATAAAACATTTTGAACTTTTGCACGCTCCGCAGAACGATTTACAGGCATTTCGAGTAATTTTTTCAGAGATTGAGCGCTCAAAACGTCAAATTGTTGTGAAAAGTATCAGTCCATCGAACTATTTTAAAATCCGAACCGTGAGTTTATCGGGGGAGCAAGCCGAGTCGTTTCCGGTGTTGGTTCAGACCGATGACCAAACGCCACCGAAGCAAGTTCAGACCTTGCAGGGAGTGATAGATACGTTGGGTAGGGTGCATCTGTCGTGGAAGGCGAACACGGAGCTTGATTTGGAAGGTTATCACGTTTTCCGGAAAGAAAAACTAACCGAAGAGATGACGCGCATTACAGCGCAGGCGATTACGCAAACGCATTTGACTGACACGGTGCAGCTTACGAATTTGAATGACAAGGTATGGTATTACGTAACGGCGACCGATATGCGTAAAAATCAGTCCGAACCTTCAACAATTTTAGAATTAATAAAGCCCGATAAAGTTATTCCTATGGCACCGCTTTTCAAAACAACAAAAACCGATGATTTAGGAAGGATTGTGCTTCAATGGGAGAGGAGTTTCAGTGAAGATGTTAAAAGCTACCATATTTTTAGGGAAGAAAACGGTAATTGGCAAGAGATTTACGCTATAAATGCGGGAAAAAACAAAGAAATTTACGAGCACACCGATGAAAATGTTGAATCGGGCAAAACGTATGCTTATGTAGTGAAGGCTTTTGACAAAGGGGGCTTATGGTCGAAGCAATCGCCTGTTGTATATCAAAAAGCGACGCTTTCAGCCAGGTATGATAGGGGAGTGCATCGTCTTAAAGCTCGTCAGAATGGCAAGGGAGTTACTTTGCATTGGGAAGAAATCCACCCTGAATTGTCCTATACGGACATTTATAAGAAGATAAACAACGGTCATCCGATGCTTTGGCGCAGTATACAAAAAGGTACGACCCAAATAGAGGACGAGCCGTTGGAGAGTGACACGGTGGAATACCTTTTTAGGTCGGTAACCACCGATAGAAAGGTACTAAAAGTTGAAAAACTAATCCTAAATAGAAAAAATTAATACAACTATGAAAAAAATACTACAAATATTTGTTTTTTTAATTTGCTTACTAACCGCTCAAACAGGATGGGGGCAGTATTTGAAAGTGAATGGGATAGAACATTATGCCAATTTTGTTCTATATCCACACAACAATATGGGGAGGTTGAATGAGTATATATATTGGGAGCAGATGCCCGACGATACTTACAGGTTGAAAGACGAATATTTAAAAGATAGAGATTATTATTTTTTAGCTTGTGTAAATCCAAAAGCAACGATAGGGGCATACGATTATTTTGCATATAATGATTTTCCAGTATTCGTTTCTTCTACTTCTTTTTTTGAAAAAGATAGAGAAGCTTTTTATGAAACTCCTAATAATTATCATTTATTTGTAGGTGATTTTATAACTATGTCAGAATATGCTATTAAAATAAAATATCAATTTGGGTCTTATCATTCTCAGTCAAGTTATGAACCAGAATTTTATATTTTACAAAATCTAACAGGAAGTAGAATCTATACATATCCCATAGAAATGGAAATGAAGTATATTTCTATTCCAATACACATACCTTTGAAAACCGACCTTAACATAGAGAAAAATCATTATAATGATTATTTGCCAATCAATGGGAAGACAAGAATTTACGGAAGATTTTTCGATATAATAGCAAGTAATACTGATTTAGAAAAAGAAATTTATAATTTCCAATATCGCTTTGCTGGCGAATCTGATAGTGCTTGGAAAGACTTTAAACAAGGAGGAGTGAAATCAGGATATGACAGTGCAGGAGAATCTAAATCAGTATTAGAAGTTTCCGCCACTGATATTTTCGGCAGTGAGGAAGCTGCAAAGAATCATCTTAATAGAAAAGTACAGATACGGGTAGCATCATTAAAGTATCAAGGACAATATATATCTTGGTCAGAGCCTACGCCACTATTGACTATCACTCCTTCTGCTCCAACATTAACGCAGGTTACGCCAGCGCTTAATTGCTCTTATGATAAGGGAGTTATGAAGATAAAATTCAGTCGCAAGCCTTATGACGGGGAGCGTTTGCGTCTTTATATAGAGAATAGCAATGCGAATGATGCGAACTTTCCTATTGACAATGTAGGAGCTGATAACGATGTAACAGCCGCACTTTCAGCGAGCCTTTCAACAACTCCGGAGCTTACGGTCAGAGATGTTTCAGAAGGGACGTATAAGATTCAGTTATTGGGAGTTTACACATATAAGGATACGAACGGACAAACGCAATCCATTTCGACCTATACGAGCGGTCCGGAACATACATATACGGTAAAGGTAGAAGCCCCCAAGCCGTTGGAAGCTCTGCAAACCAATGTAGTTACGACTTCTGCATCGTGCTATGGTGTTTCAGATGGAAGTCTTTCTTTTTCTGGGGTGTCGGGCGGAACGCCTCCTTATAGCTATCAAATTTCCAAATCTGATAAAACGGTAGTTATCCCGTGGACAAACTTCACGCAATCGAACGCATTTTCAGTGCAAAGGATTCCACAAGGCAGATATCATATTCATTTGCGAGATTCAAGAGGTTGCGTGGTGAAATATAACAACCAAGAAGTAGAGTTTATAGCCGATGTTTCCGGACCTTCGCAGGCATTGGAACTAACGGCAATTTCAGGTCATCCTAATAATTATGACAAAAAAGGCGATGTAAGTTTGCAAGTTTCGGGCGGTACACCTCCGTATAAGTATGAAATCCGAGAAGGTTCAAGTGCGGGCAATGTTCAGGAAACAGGCACTTTTTCGGCTTCGGGCACACATCGCGTAGGGATTGACAAACTTCTTTCAGGGCAGTACTATGCTAAAATTACCGATGCTAAGGGCTGTACGTCAGAAAAATCCTTTTCTATCAAAGCGCCTTTGGGCATTGTTAGCAGCTCGCATACGGATATTAAGTGTTACGGCGACTCCACAGGAACGATAGCCTTTGAAGTGCGGGGAGGCACACCGCCTTATCGTTATGAAAATCTCCAAGACGGAAAAGGAAAAGTACCTTTTACAGGAAATACGGCTACGATAACGGCTCTCAAACAAGGTACGTATGAGATAGTTATCTTTGACAATGAAGGCAAACAGGCTGTTCATAACGGAACGCCCATAACGATTGCTAAAACGCTTTCTTCACCGCAGCGAGCTATCGAAATTACTCGAAATAGAAGTTTTTCGGACTATGAAAATACCATAGAAGTTACAGTTATTGGCGGTACACCCAAAGCTGATGGCAGTTACGACTTTGAGTGGCGCACTGAAAACGCTTCGGGCAGTGTGATAACCACCGGAATTACCACTGCATTGCGTGGAGGCTTTGTCATACGCTTGTCGAATCTTGCTGTTGGGAACTATCATTTGACGGTCAAAGATGCAAATAGATGTACGCAAACGGCAAGTTATGCTATTTTAAAACCGATTAGCATTACCAGCTTTTCGAGTACTGATATAAAATGCTATGGAGCGGCTAACGGAAGTTTTAGCTTGCGTGTTGATGGCGGGAAACAACCTTATAGCTATCGTTTGCGGGTAGCAGGCACAACCGAAGGCAGTTGGCAAACTTTTAATGGCAAAGAATTGGTACGTAATGACCTATCGGCGGGCAGTTATGAGTTGGAAGTGCGAGATGCTGACGGCAACGAGGCATCTATATCGGGAGTAAAGGACGTTCGCAGGTTTTCTGTTGCGCAACCTTCCGCAGCATTGCAAGTATCGGAGCGCTTTCAAGCCGTGAGTGGCAGTGGTCGTTCTGACGGAAGCCTCTCTGTTGAAGTCAAAGGAGGTACACCGAGTGCATCAGGATACGTCGTTCGTTTGGAAGATGCTCAAAATCGGGCAATATCACCGCTTACGAATCTTTTTGCCGCAGGCGTGCATCGTTTAGAGTACGCTGGGCTTTCCGCAGGTCATTATCGGCTTCGTGTAACGGACGCTAATTACGCTCAAAGCCAAGAAATGGGCTGTTTTGTGGAGAAAAATATTCAGATAACGGCTCCTGAATCGTTGGTGGTGCGCCTTAACGTCCAAAAGGGGATTTCGTGTCATCGGCAAACCCCCTACAATACTTCCGACCGTAATGGCAATGGCGTGATTGACAGCAACGAAGACGGCGCATTGCAAGCACAGGTGCAGGGCGGAACTTCTCCCTATTCGTATGCTTGGTATCGCATAGAAGGCACTAATCGACGCTCTTTGGGAACAAATGCAAACGTGCTTTCAGGGCTTTCGGCAGGCAGATATTTGTTGGAAGTTACCGATAAAAACAACCAAAAAACGTCGGCAGAGATAACTTTAAACGAGCCGACCGCTTTGCAATGGCAAATGGGGTCAGATAGCAGCGGATGCGTGGGCAGTGCCGCAGGAAAAGCGTGGATAAACGTTCAAGGCGGAACACCTCCGTATAAATATCTATGGAACAACGGGGCAACAACTGCCCGCTTAGAGAATTTAGCTTCGGGAACGTACACCGTAGAGGTAACTGACGCTAACGGATGTCAGTTGTCAGGAAGTGTGGTGGTAGGCACAGCCTCAGCAATTGCCATAACACAAGAAACGCTAACACCTCCTTCGTGCGTAAATGGTTCTGACGGACGCATTTCACTGACTGTTCAGGGTGGGGCAGGGGTATATTCAGTGCGTTGGACTGATGGCGCAACAACTTTGCAACGAAACAATCTGGCAGCAGGTACCTATACGGTAACGATTACTGACGGAACGCCTTGTGGATTCTTACAAAAGACCTTCAAGGTGGTTGCTCCTGAGCCTATCGCTTTGAATTTACCTTCTGAACTTACGCTCTGTCAGGGTGATACACGCCTTTTTGATATTTTAGCAGACGACCCGCAAGCTCGCTATGAATGGCAACGCAATGGAGCGGTATTTTCAAGAGAAAGTAAGGTGCTTATTGCCGAAGAAGGGACATATCTTGCTAAAATTACAGACTCCAAAGGTTGTGAAATCTCAAAATCGATGCAAGTACGATTAAGTAATGAGAAATTAGAGGTAAATTTTTTGGTAACATCGTATGCTTTTTATGATTATGCTATTCGCTTGGTGAATGTAGGCGACCGTTTGGAGACTTGGAAGTGGGAAATTCCGAAAGAAGCGGAAGTTATCAGTGAAAGTGCTGACCATATTGATGTAAAATTTCCGAAAGAAGGCACGTATCGGGTAGGACTTTCAGGAGCGATAGGCGATTGCCAAAAAGAGCTATATAAAACGCTGTTGGTTGAGAAAGATACCTTTGGTGAGGGGTTAGAAGATAATAAAGAAAGTAATGTTAGAAGATTTTTGGTCTCTCCCAATCCGAATGACGGTAATTTTAGAGTTTTGATAACCTTGCACAATCCGGAAGCTGTTCGTTTGCGTATTTATGACCTGCAAGGCAAACAAATGTTTCCTATTGTGGAAAAATCATCGGGGATTGATTTTGAAATTCCGTACACTTCTCGACTTTCAGCAGGGCAATATTTAATAGTTCTCGAAGCTGGTAAGGAAGTGAAGGTGGAAAAAATGATAGTAAAATAGAATTTGTGATAAACAAAATCATTTACTTTTATAGGAAATACTAACTAATATGATTTTAGATTTTCCTATGGATATAGTTACGATAGCTTTTTAGTTTTTTAGCTGTTGGAAAGGAGTCGATACGATAGTTTTTTAGTTTTTTAGTTACAGGAATGAGGTCGATACGGTAACTTTATATTTTTTTTAATTGTCGTATTGAGGTCAATATTACCACTTTTGGTTTTGAAATCTTTCGTTTAGGGGTCAATATTACCACTTTTAGTTTTTTAAGTTATCATATACGACAAGAAATTACAGTTTTTAATTCTTAAAGCTATCATATACGACAATAAATTACAGCTTTTAATTCTTAAAGCTATCATATACGACAAGAAATTATAGCTTTTAATCTTTAAAATTATCATATACGACAAGAAATTACAGCTTTTAATCTTTAAAGTTATCATATACAATAATAAATAAATACCTAAAAAAATAAAATCTAAAAAACAGATGCTTATAAAAGGATTTTATTTGTTTTTAGTTTATATATAATACATAAAACTACGGCTTATATGACCTTAAACCTACGTTTTTTTAGCAAAAAAACAGCCTTTTTGTGGTTGTATTTATGGTTTATTATAGGATATACCCAGCAATATCCTGTGAATATCAACGCTACGGTATTTCCTCCATATTCACAACGTTTGTCGGACTTGTCAGAAAGCAATTCCGAGCATTTTCGCATTCAATTGCAGTTGTTAGACCTCAATGCACAGAGCCGAGAGATAGAAATAGGCTTTTCATTGGAAAATGCAAGCGGTCAAACAATCGCTCAAACGGCAAACTTTCAACGTTCTGCATTCCGAACGACCTTGACATCAGGAACTCCGATGATGTTGAACAATCTGGACTTAAAAACATTGCTTCGTTACGAAAATCTTTCAGGTATTTCGCAATCGACATACTATAAATTACTTCCGGAAGGGGCTTATTTTTATACATTTACGGTGTATGACGCGCTAACAGGTCAAGCTATTTCTCGCAAGAACAAAGCGCTCTTTCAAGTGCGTAGGTATCACCCTCCATTGCTCACCATTCCTGCCAAAGGAAGCAATGTTACTTATACGGGAACGTTTCAAAACATTGCTTTTCAATGGTCTGTACGTGATTTTGTTCCTAATGTTCAGTATGTTTTTACGCTTCGTGAAATTTTAGATGTAGGCATAGACCCTGTTTCTGGATTTATGATGGGCATACCTATCTATGAAAGTCCGATGCAACCCACTACTGCGCTTTTATATGGTGCTGATAAGCCCTTTTTGCAACCTGGCAAGCGCTATGGGTGGCAGGTTAGGGCGATTGAAAACAATCCTTTTTCGGTGGGATTGCCTCAAAGTCAGTCCGAAAGCTATTTTCATAATAATGGATTATCTGAAATATTTTGGTTTGACTATGTGCAAGCCTGCGATGCCCCCAAATTTCCGACTGCGGTAGTTGAAGGGACAACGGCAACGGTGCGTTGGGAGCTTTCGGGCGATGTACAGCATCGTTATCGGGTGGAATACCGAGAAGTTGGCAAGTCCACTAAAAATCAGGAGAGTCAAATCGCAATGGTTAATCTTTCGGGCTTGCGCAGGGACAGAGAATACGAATATCGCATAGGTGTATGGTGCGGTGTATTAGGAGGTTACAGAGAGCGCAACACTTCGGAAGGGTTTGTGTATGGAGATTGGCAAAAGTTTCGTACCCCGAACACGCTTTCTACGGGAGAAGAGGTGCAATGCGGTATGCAACCGAGCGTAAATTTGACGAACCAATCGCCGTTGGAGGGCTATTTAGGCATAAATGAGGTATTTACGGCGGGTGATTTTCCGGTCACGGTGCTACAAGCCTCTGGAAGCAATGGTGTTTTTTCGGGTGTGGGCTATGTAGAGATTCCGTATTTGCAAGATACGAAGATTGTAGTTAAATTTACGAACATACGCCTGAATTCTGACCGCCAACTTATCGCTGGAACACTCGAAACCAGCTATGATAAGAGCGAAAAGAGTCTGCAATTCGTTCAAGAGGGGATAGGAGAGGTCTTTGGTGATGCAGGAAGTAAGAAAAACAAGGTAGATTTTGAGATTGTTGAGATTAAGAAAGATGAAATTGGGCGTATCACCGTTTTGGGCAAGCCAGACCCCCAAACAGGTATTGCGCCACAGATAACGTTGCCCGTAGGTTCTGATTATCAGCTCACAGATAGCACCGGCACAACCTGGACGTTAGATGAAGAGGGCAATATCACCGCCAAAGAAGAGAAAGCCAATACGAAATTGGCGCAAATCGGGACTAAAAATGTTACAAGCTCCCAAAATGCTAACTTTGAAGTAACTTGGGATTTTTCAAATAGTAAATATGCCTTTGATAATCAAGGAAAGATGCCTTACAAAGCCCTTGTTAAGGGCAAGGAAGATAGCTTCGGGGTGGTCATAAAGCAGAAAGACACGCTGAAATACGAATTTCATTTCCAAACCGATAACGGATTGAAAGTGAGTTCTGAGCCTACTGAAAAGGGCATTTATAAACTCTCCCGCAAAGGGCTATTTGACTTTGCCGAAGAGGAAGTTTGGGTAGTTGCCAAAGACCTAAAAACCGATAAAGAGGAAGTTATTGGCAAATGCATATTGGTTCATCTGTCTGAAAAAGAGGTAAATGTAGTGCTTGTACCGCTGCAAGAAGGTTTAAGTATTAACATTGATGACTTACAAAAGATTTATGCCCAAGTAGGGGTAAGGCTGAACGTTACAGTAGATGCTGTTTTCCCAACATCGGATAAAATTTCCACTGACAATGCCTTTGGCGACCTTTCAACGTATAGCCCTGACCAGCAAGCATTGATTGAGAGGTTTCAAGCTGACAGA
>JBGYFE010000082.1:0-3117 GCA_041819925.1 Capnocytophaga sp.
ATAAACGGTGTGCTTAAAGTAAGTTTGGGAAGGTGTTTTGCTGCGTTGTTGAAGTTCGAAGAGATAATCTTTGATGTCTTCCGGATCCAATTCCGTAGGGATTTTACCGAAATGAAGCGCTACGGCGGCAACATGCCTGGAATAATTATCAAAGGTTCTGGAACTTTTTCCCTGGATTGAAATATTTCTTTCGAAACGTTGTATCAATTCCGAAAAACCAGTAACTTCGCTCGAAGCGCGATTCAAAATTTTGTTCGTTCTTAAATCCTCCGGAGATTTTTTTTTGTAGCCATTTTAGAGATTTTATTTTGTTGAATAAAAACAAAGTTAATAAAACAGCCTCAGGAAAAGCTACCGGAGGTTTAGTTCAACAAAGTATTTATACAAGCGGGTATGAAGTTTTCATCAAAGATTTTCGCGATTAATTAAGTTTTCAGCAAGTAGAAAGTTTTCGTATTTTTATTCCGCCTGCAGAAATACCCAACCGTTGTACGTAATATGAATCCAAAATCGCATATGAAAAATATTTATCTATTGATAATAATCTTTCTTTTTTCTTGTAGTAGTAACAGAAATCTAAATAACGAAGAGATCAAAGTTTCTGAGTTTAATAAAACTCATCAAAAAATTTTAAACAAATTTGAAAATATTGTAATTTTTCAAGAAGATGATTATCTCCAGTCAAAACTTGTATTTTTTGATAAGAAAGGAATATGGTATTTAATAGAATGGGATAATAATAAATTGATAAAAAAAGATTTCCGGACTTTGCCGAGATACATAATTTCAGATAGTTTGGTTGTCGAAGTAGAAGAAGAATTATCAAGTAAAAGGAGAAATTTAAACACCTCTAATAAAAGTTCTTGGGTTAACTTTGAATATAAATATCCCGCAGATATTGAGAGAATTAACTACGAAAACGGTAACTCGGAAACGTTCAAAAATGAAAAATTTAATTCTGAATATCTACAAATAGTTCAAAAAATTCTGATTAATTGAAAATAAACTTTGTACAACAAGATAATTATAAAATCGGATATGAATTTTACTTTGAAGATTTTAACAATTAATTAAGTTTTTAACAAGCAGAAAGATTTCGTATTTTTATCCCACCTGCGGAGGTACCGACCGTTGGCGGTAATTTTAAAAGCACGCCCATTTATGAAACAAATTTTGAAATTTTTACTTTTGTTTTATTTTTCGAATTCATTTGGACAATTTGCTATTGTACATGACAAAGACAATTTCGTAAATGTTAGAGAAGACGGAGTGCAAAGCAGTAAGATTATTGACAAATTAAAAAATGGACATTTTATTTATTGTCTTGATAATAAAGGAAATTGGACAAATATTGATTATGACCAAAAAGGCGAAAAGCTTAACGGCTATGTTTATAACGACAGATACAAACTGGTTTCTGATTTTCCTGCCTTCAAAATTTCCAATACATCGCAAAACCAAGTAACTTTAAAAAAAGATAATATTGAAGTATCAATTTTTGAAAGCAAATTTGAGAAGAAAATTCATAATTTTAAATATACTAAAAATTATCCTGCTCAAATTGCATTAATTGATAATAAACAATATTGGGGAATGGATGGTGGAATGCCTACAACGCAGTTTGAGAAAATTAGTATTAAAGTTGGACAAAAAAATATAATTCTACCAAAATCAGCTTTAGAAGGACTTTACGAACCTACCATTTCAAGCGCAGAGGTAAATTATGATGATGTAAATGAAACATTCTACATTCAAACCATGAACAGTGATGGAGCAGGAAGTTATTTAGTAATATGGAAAGTTGAAAAAGGAATTTACAAAGATAGATTTGTAGCGTATGGATTCTAAAAAAACTACCGCCAACAAGATATTTCTACAAGCGCGTCGGAAGTTCCTATCATAAAAACTTTTGCTAATTGTTCAGTTTCTTATATTTATAAAACTTATTATAAAAAGGAATAAAATGGCTGTTGAAATTGGAAGATGGATTGTACTATTTTTTGGACTGTTTTTTATTGTTGTTTCAGGAATTATGTTATTGAAGCCCAATACAGCAAGGGCCACTTTACGAAAAGCTGGTAGCACCGCCTTTATCAATTACGCCGAAATAACTTTACGAATGATTCCAGCCGCCGGATTGATTTTAGCTGCAGAAAATTCTAAGTTTCCTGATGTTTTCAAAATCGTGGGCTGGTTCATGATATTGACTTCCTTTATATTGTATTTCGTGCCGAGAAAATTGCATCATCAGTTTTCTAATCAATGTGCTGATATTTTACTGCCCATTTATTTTCAATTAATTTCTCCGTTTACACTTTTAATAGGTCTTTTAATCATCTACAGTGTTTACTAAAAGAGAAGTTAGTGATTTTAAACGTCCTGGCTTCCCAATCAGTCATCTCGCTAATCCATATCTTTGTACTTTAACCAAAAATAATATTTCACATGAATAATAAAATCTATCTTTTTCTTTTCATCCTTATCACTGCTTCCTGTGGTGTTACAAAAGATCTTCATTCTAAACCAATATTCCGATATGTCGATTTATATCAATACGGCAAAATTGAACTGGGACAGGATATTTCAAAATTTGATTCGCTACTAGAAAAAAATGGAGATCATAAATTTTTAAAACAAAACGTTTTCGGCGGATCAGAATCGATTCAATTGGTACAGAATTCACAAGGAAAAATTAGTGCAATTATTTTCAGTTACGGAAATGAAACCGATTTAAGATCAAAAATTAAAGACTACCAATATCTGGGAAAACCAAAAATAGAGAAAAAAAATGCAAGCTGGACAGACGGTAAAACTTTATATGAAGTTTATGTGGAAAACCAGATCGTGTACGCTAAAATGACCGATTTATTATAATAGTTGAAAGACAACTGTAGTAATCGATCTTTCTTTGTGCTTTTTTGCAATAAAAATATGCTATAATAAGTTCATTTTGTTGCATGTTAGCAAAAGAAGTTATATTTTTGCACCTCGAAATAATTAACAAAATTCATTAACATTATGAACAATTACGAAACTGTTTTCATTTTAACTCCCGTTCTATCTGATGCTCAGGTGGAGGAAGCAGTGAAAAAATTTGAAGACCTATTGGCTTCACAC
>JBGYFE010000083.1:0-34995 GCA_041819925.1 Capnocytophaga sp.
TTATATTGGGGACTGCCATAAATAAACATATATTCCCGAAGTATCTTTGACTTTCTTATAGAAATTAGGCAAGATAAATTTCTAAAAGTTTTCATAAACAAATACATTTTGTGGTAGTAAAATAAAAAATTGTTATGATAATGTGAGGCAAAGTAAAGGATAATTCAAAAAAAAAAATCAAAAAAAATTGATTTTTTTTACAAACTAAATAAAAGGGCGTAAGCATTACGCCCCTACATTATCGACTGACCGCCATAGTCTGGCTCACGATATCCACTTATCTTCCCCAAAATCAGGTTTTCGCTTCTCTAAAAAGGCATTGCGACCTTCTTTGGCTTCGTCGGTCATATAAGCAAGGCGAGTAGCTTCTCCTGCAAAGACTTGTTGCCCTACCATTCCGTCGTCGGTGAGGTTCATTGCAAATTTCAGCATACGGATAGAAGTCGGCGACTTTGCCAATATCTCTTGTGCCCATTCGTAAGCCGTGTCTTCCAGTTCGGCGTGTGGCACTACTTGGTTTACCATTCCCATTTCAAAGGCTTCTTGGGCGGAGTAGTTTCTGCCTAAAAAGAAAATCTCGCGGGCTTTCTTTTGTCCTACCATTTTTGCTAAATATGCCGAGCCATATCCGCCGTCAAAGCTGGTAACATCGGCATCGGTTTGTTTGAAAATAGCGTGTTCTTTGCTTGCCAGCGTGAGGTCGCACACCACGTGAAGTGAGTGTCCGCCACCTACTGCCCAGCCGTTTACTACGGCAATCACCACTTTGGGCATAAAGCGAATGAGGCGTTGCACTTCTAAGATATTGAGGCGATGTCTGCCATCTTCACCTACATAACCTTGATGCCCACGAGCTTTTTGGTCGCCACCGCTACAAAATGCGTGTCCGCCATCTTTGGGGCTTGGGCCTTCGCCAGTGAGTAACACTACACCGATGCTTGGGTCTTCGTATGCATCATAAAATGCGTCGTAAAGTTCTGATGTCGTTTTCGGACGAAAGGCATTGCGAACTTCTGGTCGGTTAAAGGCGATTCTCGCCACGCCATTGCATTTCTTGTAAGTAATGTCTTCGTATTGTTTTACGGTTTGCCAATTAATCATAAGTGTCTGATTTTTTTATGTATCCTTTTCTAATTTCCTTTTTTGTAGTCTGCTAAAAATTGTGCTAATCCGCTATCAGTCAAAGGGTGTTTCAATAGTCCTAAAATTGCTGAAAGAGGTCCTGTCATCACATCGGCACCGATTTTGGCGCATTGCAAAATATGCATCGTATGACGCACCGAAGCCGCCAAAATTTGCGTTTCAAAGCCATAATTGTCATAAATCAGCCGAATGTCTTCAATTAAATTGAGCCCATCGGTTGAAATATCGTCCAAACGCCCGATGAAAGGCGAAACATACGTAGCTCCCGCCTTGGCAGCTAACAAAGCCTGTCCTGCCGAAAAAACAAGCGTACAATTGGTTTTGATGCCTCTATCCGTAAAATATTTAATGGCTTTCACACCATCTTTAATCATCGGAATTTTTACCACAATTTGCGGATGCAATTCTGCCAAAGCTGTTCCCTCTTCGATAATTCCTTCAAAATCAGTAGCTATCACCTCAGCAGAAACATCACCTTCCACAATATTGCAAATATCAACGTAATGTTTCAATATGTTGTTTGTTCCTGTAATGCCTTCTTTCGCCATTAAGGAAGGATTTGTGGTTACGCCGTCTAAAATTCCCAAATCTTGTGCCTCACGTATTTGGTCTAAATTCGCTGTGTCAATAAAAAATTTCATATAATTGATTTTTAGAGTTTTTTACTATTTCAGAATGATTATTTATCTAATTTATAATGTTTCATCAACATTTTTTCGTATGTCTTGCTTGGTAAAATACGTTTCAAAACGATGGAAAATTTCTGTAAGAAACTTCCTTGTTTGTAATGTACGTTGGGGTGTTTGGTATTGATGATTTCGTATATTTTTTGCGCCATTTCAATCGGGTTTCCGCCCGAATCCACGTGCTGATTCATCAAATCCAATGATTTTTGGTAATCCGTTGCGTAAGCCGAATTTTCTTTCACCGGAGCGTGATAACGACGTGAAGCAATGTCAGTGGCGTAATCACCTGGAGCTACGGTTGTTACTTCGATTCCGAAATTTTTGACTTCCATTCGCAAGGCTTCTGACATCAGCATCAACGCTCCTTTGCTTGCCGAATAAGCTCCTCGAAAAGGCAATCCCATATAGCCCGCTATGGACGTAACATTGATGATTTTTCCGCTTTTTTGGGCTCGCATTGAGGGCAATACAGCCTGTATCACGGCAATTGCTCCGTAAAAATTAGTAGCAAAAACATTGCGAAGTTCTTCCGTTGGGAGTTCTTCCACAGCTCCTGTGATGCCTACGCCTGCATTGTTTATTAAAATGTCGATTTTTCCAGTTTCCGAAAGAAGCATTTCCACCGCTTGGCGAATGCTTTTCTCATCGCGTACGTCCATTGGCAGAAGTTTAAACGGAAGGTTTTTATTTTCAATATTTCGTGCCGTTCCGTAAACCGTAAATCCTTTCTCGGTAAGAAACAAAGCGGTTTCTTTTCCAATGCCAGAAGTAGCTCCCGTGATTAAAACAATTTTATTAGAATTCATTGTTACCCTTTTGGGACAAATATACAATAAATTTCACGATTATCATTTCTACTGAGTTAAATCACCTCAAACAATTTTCCGGGCAACGGACGAACAACGCCTTTCATTTCCATTTGAAAAAGTAAATTCGACACTTGGTAAATAGGAAATCCGCAGTCAAAAGCGATGTCATCTAACAATTGTTTACCTTTATTTTTTAGGTAGGTTTGGATTTTTTCTTCTTCGGAAGAAAGTTCAACAAAAAGAGTTTGTTGCACGGCTTTGGGTTGAGGTTTGTCCCAATTCAAATGATAAAGCAAATCTTTGGCAGAGGTTAGTATTCGAGCTTTTTCATTGCGTATCAAATGATTACACCCAACACTATACGTATCGGTTGCCCTGCCTGGAACGGCAAAAACATCGCGGTTGTATGAAAAAGCGATGTCGGCAGTGACCAAACTTCCGCCTTTTGCCCCCGATTCAACAACCACAGTAGCTTCTGACAAACCCGCAATAATGCGATTCCTGCTAAGGAAATTTTTACGGTCAAACTTACTCTGAAAGCCAAAATCGGTGATGAAACCGCCATTTTCTTCCATCGCCTCGCAATAAACACTATGCGCTTGCGGATAAATCGTGTCTAAACCGTGCGCCAAGCAAGCAACCGTTTGTAGATTGTGTTTCAACGCCGTTTTGTGCGCTGTGATGTCTACTCCGTAAGCAAATCCGCTGACAATGACCACATCTAATTCGGCTAAATCTTCTATTAGTTTTTCGCAAAAAGCTCGACCATAAGTAGTTACATTGCGTGTGCCTACAATGCTTAAAATGCGTTTATTTTTCAGATGTATATTTCCTCGTTGATAAAAGAAAACAGGGCTATCAACACACTGTTTCAGAAAATCAGGATAATCAGCATCAGTAAAGCTATAAATTGTAACATTGTTCTTTTGTGCGAAAGTAAGTTCTGTTTCAGCTTCGCGCAAATAGTGAGATTTGAGCAAAAAACCTTGTGATATTCGCTCCCCTATACCGTCAATTTTTTCAATTCTTGCTTGAGATTGAGAAAATATTTCTTGGGCACTTCCGAAGTGAGCAATGAGCTTTTTTGCCGTTATATCACCCACAAACGGCATCTTTTTTAAGGCAATGAGATAGAGAAGTTCTTCGTTGTACATTTGGAAATAATAAAATTCCCGCAGAAACACACCCATCGACCTAAAAAATCGATACATTCGTTTCTGCGGGAAAGGAACTGTTATTTACTTGCTTCGGCAAAATACTTGAAAAAATACGGAATGGTTTCAATTCCTTTTAAGAAATTGAAAATTCCGAAATGTTCGTTAGGAGAGTGAATCGCATCACTATCAAGCCCAAAGCCCATCAATATGGATTTACTTTTTAATTCTTTCTCGAAAAGAGCTACAATTGGGATACTTCCGCCAGAGCGAACCGGAATAGGGTTTTTTCCGAAAGTTTGCGCATAAGCCTTTGCAGCAGCTTTGTAACCAATTGTGTTTGTAGGGGTTACATATCCTTGTCCGCCGTGATGTGGTTTCACCACGACTTTTACGCTTGCTGGTGCGATGCTTTCAAAGTGTTTTTTGAAAAGTTCGGTAATTTCTTCCCAATCTTGATTAGGCACTAAACGCATCGAAATTTTGGCAAAAGCCTTGCTCGGAATGACCGTTTTTGCTCCTTCGCCTGTGTAGCCTCCCCAAATTCCGTTTACGTCAAGGGTCGGACGGATAGAGGTGCGTTCATTGGTTGAATAGCCTGCTTCACCATAAATATCGTTGATGTCGAGTGCTTTCTTGTAATTCTCCAAAGAAAACGGCGCTTTTGCCATTTCATTGCGTTCCTCTTGTGAAAGTTCTTCTACCTTGTCATAAAATCCAGGAATGGTAACACGATTATTTTCATCGTGCAATGACGCAATCATTTTAGTAAGAATATTAATCGGATTAGCAACTGCACCTCCGTAAAGCCCTGAATGTAAATCACGATTAGTACCCGTAACTTCCACTTCCACATAGCTCAATCCGCGTAGCCCTGTGGTGATTGACGGCGTGTCGTTTCCAATCATTCCGGTGTCAGAAATGAGAATAATGTCATTTTTCAGCTTTTCGTGATTGCGTTTTACGAACCAACCCAAACTTTCAGAACCAACTTCTTCCTCTCCCTCAATCATAAACTTTACATTGCAAGGCAAATTGCCCGTCTTCACCATATACTCCAAGGCTTTTACGTGCATATACATTTGCCCTTTGTCATCACACGCTCCTCGTGCAAAAATAGCTCCTTGTGGGTGCTTTTCGGTGGTTTTGATAACAGGCTCAAATGGGTCGGAATGCCACAAATCAAGCGGGTCAGCGGGTTGCACGTCATAATGCCCATACACTAAAACAGTTGGCAACTTCGGGTCGATAATCTTCTCGCCATAAACAATCGGGTAACCCGGAGTTTCACAGATTTCAACCACATCACACCCAGCCTTTTCTAATGCAGATTTCACAGCTTCGGCAGTGTTGATAACATCTTGTGAATAAGCCGAATCAGCACTGATTGAAGGGAGTTTTAATAGTTCAATAAGTTCATCAATGAAACGGTCTTTGTTTTCTTCAATATATTTCTTTACTGTTTCCATAAAAAAAGATGTAAAAATAATTTTCCAAAGGTAGTAATAAAATTGAAGAAATCAAATTTTTAGATAGAAAAAATAAGATCTATCGTCATAGAAAGAGAAAAATTTACCCATAAAATACATTGAAAAACCTTCTATCGAATTTCTCAATATTTTTTACTATTTTTGCGCAATAACAAGAATTGAAGATGAGAAAATCGTTTTTTTTATTTTTTGTAACACTATGTTCGGCAAACATCATATCATCTCAATCTCAAAAAGTTACAGAACAACCTAATATCATTATTTTTTTGGTTGACGATATGGGATGGCAAGACACTTCCGTTCCGTTTTGGAGTAAAAAAACACCCAATAACGAAAAATTCCACACACCCAATATGGAACGTTTAGCGGCACAAGGAATGAAATTTACACAAGGGTATGCAGCTTCAGTGTGCTCACCCAGCAGAGTTAGCTTGATAACGGGAACAAATGCCGCTCGACACCGAGTTACGAATTGGACTCTCAATTGCAACACACTCACAGATGTAGATGACCCTGTCCTTATGCCGCCCAAATGGAATGTAAACGGAATAAGCACCACACCTGATATTCCGTTTTCATATCACGCTATTCCTCTTCCGCAAATACTAAAAAACAATGGTTATCACACAATACTGATAGGAAAAGCACATTTTGGAGCAAAGGGTGTTCCATCAGAAAATCCATTGAATTTAGGATTTGACGTAAATGTTGCAGGGCACGCAGCCGGCGGATTGGCAAATTACTCAGGATTAAAAAATTTTGGCAATAGAACCGACGGACAACCACAAACACAATTCGCCGTCCCCGATTTGGAAAAATATTGGGGAAAAGACATTTCCGTTACCGAAGCACTTACAATTGAGGCTATTTCTGCACTTGAAGAACGTCCGAAAGAGAAACCATTTTTTCTATATCTATCACACTATGCCGTACACGTCCCCATTGAGCCCGATAGCCGATTTATCCAAAAATATGTTGACAAAAGTTATAACCCAACAGAAGCTCACTATGCGTCAATGGTTGAAGCGGTAGACAAAAGTTTGGGAGACATTCTTGATTATTTAGAAAACAATGATTTATACAAAAATACTTTTGTGTTATTTCTTTCTGACAATGGTGGATTAAGCGCCGTTGGGCGTGGAGGAAAAGCGCATCAACACAATGCTCCTCTCAACAGCGGAAAAGGGTCGGCTTATGAAGGAGGTATTCGTATTCCGTTAATTGTTCAATGGAAAGAAAAAGTAAAAGAAGCAACTCAAACCGAGATTCCCATCATCATTGAAGATGTTTTTCCAACAATTTTAGAAGTTGCACAAATAAAATCGACAAACTTACCACAAATAATTGACGGACAAAGTTTTGTCTCTATTTTAAACGAAGAGAAAACACAAAGAAAGCGAGCCTTATTTTGGCACTTTCCAAACAATTGGCATACAGTGGAAGGATATGGTTTAGGCGCTTCGAGCTCTATTCGATTAGGAAATTGGAAATTAATTTATATGCACAAAAACCAAAAAATTGAACTTTTTAACCTAAAAAAAGACATTGGAGAGACTACTAATTTAGCAGAAAAACACCCACGAAAAAGTAAAAAATTAGCCAAACTACTTACAGAATATCTACAAAATATTAAAGCTCAAATGCCTACAATAAAAAATACGAAAGAAAAAGTACCTTTTCCTGTTGAGGCTTTGTAGCTTTTATTCAATTTTTTAGGCGTTATTCTGTGAAAGATTTTTCCCTACAAAATTAGTTAAAGACTTTTCTCTTTCTACTTACTCATAATCAGATTTGTACAATTCATTTTTATGAAATTTCGCAGCAAGTTAAATCTTTTTTGTGTTTAATAAAGTTTTATATTTTTGGAATTAACATATTTTTGACGTAACTTTGTGTTCGCTTTAATTTCTTCGATTAAGAAATACAAATTCATAAACATCTTAAATTCAATTAAGTATGCATAAAATATTTTACTTTTGCTTGATGATGTTGTCCTCTTTTTCAGTTTTTTCACAAGTCATTGTAGAAGGAACTGTTACGGACAACCAAACCGGGAAATGGCTACAAGAAGTCAAAGTCTTTGTAGAAGGGACTTCCTACGAAAGTATTACCGATAACGACGGGTATTTTTCTTTTGAATTACCTCGGGGTCAGTACGTTTTTCGTTTTTCTTTAAATGGATATGTTGAAAAACGAATGCCCGTAGAGGTTTCTGATTTGGAGATAACGCTCCCTGCAATTACCCTTGAAAGTGATTTCGTTCAAGAAGCGGAACAACTTGCAACAATTTCAGAAAGCGAGCTGGAAGATGATGAAAGTAGCGCCGATATGATTTCGGGCTTGCTGCAAAGTTCACAGGACATTTTTATGCGTCGCGCAGCTTTTGATTTCAGTTCGGTGTTTTTCAAACCACGAGGTTATGACTCAAAAGACGTTACTGTGCTCATTAACGGAATTCCGATGAACCGCATCGAAAACGGAAGAGCCCAATGGGCTAATTGGGGCGGGTTGAATGATGTTACGCGTAACCAAGAACTCAGTCACGGAATTACGAAATCGGATTATACCTTTGGTGGAATTTCGGGTTCAAATTACATTAATGTTCGTCCGTCATTGAACCGTCCGGGACTTCGGCTTTCTACTTCGGCAGGAAATCGAAGTTATGTAGGCAGGCTTATGGCTACCTATAATTCAGGAATGGACGCAAACGGATTGGCTTACACCTTATCAGCCTCACGCCGTTGGGCAGCAAACGGAAGTTGGGTTGACGGAACGCTTTACAACGCTTACGCTTTCTTCGGAGCTGTGGAGTATCAGTTCAGCAAGTATCACAATTTGAATGCTCTCGGAATGTTTTCACCCGTGCGTCGTGGAAAAACATCTCCGCTCACACAAGAAGTGATTGATTTGGCAGGTTACCAATACAATCCTTTTTGGGGAAAACAAAATGGAGATATTCGCAATTCAAGAAACCGAATTATTTCCGAGCCTATCTTTGTTCTTTCCTACAATTATCACAAAAATGACACTCGTTTGAATGTTGATTTAGGATATCAATTCGGAACTATCGGAAATACACGTATTAGCTATGCCAACGCTCAAAATCCTGAACCAAATTATTACAAAAACCTACCAAGCTACTACATCAATCAAGAATCAGGTGCAAATTGGGATTTGGCAAATTTGCAGAAAGAATATTTCTTGGCAAATCCGCAACTAAATTGGACTTCGCTTTATTACGCCAATAGCAACACTACCGATAATCGAAGCGTTTTCATCATAAGCAACGACGTGAATGACGAACGTACTTTTACCGGAAACATCAACTTTTCTACACCAATTTATGACAATATCAAATGGACTTCGGGCATTGTTTACCGAAATATTTCTTCTGAAAACTATGCTGAAATAGACGATTTATTAGGCGGAAATTATTTTATGAACTATGATTATTTTGCCACAAAGCCTTATAACGAAAATGATGCAAGTTTGCAAAAGGTAGCAGGAGACAAATGGAATTATTACTACGGATTGAAAAGCAATGTAGGAGAGTTTTTTACGCAATTGGAATTTAATTTTAAAAAATTTGATATTTTCGTAGCAGGGCGCTATCATTACACAGATTATCAACGTGACGGAAAGTATAATTACGCTCTTTTCTCCGACTCCTACGGAATGGGAACAAAACAAATTTTCAATGGCGTAAGCACCAAAGCAGGAGTAACTTATGCCATCACAGGACGTCATATTTTGCAGTTAAATACTGCCTATTTGAACACTCCTCAATCAGTGCGCAATTCATTTGCTAACATACGCTATTCCAACCGATTACTTCCAAGTTTGAAAAATGAAACTGTTTACACCGTTGACGGAAGCTATATTTTGAGAATGCCTTATTTTAAATCACGTTTAACGGGCTATTTCACGCATATTGAAAATACATCTGAAACGAATTTCTTCTTTACAGAAATGGCATTGACTGATGAAATATCAAGCGACTTCGTATCTCAAACAGTTGATAATATTCAAAAAAGGCATTTCGGACTTGAATTTGGAGCAGAAGCACAAATCATTCCGACGGTGAAACTCACGGCAGCGGCAGCAATCGGGCAACATACTTACATCAACAATCCGAAAATGTATGTTTCATCAGGTGAAATTGGTGTGGTTGAAATTGACCAAGTGAATTTGAAAAATTATCACGTTCCGAGTGGTCCGCAACACGCTTACTCTTTGGGCTTGGAATATCGCGACCCAAAATATTGGTGGGTGGGTGCAACGGCAAATTTATTGGCTAAAAATTACATCTCGCTTTCTGCCGTTAACCGCACAAGAAACTTTTTTATTGACCCCAACACACGAAATTATTTCACAAACATTGATGAAACTTTGGCTCGTGAGTTGCTCAAACAAGAACGCTTAGATGATGTTTTCTTGTTGAACCTTGTGGGAGGAAAATCGTGGCGTGTGAAAAAAACCTATATCAGTTTAATTGCCAGCATCAACAATGTTCTTGACCGAAAATTTGTTTCAGGAGGTTTTGAGCAATCACGCACAGCAAATTATGCAGATATGGTCAGAGATAATGCTAACGGTGTGACTTCTTTCGGTCCGCGTTATTTTATCGGTTACGGAAGAACATTTATGATTAATTTGGCAGTAAGTTTATAAGTATAAATACTAATTTTTTAATAAATAAATATGAAACTAAAACATTTAATTTCAGTTTGCAGTGTGCTTTTATTTTCCGTTATCGGAATGGTTTCGTGTGTAAAAGACACTGATTATGAACTTCCTAATTTTCAGGAAATTAAGCAGAATATTCCCGCTTTTGACGGAAATATGATAACATTCGCACAGGCAACGGCTTCTGCCACTGCCGAAGTAACGGAATACACAAACAACGATGCCATTGAAGGTTATGTGGTTTCAAGCGATGAAGGAGGAAATTTCTATAAAAAGATTTACATTCAAAATGCAGAAAAAACAGCCGGAATTTCGGTTTCTATCAACAAAAGTGGATTGTATGCCGAATTTCCTATTGGAGCGAAAGTGCAAATTCGTTTGAAAGGCTTGACCACACAAATCAATAACGGCGGACTGGAAATTGGTTATGACACTTACACCAGCGCAAGCGGTCGGAAAAGTGTAGGACAAATGGCTGAGGCGGTTTACAAAAATCACGTTTACAACCTACAAGAAACGTTACAAACCAAGACGGACTTGGCAAAAGCTGATGCTTCGGTAGATGTTTTGAAAGTAAATGCTAATGTAAATCAGTTAATTACTCTCAAAAACGTTTCTTTTGAGGACACAGCTGTTGGAAAAACGTTCCACGTAGCGGCGAATGACGCACAAAGTGGCACAAATTACAACCTAATCGATGCCAATGGGAAAACTATTATTTTCAGAACCAGTCGCTATGCTAAATTCATCAATGAAAATGTTCCAGCGGGGCTTTTAGACGTAACAGGAGTGCTAACCAAATACGGTTCTACCTTCCAATTTATGGTTAGCAACACTGATGATATCACCGTTGTAGGCAGTGGTAGTAACTCAAACACTACTACGGTTACTGCATTAGAAGCTGAAACTGCAACTGTTGCTGATTATGTAGTTGGAAAAACCGTAAAATTACACGGAAAAATCGTACTCGACAGTGGAAAACCTCATTTCAAACTCTCTGACAATACATTAATTCAAATCTACGCTCCTACATCAGTGTTTAATACACTTTCACAAGATGCCAAAGACAAATTGAAAATTGAAGGTCAAGAAATTACCGTAACAGGAGAATTTAAAGACTACACAAATTCAAAAACGGGAGTAACCATTAAGGAAATCGTTTATTCAAAAGAAGCTGATTTGGTTTTCGGAGCAACGCCTGTTGTTACAATTACTGAATTAGAAGCTGAAACTGCAACCGTTACTGATTACGTGGTTGGAAAAACCGTAAAACTACACGGAAAAATCGTACTTGACAGCAATAAACCGCATTTCAGACTTTCTGACGGAACGCTTATTCAAATTTACGCTCCTACATCCGTTTTTAATGCGCTTTCACAAGAAGCCAAAGACAAATTGAAAATTGAAGGTCAAGAAATTACCGTAACCGGAGTATTTCAAGACTACACAAATTCAAAAACAGGCGTAACCATTAAGGAAATCGTTTATTCAAAAGAAGCCGATTTGGCTTTCGGAATAACACCTAACAACGGAGGAGGCTCTGGTGGTAATTCCGGAGGAGGTTCAGCTACAACCACTGGAAAATTCGATTTTGAGAATGTTGAGCCAAATGCCACAGCCAATAAATATGAAAATACAGGAACGCTTACAAACGGAAACGCCACGTTGACGTATAAAGCTCGCACAGATATGGATACATATGCCATTAACGGGAAAGGATTGATGCTACATACAAACAGTTCTAATCCTTATATCAAGATAACATTTGCCAATGGCGTGAAAGAATTGAAATTCAAATATAAAGGAGCTTTTACAGGAGGTACAAACAGAATTTTGGTTATTTATGATGGTGATGAGAGCAGTACCACTGAACTTGGCAAAGAAGATTTTGACAAAACGGCTGAAGGAACTAAAACTCTTTCTTTGGATAGAACAGGAAGCGCAACAATAACCATTAAATCAACAAAAAGTCAGATTGTAATTGACGACATCGAGTGGACTGAATAGTTCTAATTTTTACTCATTCAAGAGTTTATAGTAGAAAAAACCTCTGTCAAAATTTAAATTTTGACAGAGGTTTTTGTTTTGAAACATTTATTTTCTTGTTTTACTTCACACTGAAAACCACACGGAAGCCTAAATTGTGTCGAATTCCATTAGGAGCACGGTTGCTACGATTAACACTTCGGCAAGTGCTTGGAACACAGAAAGCACTCGCACCACGACGCACACGCGCACTTCCTTTAACAGCTCCTGTTGGGTTAGTTTGAGCATCTTTGGTGTAAGCGGCATACCAATCAGCTGTCCACTCCCACGCATTTCCGCTCATATCATAAATTCCTAATTCGTTTGGTTTTTTCTCACCCACAGCGTGTAATCTTCCTCCTGAATTGCTCAAATACCAAGCTACTTCATCAATGTTGTTACTTCCTGAATAAATATATCCTTTACTCTTTTTACCTCCTCGTGCAGCATACTCCCACTCGGCTTCGGTAGGAAGTCTTCCACCAGCCCATCGAGCATAGGCGTTAGCACCCTGCCAAGTTACGAATATTACGGGGTGATTTTCTTTCCCAGCCTTAGCTTTGAACGTAGTTCCCTGTTGCTCAATGTCTTTTCCTTGATACCATTTTGCTCCATTTTCTGTTTTATTCCCTTTTTGAGCAGTCAGAAATTTGGCGTATTCAGCATTGGTAATCTCAAATTTGGTAATTCTAAAACTGCTTAGTGTTACACTATGCAATGGGCGCTCATCACCTTCTCCTGTTCCAGAAACTCTACCCATCATAAATGTTCCACCTTCAACTAAAACATCATTAGCAGCTGTTTTAGCAAAGAGATTTGCATTTTCATTTGAAATGGAGTCTTTTTCAATCACGGAAACCTCAGAAGTGTTGAGGATTTCTTCCTCTGATTTACTACAAGCAGTTAATGTTGTTACTGTCATTGCTATGAAAGCAATACCTTTAAAAAAATTGCGTAGCCCAGCAGCTTGCTGCATTTTTGCTACAAGTTGAACGTTTTTTTTCATACTATATTAATTTTTGTTTTAATTTACTCTCTTAAAAAACTGTTTTTTTTGAATAAAATCATTTGATTTATTAGCAAAAACAGTCAACAAATATCTCACATTCAATCTTATAAAATGTTTTGATGAGATATTATGTAATACATAATTTTGGCAAATCTACGGAGAATGTTTATATAAAAAAATTTTTACACAGACTTTATGAAAACTTAATAAATTTTAAATCCTAAAAATGAGATATACAAAAATCCGCCTTGTGGTACAAGGCGGATTTTATGAAATGATGTACTTTATTAATTATTTTACGTCAAAAACCACTCGAAAACCGAGATTATGACGAACGCCATCGGGGGTGCGGTTACTTCGATTAGCGGAACGAGTGTTCGCCATCGTACAGAAAGCACTTGCTCCACGTCGTACTCGGTTTGCTCCTGAGGCAGCTCCTTTCGGATTCGTTTTGGCGTCTTTGGTGTAAGAACCATACCAATCAGCTGTCCATTCCCAAATATTTCCACTCATATCGTGAATACCTAATTCATTCGCTTTTTTTTCACCCACTGCGTGTAATCGTCCTCCTGAATTACCTACATACCAGCCTACATCGTTTATGTTGTTACTCCCCGAATAGGTATAACCTTTGCTCTTATTTCCTCCTCGTGCGGCAAATTCCCATTCGGCTTCGGTAGGAATTCTTCCTCCAACCCATTTGGCATAGGCGTTAGCTCCGTTCCAAGTTACGAACACCACAGGAAATTTTTCTCTTCCCTTTTTAGGAGTAAAAGTTTTTCCTTGCTGACTAATATCAGAACCTTGATACCATTTCACGCCATTTTCTTGCTGATTGCCTTTTGCAGTTAAAAAAGCGGCAAACTGTTCATTTGTAATTTCATATTTGCTTATTTTATAACTACTTAGAGTTACTTTATGCTGTGGACGCTCATCGCCTTCGCCTGTACCTGCGGGGCTTCCCATCATAAAACTACCTCCTTCAACAAAAGCTAAATTTGCCTCATCAATTTTAGAGCCTGTTGTACTCCCGTTAGAAGATGCCCCTGTACCTTTCGTTGAATTTGTGCCAGACGCCAAGTGGTCAATTAACTCGTCTTCATTTTTATTACAACTCGCCAGTAGAATAAGAGCTGCTGTAACAAAAGCAAATCCTTTGGAAAAGAATCCCTTTCCACTAATTTTTTGAATTGGTTTAATTTGTTTTTTCATCATAGCTATATAATTCGTTAATTTATCTTTCCATTGCCTACCTAAATCTATCCCCCATTTAAGCAACCTTATCGAAAAAGAACACCCCAAATGTAAGAAAAAAAATGTAATTAGAAATATCAGATGTATTGTTAAAAAAATGAAGAAATTTTATCTATTAAATATTGTGTTTGTCATTTCCGCCGGCAAAAGTAGGAATTTGTTTGATATTAAAAATATTTTTACAAAAATTTCGTACAGAATTAGATGTTAATTAACAAAAATATTTTTTCATACTTTTTATAACGTATTGTTTTTCATCTGGTTAATTATTTTTTTTTAGCATATCTTTTTATCGTTATGGTGATGTTATTCACCTTCTGCTCCTTCCTTTATGCCGTACTTTGAAAAGTTATGCCCCGAAGGTTCTTGAAACAATCGCAGATTGAACGTGGGGACAATAGCAAGAATGTGGTCAAAAATATCGGCTTGAACTTGCTCATAAATAGCAAATTCTTTGATTTTTGAAAACATATAAATTTCAATCGGGATACCTTTTTCGGTGGGTTGTAACTGCCTTACAACGAACATCATATCTAAATTTACAAATCCTGATTCGCGCAAATAGTTTTCGACATATTTGCGAAACGTTCCGATGTTGGTGAGCCTTCGTTGGTTAAAATGTTCCGTTTCGTTGGCGTTTACCTCGCTGATAATCTTTACTTTATCATCAATATATTGAGAAATTAAACGTATTTTTCTGAATGTTTGAATTTCTTCTTCTGACAAAAAATGAATTGATTCAATGTCAATATTGACGTGACGTTTGATGCGTCGCCCGTCAGATTGTTGCATTCCACGCCAGTTGGTGAACGACTCGGAGGTGAGTTTATGCGTAGGAATGGTGGTAATGGTTCTGTCCCAATTCTGAACTTTTACGGTGGTCAGTCCAATATCAATGACAATGCCGTCAGCTCCGTCTTTGGGAGAAGTTATCCAATCACCCACAAACACCATTTTGTTGGCAGAAAGCTGAATGCCAGCTACAAATCCCATTATCATATCTTTATAAACAATGAGTAGAATTGTTACCATTGCACCCAATCCAGTCAAAATATCAATAAAGTTTTTATTGGCAAAGATGGAAATTATGGCAACGCCTGCCAACGAAAATAAAACTACCTTGGCAAGTTGAGTGTAAATTTTGATGGTTACTTCCGTACCTTTTGAAAGGATATAAAGCTCTTCCAAAGCGTTTAAAACTGCATTGAGGAACAAAACCGAAACAATAATGAAATAGGTACTGATGAAAGTTTGTATCAACGTTCGGAAAGTCTCGGAAGCAATCAAGTCGCAGAAAACAATTACCAAAACACCGGGCAGAAAATGAGCAAACTTGGCAAAAACACGGTTTTCAACAAAAATATCGTCCCATTTTGTAGCAGTGTAGCCCACTAATTTCGGAACAAAACGCCTCATTATTAATGTTGCAACCTTATCGGTTAGCCACGCCAGAATCAATATCAATGTAAAAACAATAATTGATTGTATGATTATAGCCCACGAGTTGCTCAGCCCGTAATTTTCAAGCATTTGCACAGTTTGATTTCTGTAAGTTTCCATATTTTAAGTAATAAAAGCTATTGAATAAATGTTCGTCTTTTTATTTTTTTAATCGTACAGTTCACAGACCTTGTCATATACTAAATCTGATTCCCAGCCACGATAAAGCAAATAATCAGCAAGTTTTCGCTTGGCTTTCCAATTGTTTTTTTCTTTTATCTCATTTTTTTTCTTTTCTGCCAAAGCATTAAAAACTTCGATATACTCTTCATCATCAATCTCATTTAGAGCCGATTGAATAATGAAAACCGAAAGCCCACGAAGTTTCAACTCTCGTTGAATGCGGGCACGTCCCCATTTTTTATACCGAAATTTACCACGTGCAAAACTTTGCGCAAAACGCTCTTCATTTAAAAAATTATTTTGAATCAAATGTACTATAATTTCATCAATGGCAAGCGGAATCATACGCATCTTTTGTAGTTTCTCAACAACTTCTTTATGGTATCGCTCTTGGTAAGCACAAAAAGCCTCTAACTTTCGCTTAGCCTCTTCAACAGTGTAAGTTTTGACAGTATCCATACAAATACATAAGTAGAAAGAATGATAAAAAAATAAGAAAAGAAACTGAATTAGAAAAAATCAATCCCCATAGACTTTGTTCATTTGTATAAGTGATTTGTAGGCAAACGTATCAAAATTAGTCGTTTTTTTGTTGAAAGTTAGCCACGAAATGCCTTTTCCAGGGTGAACAGAACCTCCCTCAGCACTCGCATAGATAACGATGTCGTTTTTTACACCAATCACGATGGCGATATGACCTTTAAACCACAGCAAATCACCTGGGCGTATGGATTCTACGCCTTCCTTCAAGTTAATTTCGGTTGACAGCGGAAAGGTTCTGTAATCATCGGCGTATGTCCTTTCCAACAAGTTTAAGTCTGTAACAGCGTCAGCATTGAACAAACACCAACCAATGAATGAAGAACAATTCAATCCGTTTTCGTATGTATCACCAAGATTTTTTACTGTTTGGCGTGGATATCGAGGGTGGGTGTTTACAAGGCAGCCCCACGGTTGATGTACCGTTCCGTTGCTATCGGTCAAACGCGTTAAGTGCAATCCTTTTTTTGTGTAGCGCCCAACAAATTCATAACTTGGGTCATCGGCAATTCTCCATTCAAATCCGTATGGGATTGCATAGTTCATACTCACAAGAAACGTTGCTGCGGTAACTGTTTTAGCTCTTTTATTACCCGCTTTGCTAATAGATTCTGCAAAAAGTTGGTTTAGACTATCTTTTTGATTTTGCGTGTAGGAATCGCATTTCAAAAGTGAACGAGTATCCTTTCCTTTTTGGTAATCAAATGAAAAATCAATATCAATATCATTTGTTGTATCGATGTTATCGGGTACTTTTGCGGTGTTTTCTTCCTTTTTGCAAGCACCCAATGCAACAGAGCAAAGCAAAATGTACATAAATTGTTTCATATTTTTTTCTTTTTATTGCTATTGATATCGGCACAAAGATATAAAAAAATAACTCGCCGAAACATAGCGAGTTAATTTTGTTTTAGTGACCGCGGAGGGATTCGAACCCCCAACCCTCAGAGCCGAAATCTGATATTCTATCCAGTTGAACTACGCAGCCTAAATATGTATTCTATGACAATAACTTTTTCACAATGGTCGAAATGAGTTTGCCGTCAGCTTTGCCTGCCAATTGTTGTGTGGCAACCCCCATTACTTTGCCCATATCTTTCATTCCCGAAGCGCCAATGCTGGCAATGATTCCCGAAATTTCAGCCTCAACTTCTTGCTCTGAAAGCTGCTTTGGCAAGAATTTCTCAATGATGGCTGCTTGAGCCAATTCAGGTTCTGCCAAGTCATTACGCCCCTGTGAAGCGTAAAGAGCCGCACTATCATTGCGTTGTTTGACTAATTTTTGCAAGAGCTTTAACTCATCAGCCTCTGAAAGTTCGTCAGAAGCACCCGCTTCTGTTTTTGCCAACAAGATAGCCGACTTTATGGCTCGCAATGACTCCAACGCCACTGTGTCTTTGGCTTTCATCGCTTCTTTCAAAGCGTCCATTACTTTTGTTTGTAAACTCATCAGTTTTTCAATTCTTAAAAGCGTTGCAAAAGTAAGATGTTTTGCAATAAATAACAAATTGTTTCTTAAAAATCTTGCGGAATAATCCCAAAAACAAAGAATAACAATCTGTTACCTTTTCCGTTTTATTGACAAACAAGAGAATGAGTGGGTGAATTAGTTTTCCTCAACTCTGGTTTTTCTTTTATTTTCGTTGCGTTCAATTTTGTGTGACGGACGCGTCCATTTCGGATTTTCACCCAAAGCTACAAATTCGGAGTCTTCGGCTTCTACGGTGGTAGGTTGCGCGTGTTTCTCAAAAGGTTTTTGCGTGCGAATGCCCAACATTTCAAACATCATCATATCCTCGTTGATGTTCGGATTGGGTGTTGTTAGTAGTTTGTCGCCAGCAAATATGGAATTTGCCCCAGCAAAGAAACACATTGCTTGTCCTTCACGGCTCATTTGCGTTCTTCCTGCGGAAAGCCGAACTTGTGTTTCAGGCATAACGATGCGTGTGGTGGCAATCATTCGTACCATTTCCCAAATCTCAACAGGCTTTTGGTCTTCTAATGGCGTGCCTTCAACAGCTACCAGCGCATTGATGGGAACGGATTCGGGTTGCGGATTGAGCGTTGAAAGCGCCACGAGCATTCCTGCGCGGTCTTCTAACGATTCTCCCATACCGATAATTCCACCACTGCAAACAGTGATGTTTGTTTTGCGCACATTTTCAATGGTTTGCAAGCGGTCTTCGTAGCCTCTGGTCGAAATCACTTCTTTGTAATATTCCTCCGAAGTGTCTAAATTGTGATTATAGGCATAAAGTCCGGCTTCTGCCAACCGTTTGGCTTGGTTTTCAGTAATCATTCCGAGCGTACAACAAACCTCCATATTGAGTTTATTGATGGTGCGCACCATTTCAAGCACTTGGTCGAATTCAGGTCCGTCCTTCACATTTCGCCACGCAGCTCCCATACAAACGCGTGAAGCTCCTGATGATTTGGCTCGCAATGCCTGCGCTTTAACGTGTGAAACGCTCATCATCTCTTCGAGTTCTACTCCTGTGTGGTAACGTGCCGCTTGCGGACAGTAGCCACAGTCTTCGGAGCAACCGCCCGTTTTTATCGAAAGCAAAGTCGAAACTTGCACGGTGTTCGGGTCGTGATGCTTGCGGTGCACGGTGGCAGCCTCATAGAGCAAATCCATCAAGGGTTTGTTGTAAATGGCGATAATTTCTTCTTTTGTCCAATTATGTCGAGTTTCACTCATAGTCTTTCATTTTTTGAAATTCATACTATATTAGGAACTTTCACAGGAAATCTTTTGAGAGAAAAATCCGATAGAAAAATCCTTTTTCAGAGCGCAAAAATAATAAATATAATGAGTTGTTAATTCTTTTTGAAAGATTTATTCCAAAAAAAATAATTCTCAAAAAGATGTTTTAAAATAATTCTACAAAAGATGTTTTATAAATAACTAATTATTAAATATTTATGATTATAACGATAAAATATATACTTCCTTATCAATAAAACTTTTTTATTTTTAAAATTTATTTTTCTACCTTTGCAATTTGTTAAGGAAACCATAACGGTTCAAATATGGGACTTGTAAGTGCGCAGGAGGTGGCGAAAGCCGTTAATCTCGACAAATATGGCTTTATAGGAACTTTCGGGGGTTGGGCATTGATGAAGTTGCTCAGACTTTCGAGGCTGAATGCTATTTATAAGCGCAATAAACACTTGCAAGGGCTTGATTTTCTCAATCGGATTTTAGACGAATTTGAGATTCAATTTGAAATTCCGGAAGAAGATTTACGCAACATTCCCAAAGAGGGTGCTTTCATTACTATATCGAATCACCCACTTGGAGGCATTGATGGGATTTTGTTGTTGAAGTTGCTTTTAGAACAGCGTCCTGATTTTAAAATTATGGCAAACTTTCTGTTGCAACGCATTGAGCCGTTAGCTCCGTATGTGATGCCTGTCAATCCGTTTGAAAATCACAAAGATGCCAAATCAAGCGTTGTGGGCTTCAAACAAACTATCAAGCATCTGCAAGACGGAATGCCTTTGGGGCTTTTCCCAGCGGGCGAGGTTTCTGTGAGCCGTGAAGGGCAACTCGTGGTGGACAAACCTTGGGAAGAAGCCGCTATGAAACTCGCCAAAAAAGCCCAAGTTCCGGTCATTCCGATTTATTTCCACGCTAAAAATAGCAAATTGTTCTATACGCTTTCCAAAATTAGTGATACGTTGCGCACCGCAAAACTCCCTTCGGAATTGCTCACCCAACGAAAGCGTACGATTTATATCCGCATAGGAAAACCCATTTCCGTAAGCGTGCAAAACGAATATCAAGACATTGAAACCTACACTGAATTCTTACGAAAGAAAACATACATCTTGGCGAATGCCTTTGAACAAGATAAGAAATTCATTCCGCTTGCGACTGTTTTAAAAACCAACCGAGCACCCAAAGAACCAGAGGAAATCGTTGAACCCGTAGGTACTGAGCTGGTTGAGAAGGAAATAACTTGCATCACCGAGAAAGGCTACCGCTTGCTGAAAAGCAATAACTATGAGGTTTTTTTAGCTCCTTACGCTGAAATTCCGAATATTATTAAAGAAATTGGAAGGCTTCGTGAGATTACTTTCCGTGAAGTGGGCGAAGGAACTAACGCTGCCATCGATTTGGATTCGTTCGATGAATATTACCACCATTTATTTTTATGGGATACGGACAGCAAAAAGGTAGCGGGCGCTTACCGTATGGGATTGGGAGCGGAGATATTTCCCAAATATGGAATTGACGGATTTTACACACACAGTTTGTTCCGTTTTGAGCCTGAACTCTACGATATGATGAGTAAAACCATTGAAATGGGGCGGGCGTTCGTCATTCCTGAATATCAGCAAAAGCCAATGCCGCTCTTTCTGCTTTGGAAAGGCATCGCACACACTACGTTGCGTTTCCCTGAGCATCATTATCTTTTGGGCGGAGTGAGCATCAGCAACCAATTCTCGAATTTCTCAAAGTCGTTGATGATTGAGTTTATGAAATCTAACTTTTACGACCCTTACGTTGCGCAATATGTGCGACCCAAAAAGGAGTTTAAAGTAAAACTTAAAGATGCCGACAAAGATTTTATCTTTGATGAAACCCAAGCCGACCTGAACAAGTTTGACAAAATCATTGACGAATTGGAACCAGGAAACTTACGCCTTCCGGTGCTCATCAAAAAGTATATCAAACAAAATGCGAGAGTCATTGCTTTCAACGTCGACCCGATGTTTAACAATGCTATTGACGGACTGATGTATATCCGCATAGCTGATTTGCCAGAGAGCACGATGAAACCCGTGATAGAAGAGTTTCAAGCCGAACTCGAAGCCAAAACAAAAGAAAAAACGGACGACAAGAATGAACCTGCTTAACCGTACTATTTTTATCCAATCTTTTGACAAACTCAATTAAACCTCACGCTCTTTGGGCGTAAGCACACCATTATATATGAATCACATACTAAAAAAAATCATTTTCTTTTCATTTATTTTTCTAACCATTCACAGCATCGCCCAGCAAAATTATAAGCCTTTTTATATTGAAAACAACGTGCTGATGGCGTGCGACTGCGAGAACATTCCGATAGGAGAAAGTGTAAAAGTTCCGTATTTCGTAAAAGAAATCCGTAAAGAAGCCTTTATGAATTGCCCAAAACTTACGGCAATTGAAATTCCCAATACGGTGGAAGTCATTGGCGAAAGAGCTTTCTTTAACTGCAACAACCTCACCTCGTTAATCCTTCCTGAGGGGGTTTTACGAATCGAAAAAGAGGCTTTTGCTTCGTGTTCAAGTTTGGTTTCCGTAACGCTTGCGAGCTCGGTTCAGAAAATCGACGAAGGAGCGTTCAAATCCTGCACGAGCTTGGAACGAATTGCTTTGCCCGCTTCTGTTACTTTTTTAGGAGCAAACGCCTTTGCGGACTGCATCTCTCTGAAAAATGTTACGCTGCCAAAACACCTCTCTTCCCTACCCTATCGGGCATTCCACCAATGTAAAAGTCTGAAAACCATTGTAATTCCTGAGGAAATAACCGACATCGGGGCGGGCGCTTTTGCGTTTTGTGAGTCGCTAACGTCCGTAAAAATTATGGGAGAAGTGCAAACCATCGGCAATGATGCTTTTGAACATTGTCGTTCTTTGAAAGAAATATATCTGCCTGACAGCGTAACGCATTTGGGAGCGAGTGCGTTCTATCATTGCACACAATTAGAGACCGTTGTGTTGCCCAAGCAATTGACGCATCTGAAAAATGATACGTTTTTAGATTGCCACCGCTTGCATTCGGTGATTTTGCCCGAAAACTTGGAAAAAATCGGTATGCACGCTTTTCGTAATTGCCACAGTATTACGCATATAGAATTGCCGAACACCGTAACGGATATTCTTTTCGGAGCGTTCAATGAATGCAAAAATCTGAAAGAAATCAAGCTATCGAAATTGTTAAGTCATTTGGGATATAATGCTTTTTCAAACTGTGAAAATTTAGAAAAAATCGAGTTGCCCGATATGTTAGTTGAGGTGAGCGATAAGGTTTTTTACCAATGTAAGAAGCTGACCCACTTGAAGTTACCTCGATATGTTCAGCAAATTGGCGTGCAAGCGTTCTATGGGTGTGCGTCACTGAAAACGATAAAACTTCCGGAAACTGTTGTCAAAATTGGATTGGAAGCCTTTCGAGATTGTTCCTCCCTGCGAGAGATGCGTTTGGACGCCCCTACGCCTCCCGAAGTAACTCGCACAACGGGCTATAAAGGCGTGCTGATTGTTCCTAAAAAAAGTAAGGAAGCCTATCAAGAAAGCCCGTTTTGGAAGGACCATATTTTCAAGTAGGAATATTCTACGCATTTGGTGATAATAGTTTAAATATCACCTCCTTACATAAAAATCCTTCGGTGAAATTTTGCGATTTTACCGAAGGATTTTTTTTAATGCAGAAAGGCTATTCTCGCCTCTTTTCGGAAGACCTAAAAAATTCGTCCTGATGATTTCTGAAATTCGTCCTGATGATTTTTGAAATTCGTCCTGATGATTTCTGAAATTTGTCCTGATGATTTTTGAAATTCGTCCTGATGATTTCTGAAAAAGCTCAGCATCTTTTTCCGAAAAGCTCAGCATCTTTTTCCAAAAAGCTCCTGATGAATTTTGTCAGTGCTTTTTTAGAGGTTTTCTTCTGTGATTATTTGTCTTATTTACGAATGGTTAGGGTTTCTTGCAAAGGTGCATTGCAATGCGTTCCTACATCGTTTAAAATTAATGACTTCAAAATTTACAATGTATTGTATTTTACGGATTATGCTTCAAAACGGACAGTTTTATTTACTTTTTTAAAAGGAAGATTGACCGAAATCAAAGCGAAGGTTTCTCTGATTCAATCCTTTTCATTTTCGTTTTTCCTAAAAATCTGAAAATCTCCGAGCTTTGTTTTATTTCGTCGGTAGTACAGAAAAAGTGGCAGAAAAACGAATGAGCTTACCAAAACCGAAATGCCAATGATGCGGTCGCCCATTAGGTTATTTCCTGAATTTTTGAGGTAAAAACCAACACCAAAACCGGTGATTAACGCAATAAATAATATGATAATGAAACGTTTCATAAAGCTGTTTTTCGGCAAATATACACATAAATTTCTTAATGTAGATTAATGTTTTTGTGGGTTTTCTCGCCGTATCTTTGCAGTGTAAAATAAACATAGGAGGAAATAAAAATGAAAAAATTTACCATTTTAAATGTATTAGGCAAAACTCAAACAACACCTACTTTTGGCAGCAATGCAAAAATTCAAATAGAAAACCTAAGTGATGTGGAGCAAGCCATTGAAAAAATCAATCTATTCCCCGTGAATGCTATCATTATTGATAAAAACAATGAAACAACTGATATTGAAAAAATAACCAAAATCGGACAGTTATTGCATTCTCAAATGCGTATTTTCGTCTTTGATTTTCAAAATGATAATAACTACGAAAAGTTTGCTGTCAGCCTATGGGAAGAAGATTTTAAACAAAGAATGGCAAAATATAAAATTGAAGATAACGCAATGTTGAATTAAAGAGTAAATAGATTATAGAAAAACAATTTTTAATTAAGATGATTATGAAAAGTATAGAAAAAATCGTTCGTCCGGGTGTACCTCATTTTGTAGGCGATGGTTTTCGAGTACATAACTTCATTCCAGGAAGTTCAGCTATGGAGCGTACAAGCCCGTTCATTATGTTGGATTACAATTCAAAATACAACTTTCCGCCAAGTGAAATTCCCAAAGGTGTGGGCGTGCACCCACATAAAGGGTTTGAAACCGTAACCATTGCCTATAAAGGAAAAGTAGAACACGGAGATAGTTCAGGCGGCGGCGGAGTTATCGGCGAAGGTGATGTGCAATGGATGACCGCAGGAAATGGCGTTCTACACAAAGAATTTCACGAAACCGAATGGAGCAAACAAGGAGGAGAATTTCAAATGGTGCAACTATGGGTAAATCTACCCGCAAAAGATAAAAGTACGCCTGCTAAATACCAAGCAATTAAAAATCAAGAAATCCCAAAAGTTTCAGTAGCCAACGGAAATGGCGAAGTAGAAATTATTGCAGGAGATTTTCAAGAAACAAAAGGAGCAGCTTCTACTTTTACGCCCATTAATATGTTCAACGTACGTTTGAAAAAAGACGCTGAAACAACCGTTTCATTCCCTAAACACTACAATACGGCATTGCTCGTCATTGAGGGAAGTGTTACTATAAATAAGGAACATAACGTGCCAACAGACCATTTTGTGTTATTCCGCAATGACGGTGAAAATATTGATTTGAAAGCGTCAGAAGATGCCATCGTATTGGTTTTAAGCGGCGAGCCTATCAATGAACCTATTGCTGCACACGGACCTTTCGTGATGAACACTCGTCAGGAACTTATCCAAGCGTTCAATGATTTCAATGAAGGGAAATTTGGTCATTTAGATTGATAGAAACAACAAAAAAACTTTCCGATAAGTTCGGAAAGTTTTTTGTTTAAATTCTAAATAACTCTAATATTACCAACCAGGGTTTTGTTGAGATTTATCTACGATTTCAATATCTCCTGAATAAATTCCCCATACCGATTTGTTATCTCCCGCAGAGCGGTCTAACTCGTGGTATTGAGCTGCTGGGTCAGTTATGATAGCCGCTCGGTTTTGCGGAGAATGCCTTTTTACACCTTTACCCCAACGACGCAAATCAAACAAACGAGTACCTTCAAAAGCCATTTCTCGCAATCGCTCATTTTGAATTTCTTCATACAAAGCCGTTCCTGAAAGCGTTGAAGAAGTTAGTCCGCGTGCATTTTTCAACGTATTTAAAGGCGTTAAAGCATCGTTCCCTGAGTGATATGCTGCTTCTGCTGCAATTAAATACACTTCTGCTATACGGAAAATTTTAGGAGCGTGTGCGTAATTAGTGCTCGAACCTACCCATAAATTAGGATTCCCCGGATATTTATTCACAACGTATATATCATTAAAAGACGAATCCCCAGCGGCTAAGTTATCTTTCTTGAAATAAACATTTTTGCGAATATCTGAGTCTTCATACAAATCAATAACCCATTGCGAAGGAATGAAAGGAGCTCTGTTATAAATTGCACCATTAAAGTTAATCATCAAATTGTAAATATCATTTCTACCAGGAAGTTCTTTGGTGCTGGCATACAGCTGTGTAATGGTTTCCATTGTGCCATCATAGTGCCATTCTTGTTGAAGACTGCCTTCTGAACTTGCTAAATAATACGTTCCTTCTTGAATAAAAGCATTTGCCACAGCATAGGCATCACTCCATCTTTTCATATAAAGCAACACACGGGCTTTCAACGCTTTAACAGAATCGTCAGTAAAAGAAATTATTAACTGTTGAAACTGCTGAGGGTCACTTGGCAATAATTCCGTGAAGATATAGTTAGCTTTCCCTGCTAAAAGTTTTTCAGCTTGCTCAATATCTGAAAGAATTTGCTCATAAGTCTCTTTCAGCGTTTTTCTTTTGTGCCGAGCCGTAATATCATAAACCAATGGCATTGGTAATCCTAAATCGGTGCTCGCCGTAGATTCATCATAGGCTTTACAGAAAAGAGTGGCTAACCGAGAATAATAATACGCTCTTGCCAAATACATTTCACCCGTATAGTAACGGAGCAACTGCTCTTGTTTTTCACTGTTAGTCTGAATGTTTTTAAAACCTTCAATAGCAGTATTGATGTTAGCTATGGCAGAGTAAGCTCCCATCCAAATTCCTTTTAAGTTATCGTTAGAAGCTGTCAGAGTTTCCCATCTGTGAAATTCTGACACAGTAGTGAGAGATGATGCAAGAAGTGCATTGGGAGTAGCATTTAGCAAATCACTTTGAATATCTGTAAGATACATATTTTCTCCGTATGCACTTTGTCGTATTTTTGAATACACACCTACTCTCCACGATTCGGCGTCGTAAATAGTATTGAATGTATTTTCAACACCAATTTCGTCATAAGGCGATTGGTCTAAGCTATAACATCCTGTCATTAACACCGCAGTTATAGCAACGGTTATTTTATTTATTAGTTTCATACTTTTCCTTTTAAAATGTTATATCTATACCAAAAACATATTCTTTCGTACTTGGATAAGCTCCCAATGATGAGGCAGCATCTATTTCAGGGTCAGCCCCTGTGTATTTAGTAAAAGTGAGCAAGTTCCGCCCTGTAACTGAAACACGAATATCTCTGAAAAAGCCTATCTCTTTGATGATATCATTTGGCAGTGAATAGCTCAACATCACGTTTTTCATACGAATAAAAGAGGCGTCTTCTATCAATCTTGAATCATATTCAGTAAATTTGTATGATTTAGCAGGGAAACGAGTAACATCGCCCGGATTTTTCCAATAATCGAAAATAACTCTACTTTGATTGCTTGTTCCTATAAAGGCAAAATCAGGTCTTTCTGTAAAATATCGGTCTCTGTGTATGATATATTTTCCTTGTGAGAAAGAAAAATCAACATTCAGAGATATACAATTGTAAAAGAATGCGTTAAACCCGAAACCACCATTGAAAGGAGCCGTGCGTCTAAGCTCCGTATTTTGTTTAAGAGTTGTCGCTTCAAAACTCGATGTGATGTTATTATCATTGGTTGTTTTTACAGTTCGGTCATCAGACGGCACATACCATTCAGGAGCTCCTGTATCTGAATTTACACCCTTAAAAATAGGATAAAAATAGGTTGTTGGTTTGCCCACCACATATATAAAATCTCCACTTGGATTGTAGAAAGAACTTAATCCGTTAGGCAATTCTAAAATTCTCTCTTGATTATAATTCAATGAAGCATACGTGGTTAATCTAAAATTGTTTTGCTGAATAGGCGTTACAGAAAGCGAAATGTCAATACCTCTGTTTTGTAGTTTAGTTCCATTTACACGTGTGTAACCAAACCCATTTACGTAAGGAATAGGACTTGATACAATCATATCAGAGATAGTACGCTCATACAAATCTACGTTCAGTGAAACTGTTTTGAACAATTCAGCATTAAGCCCTACCGTTGTTTTTCGTTGTTTTTGCCATTGCAAATCAGGGTTACCAGGAGATTTTAACAAATATCCCGTTTTACTATCATACACAGCTTCAGTGAGAACCAAATCTTTGGCATCATACTCTCCTAAAACTTCGGCATTACCACTTGTTCCTGTACTGAATTTTAAACTTAAATGGTCTAACCACGAAACGTTTTTCAAGAAATTCTCTTTGGAAAGAGCCCACATAGCTCCCGCAGACCAGAAATTGGCGTATCGGTTGTTTTTTCCGAAACGAGAAGAACCATCTCGACGAGCAGAGAAGTCTAAGAAATACTTACTTGCGTATTCGTAGTTAATCCTTCCAAAATATGAATTAAATGTACTTACTATGCGAGAATCAAAAGCGGTTACATTTTCACTTCCGTGTGATATCATCATTGCTCCGTCTGAAATTTGCCCGTGAGACGATGCACCAAGTCTGGTAGAATCATATTTAACAGATTCTTGCCCGATTAAATACGTTAAGAAATGATTGCCAATGCTGTGTTTGTATTCCGCTGTATTGGTAAAAGTTGTTATTTGGTTTTGTGCATTTGTTCTTGAAACTGTTCCTTTTCCAACAGGAACTCCTCTGGGCTCTTCATACGAAGGATAAGTCATTCTTTCAAGTCGATTTAAAGAATATTGTATTCCCAATTGAGAAGTAAGTGTCAGATTTTGTATGGGTTGAATACTCACAAATCCGCTTGGAGTTAAATTAATTCCCTTGGTTGATGCAGGATTTTTGTCTGCAATATAGAAAGGATGTGCTGCACCATCGGGCATAAAGTCTGGACGATTTCCGTTTTCATCAACAGCTTTGAAATGCGGAGGCATCAAAATGTCATAACTTCGTGAAACTAAATTCCCGTCATCTACTTTAAAAATATCTTCTTGTGCAGTAGCTAACATAAAATCAGTGTAACCCGCTGATACATTGAGCCCTAATTTCAACCAATCATTTAATCGAGCATTAAGATTTGAACGGAAAGAATAACGTTCAAAACCAGAACGATACATCAATCCTTCTTGTTTGTAATGCCCTCCTGAGATAAAATAGGAAACTTTTTCGCCTCCACCCCGTGCAGAAACATTTATTTGACTACTGGGAACATTGCTTTTGAAATATACTCTATCCCAACGAGTTGTGTAAGGATATTGCGCTATGAAATTTTTAACGTCTTCTTCTGTGAATCGACCAAATTCGTGTATGTAACGGGCATATTCTTCCGTATTCATTAATGAATCAAAGAAATCTCGACTCGCCAAGTTTGAAAAACCGTATTGGCTACTGATAGAAATACTTCCTTTTTCGTTAAGTTTTCCGTTTTTGGTAGTAATGTAAATAACCCCATTGGCAGCCCTTGTACCATAAATGGAAGTTGCCGAAGCATCTTTCAAAACTGAAATACTTTCAAAATCAGCCGGATTTAAAAATTGCATTGCTTGTCTGGTAACCGGAGAACCATCAACAATGTAAAGAGGTTCACTATCACCATACATTGAACTGACACCGTGCAATTTGATAGACCCTATGCTTGAAGGCTCTCCTGACGTAGAAAGAATTTGAAGCCCCGCTACTTTTCCTTGCAAAGCATCTAACACATTGGCAGAAGGTTTGCTTGCAAGCGTTTCCCCTGCAACTTTCACTACCGAACTCACCGTTGTTCCTAACTTTTTAGCAGTTCCGTAGCCCACTACTACCACATCTTCAAGCTCATTGAAAACCTCGTGCATCACCACGTCCATCCTTTTGTAGTTTTGGTTGGTTACGGTATATTCCCGCGTCCCCATTCCGATATAGGTATAAACCAACACATCACCAATCTTCGCTTTTAGGTTATAATTTCCAGCAAGGTCGGAAACTGTTCCTATATTGTTTTTAGAGCCCTTGATAATAATGGCTACTCCGGGCAAGCGTTCGCCCGAATTGTCAAAAATAGTTCCAGAAACTTCTCTTTCTTGTGCCAAGAGGAAACCTGTGCCAACAAAGAATAAAATTAATCCAAAAAACAATTTACATCTCATCTCTTTATATTGTTTAGAATAGTTGCTCGCAAAAGTCTGTAAAACAAATGATTTGTGCAAATATTTTTAAGTGTTTTTTTGCTTTCGGAAGTATTTTATGGAATATTATTTTTAAAAATGTAAATATTTTTCAAAGTATTGCATTATGGTCATTCCATTTTTTTAATAAAAAAACTTAAAAATATCAATTAAAATTATTTTTAATCAAATAAAACACAACGCAAAATGTTAATTTTTTAGATAAAACTAAAATTGAAAATCGATAGGTTAGAACACTATTTCAAAACATTTTTTTTGCAAAATGACTCAAATTAACTCTCCAAAAGAAACCCCATTGAATATCAAAAAGTTTTTTACTTTTGCCGAAAATATTAAACAAAAAAATGCACCAATTACTAAAACAATATTTGAAAAGGTTTATTGCTGTTTCCGAAGAGGATTTGAACAGATTCTGTGAGCTTTACCAACCAATGGAAGTCAAAAAGAAAAGTTTTTTGCTCCGTGCAGGTGAAGTTTGCCGATTTGAGGCTTTCATTATCAAGGGGTTAGTAAAAGTATATCATCTGGACAGCAAGGGCGATGAGCAAGTGTTGTTTTTTGCCGCCGAAGATTGGTGGGTAACCGATTTTGACGGATTTGAAAACGGAACGCCTTCGCAACTCTATATCCAAGCGTTGGAAGACAGCCAGATTTTACAAATTTCAAAAGAAGACAAAGAAAAGGCTTTCAAAGAATTTCCATTCCTTCACGAGCTTTTCCACAAAATGACTAAAAAAACGCACATCGCTCTGCAACGCCGTATGATAGAAAACCTCAGCAAAACCGCCTACGAACGCTATTGGGACTATCTGGAAAAATATCCGCACATTGCCAAACGCCTTTCTAATGTGCAAATGGCTGGTTATCTTGGGGTAAGCCACGAGTTTGTCAGCAAAATCCGAAGAAAGGTTTTTGAAAAGTAAAATTTTCTTACATAATTTTTCCCACTCAACATTTTTTTGAACAAGTTCAATGTTTTTTGCCTATTCGCTACCGTAATTTTGCCCTAAAAAAAACGGTAATTATGGAGTGGATACTATTTTTAATCTCGGCGATATTTTTTTATTTTCTTGTTAAAAAAGAGAATAAATGGCTTATCTACGGAAAGAAATACCATCGGAAAACAATCGTTAAAAACAATCAAAAATTCATCGCTGAACACAGCCAATTTGAAAACGCTCGTGAGTCATTGTACTACCTCCGCAAGTTGGTCTATCGCTTTTCCGACCGAAAAAATTTGATGGAAACCAAATACGATTTGTACGATTGGTCGTTTATCTTTTTCCGATTTGAAGACACCACCGTAAAGCTCTTTCGTTATCGGGAAAATATTCAAGTTGTGCGAAGTACCGCGTCTATTTCTATCGATGAAATGGATTACATCAATCCGAATTTAGAAGAAAATTAAACCTCAATCCTATGCAACAAAAATTAGAATTTCTTGTCCGTTATTTAAAGGAAGAACTTTCCGAAAAAGCTAACAAATTAGCCTTAGAAAACCTCGATTTGCGCTCTCAACTTAGAGCCTTGATGAACATTCGTGAACCTCAGCCCATTGACGAAATTTTCTTAAAAACACAAAACGAATTTCTCTCGCAAGAGGCTGAAAAAAAGGGAATTATAGAAATTGAAAACCTGCCAACTTCCAATAAAAATCCAAAAATAGCACTCTGGCAAGGTGACATTACGCGTTTGCGTGCCGATGCGATTGTCAATGCCGCAAATAGCCAACTTTTGGGTTGTTTTGCTCCTTTACACGCCTGTATTGACAATGCCATTCACTCGGCTGCGGGAGTTCAGTTGCGAGAAGAATGCTACCAATTAATGCAACAACAAGGACACCTCGAAGCCACTGGAACAGCGAAAATTACGAAAGGTTACAACCTCCCTGCAAAGTTTGTGTTGCACACGGTAGGTCCCATTATTTCGGCATCGCTTACGGATAATGACCGACATTTACTTGCCTCGTGCTATCGGTCGTGCCTGACTTTGGCAGAAGAAAACGCTCTCCAATCGGTGGCTTTTTGTTGTATTTCAACGGGAGTTTTCCGATTTCCAAACGAAGAAGCCACCAAAATAGCCGTAGCAACCGTAAGCGAATATTTGGCAAACAATCCGAAAAGTAGCCTTAAAAAAGTAATTTTCAATGTATTCAAAGATGAAGATTTACGGATTTATCAAAATCTGCTATTTTCTTGATTTTCAAACAATAACCTATTCCTCTTTCACACAAGTATAAACGAATTGGCAAAGCAAGGGTGTAAGATAGAACTTTTGCTTTTCACAATCCCCCTTTCAAGGGGGTTGGGGGATATTCTTTTAAGGAAGTCTGAGAGAGCAGAAGATGTAAAAAAGAGATAAAAAAACTCCAAATTTTTAATTTAAATTAGAAACAAAAATGACACAAAAACAAGAAATATTTTCCAAAATAAAAGACGCTCAACGCATTGTTATTGGTGCAGGGGCTGGACTGTCGGCTTCTGGTGGATTGAATTATGCCAATCCGCAGTTTGTGGCTCAATGTTTTCCGCAGTTTGCCTCGCTCGGTTACGATAATATTATGCACATTTTGAGCCATTTTTGGCGAGTTTCCGATGAAAATGCGTTGCAATATTACGCCGTATGGGCAAGACATATTCATAACGTTCGGTATGTACCAAAAGCCACAGAGCCTTACCAATTGTTAAAGAAAATCGTGGCAGGAAAGGATTATTTTGTCATTACAACCAATGTGGACAGACAGTTTTACAAAGCTGATTTTGAGGAAGATAACATTTTTGCAATGCAAGGCGATTACGGACTTTTTCAATGCGTAAAACCCTGTTCACAAGCACTTTACAACAATCACGAATGGGTAGAAACCACACTTGCCAATATGCCCGATGCGTTTCATATCCGTGCAGAAGATGTCCCGCTATGTCCGAATTGTGGAAGTTATTTAGTGCCAAATTTGCGAATGGACAGCACTTTCGTGCAGCAACCTCACCTGAAAAATGCCGAGCGATATGAACATTTTATGCAACAATGTGCCACCGAACCCACTGTTTTACTGGAACTTGGCGTTGGCTTCAATACACCGAGCATTATCCGATTTCCGTTTGAGCATTTTGCAAAATCCTATTCAGAAACGGTAACGCTTATCCGAATTAACGCCGAAAACGCCCAAGTACCGCCGTTATCTAACTGTTTTTCAGTACAACAAGATATTATGGAAGTACTTAATTTTTGGCAAAATTCGTAATTTTTTGATTTTTATAATTTTATTGAACAAGTTCAATGTTTTCAGCAGGAAACTCGCTGTAACTTTGCCCCAGAAAATAACAAGTAATAGTAACATCAAAAAATAATAAAAAAATGAAGAAATTTATTTACAGTGTTTTCACTCTTACAATCATTTCAGCAGGATTTATTTCTTGCAAAAATCAACAAACGAATAATAATCAAATTAAAAAAGAAACAAAAATGGCAACAGCAGACAAAAAACAGCAAGTAGTAGAATTGCTCAAAGCAATTGAGACAGGTGCAGGCGAACCCGTAGCGGTTATCAACCCCAACAAATACATTCAGCACAATGTCAATATCGGAGACGGATTGGCAGGTTTCGGCGAGGCTCTTTCTCAACTTCCGAAAGGCTCGGCAAGAGTGAACACGGTGCGTGTATTCCAAGACGGCGACTATGTTTTTGCTCATACCGAATATAACTTTTTCGGGGAGAAAATCGGGTTTGACATCTTCCGATTTGAAGACGGCAAAATCGTAGAACACTGGGACAACTTGCAGGAAACGCCCGCAAAACCCAATCCGAGCGGTCGCACAATGACAGACGGAGCCACCGAGCTCAAAGACCTCGACAAAACCGAAGCGAATAAAGCATTGGTAAAAAATTTCGTGGAAGATATTTTGGTCAATGGCAAAATGGAGAAACTCGCAGGATACTTCGATGGCGACAACTACCTGCAACACAACCCGCAAATCCCCGACCAACTTTCGGGATTGGGAGCCACTTTGGAGGCATTGGCAAAACAAGGTATCTTTTTGAAATACAACAAAATACACAAAGTATTGGGCGAAGGCAATTTCGTATTAGTCGTTAGCGAAGGGCATTTCGGAGGCGTTCACAATTCTTTCTACGACCTTTTTCGTGTAGAAAACGGCAAAATCGCTGAACATTGGGATGTTATCGAACCTATTACCGACCCCAAAACCCACAAAAACCAAAACGGAAAGTTTAATTTCTAAAATAAAATGCAGGGAGCGAAACTTTTCGCTCCTTTTTTTCCTGAAAAAATACACCATTCATTTTAAACCATTACAATATGTAGGGGCGTATCGCATACGCCTTTTTTGTTTCGCAAAAAACAATTTTCCCGCAAAAAAGTTGTACCTTTGTCGGCAAGAATATTAATAATAAAAAAATAGACAATGAAAAGAATAGCATTTTTAACAATGGTAGCATTGATAGCAATATCTTGCAATAACTCGTCCAAAAAAACGGAAACCACGGAAACAACCGTTGAGCAGGAAGCGATTGGTGGAGCGAAAGACGAACACGGCTGTTTATCGTCAGCAGGTGAGACCTGGAGCGAACTGAAACAAACTTGCCTGCAAATATTCAATGTGGGAATACGCCTGAATCCTATTGAAGTAAAAGAAAACGAAGCTGTAATTTCCGCATTTGTTCTCTTTTCTGAAGATAACAACAAGGCAGAATTGTTTTTACCAAGCGAAAATCAGCCGAATGTTATTTTAGAAAAAACACAAGAAAACATCTATGTTAAAGATACATATACCTATAATTCTAAAACAGATGCGTTATCAATAGAAGGTAAAGAGGTTTATAAAAAAGAAGACAAATAAAGTTTTTATAGAGCATAAAAGATACTTTTGAGAACATTGTATGCTTTATATAAAATCCTTACGCCCAATCCCCTCTCCGAAATAGAGGGGATTTTTATTTACACTTGGGGAAAACGTTCCACCACTTGGAGGAATATATCCCCCATCTTGGGGAAATGTTTCTCCAACTGATTTTTCATCTATTTATCAAATCTCCAACTCCAAAACCCAATCCGAGCGGTCATACAATGACAGACGGAGCCACCGAGCTCAAAGACTTCGACAAAACCGAAGCGAATAAAGCATTGGTAAAAAATTTCGTGGAAGATATTTTGCTCAATGGCAACGGAGCTCCTGCCGATATTTCGGTAAGCGATTTGGCGTGTGCCATTGCCGATGATACCGAGAAAAAAGCCCACCTTTTTGAGAGGTTTACGGTAGTTGAAGCGTAAATTAAGAACATCAAAAATGCGAACCCTTCCCGGTTTTCGCTTTTTTATTTCTCAAAAGCAAATTTTCCGCAAAAAAAATGTAACTTTGCCCTCATAATTTACATTAATGCAAGTCAAATGAAAAAGTTTTTTTTACTCATAATAACCGCCATATTATTTTTCCCGATGAA
>JBGYFE010000084.1:0-23986 GCA_041819925.1 Capnocytophaga sp.
AATAGTCAATGACTTGGCTAACAGAGCTCGAAAAAATGCCCTAAAACCTGATGACATACAGGATGGGACGTACACCGTTACAAATATTGGTTCATTCGGAAATGTGTTTGGAACGCCGATTATCAACCAGCCACAAGTGGGAATTTTAGCAATCGGAGCTATCCGAAAAGTACCTGCTGTTATAGAAACTCCCGAAGGTGATGTCATCGGAATTCGTTATAAAATGATGCTTTCGCATAGTTATGATCACCGCGTTGTAAACGGTGCTTTGGGCGGAATGTTTGTCCAACGAGTTGCCGAATATCTCGAAAAATGGGATATGAATAGAGAATTATAATGATTCTAAATTTCGTTTTTCTGGACAAAAAGAAATAATTATCATATTTTTTAATGGCGTAAAGACTGTCTTTTTTAACAAAAAGATGTATCTTTGCGCCTCAATTTGTTTAAAAAAACTATCATTTCTAACAAAGAAAATAAAAATTATGGCTATAAAAATTACAGATGATTGTATAAATTGCGGAGCTTGCGAACCTGAATGTCCTAACAATGCTATTTATGAAGGGGCTGATGACTGGCGTTACAGCGACGGAACAGCATTGACAGGTCAAATAGTCCTACCCAGCGGAAAACAAGTGAACGCCGATGAAGTGCAAGAACCCGTAAGTGATGACTATTACTTTATTGTGGCAGACAAATGCACTGAATGTATTGGGTTTCACGAAGAGCCACAATGTGCGGCTGTCTGCCCTGTGGATTGTTGCATTCCTGATGAAGATAATGAGGAAACACAAGCAGAGCTCACGGAAAAAAAGAAATTTTTACATAATGAAGATTAACTCAATAAAACATAAACTCTGAGTGCATTAAAAACATTCAGAGTTTTTTGTTTTTCTGTTGCAGTAAAATATCCCTTACTTTTATATTCTTTACTTTACTTTCTACCCACGAAATGACATCTAAATAACGTAAAGAACGTTTATTATTCTGATTATCAGAAATTTGAATTAACATTTTCAACAAATTATCGAATGATTTTTGACGTTCATTCGGATATAATTTATATATTTTAGAAAAAAACAAAGCTACAACTCTCTGTATTTCAGACGGATATTGCATCTTTTGAAGCAATCGTAACATACTTGCCACAGACTCTTCAAAATCACCATCGCTGCCCGTATCGAATTTTGCCATCAAAGAAAGAATGTGACTATGAAAAAGCAAGTCTTCCTGTACGTTACTAATCTTATGCAAAATTATTTTCTGCGTAAAAAATAAGGTTTGTTTATAGTCTTCATTTATAAAAGCCAAAGCTGCCATTTTAAAATATAGGATTAAAATATGATGAGGGTCTATCCTTGTCTCAAATATTTTAATTTCTTGCATAATCTTTTTTTCAGCAGATTTATACTCCGAAAAATTTCCTTTCAGAAAGAATGAATTTAATAAATTTGTGTTTACATCAACAAATAATGCAATTTTAACATTTTCATTTTCAGGAAAATCACTTGTTTTAATCGTTTTTTCAAATCGATTCCACCAAAACTCAAATTCAACACTGCGTTTACTCAAAAATAGAGATTCAAGCAAGTAATTATTTCCTTTCAAAAACCAAATTGGATTGTTATGAATCATTTCAGGATTTTCATAAAAAAGAGAAACCCATTTTGATGAGTATTCATACGCACTATGAATGTCTTGCATCAACAGTGATTTCCAAACGTATGCCTGATAGAGCCACAATTGTTCACGAATGCCCATTAAATCAAATGAAATTTTGGATAAATTTTTATTAAAATAATTGTTAATGAGCGTTTTGTAAGAATCATCTTTGGCGTATCCGTATCGCAACATTGAGCTGTAAAGTTTTAGTGCCATATTTGACAAACGACTGGTGATTACATTTTGTTGGCTTATGGTTTTTGCCTGTGAAATTAATGTATCTGCCCTGTCTCCCTTACTTCGGGTAATATACTGAGATTCAATATTTTTCTCAAATTCAATAATTTCATAAGCACTTGTTTTTTCTTCGGATTTCAATGCCAAAACTTTCACTTTTTCCAAAATCTTCAAACTTTGCTTGTATAAACCTTTGTTGTATAAAATCTCTGCAAAATCCAACTGTTCCCGAATTTGCAGACGCACGTTTTGCAACATCGGATTCATTCGCAAACTCGTTAAAATTTGTTTGTAAAGATGTGCTTTCAAGTTTGAAAGTTGCGTTTTAGTGGTAATTTTTTTCTTTAAAATACTGTTTTCATCATAAAAATCCATCTTGTCAATTACAGAAAATAACGATAAAAATTTGGCATCAGCATTTATTCCTAAACGGTTTGCATAAAGTTTAAATTGTCGTTTTTCTGACTTTGAAAGCGACTTAATCAGGTCAAATAAAGCATCTTTTTGAAGTTCGGACATCGTAATCTAATTTATTATATATTGCTTTAAATCAATTATTTATGATTGTAAAAAGTTTTTTAAGCATTGTAGGAGAGACAAAAGTACGTTTTTTTTGACAGAAAAAGCCCTATACTTTTGCCGAAAATTAAAAGAAAAATTATGAAAACAGAAAAAATTCATATTTTCGACACCACTTTGCGTGATGGTGAACAAGTTCCAGGTTGTAAATTAAACAAAGCCCAAAAATTGATTATTGCTCAAAAATTAGATGAGTTGGGCGTTGATGTTATTGAAGCGGGCTTCCCAATTTCAAGTCCGGGAGATTTTGAAGCCGTAGAAGCCATTTCAAAAATTGTGCAAAATGCTACGGTTTGTGGGCTGACGCGCGCCAACAAAAAAGACATTGATGTGGCAGCACAAGCACTGAAATATGCTAAAAAACCAAGAATTCACACCGGAATTGGCACGTCTGACAGTCATATTTTACACAAGTTCAAAGCCTCACGTCAAGAAATTGTGGAACGTGCTGTGGAGGCAGTTGCCTATGCCAAAACATTTGTTGATGATGTGGAATTTTATGCCGAAGATGCAGGCAGAACTGACAATGATTTTTTGGTGTATATCTGTTCAGAAGTCATCAAGGCAGGAGCGACAGTACTAAACATTCCTGACACTACGGGTTATTGTCTTCCCGAAGAATATGGAAACAAGATTAAATATTTGAAAAACAATATTGTAGGAATTGAAAAAGCGATTCTTTCCTGCCATTGCCATAATGATTTAGGGCTCGCTACTGCCAATGCCGTTGCAGGAGCAATTAATGGAGCTCGCCAAATCGAATGTACCATCAATGGCATCGGAGAGCGTGCAGGAAACACCTCGTTGGAAGAAGTAGTGATGATTTTTCGTCAGCACCCATACTTGAATTTAGAAACTAATATTAACACCCGAATGCTCAATGAAATGAGTCGGTTGGTGTCGGATAGTATGGGAATGCCCGTACAACCTAACAAAGCGATTGTAGGGAGCAATGCTTTTGCTCATAGTTCAGGCATTCACCAAGACGGTGTTATCAAAAATCGTGAAACGTACGAAATTATTGACCCTGCCGAAGTAGGAGTGAATGAATCATCTATCGTTTTAACAGCTCGTAGCGGGCGTTCAGCACTTGCATATCGCTTGAAAAACATTGGGCATAACGTAACCAAAGACCAATTAGACGTGCTTTATGTTGAATTTTTAAAAATTGCTGACGCACAAAAAGAAGTTGTCAATGCTGATTTAGAACGATTAATGCGTATTTTTGCGTAGTTTTTCTATATTTGAACGTAAAAAAATAAAACTAACAACAATTTATGAGTAAAAAAACACTATTTGACAAGGTATGGGACGCTCACGTGGTAGAAATCATTCCTGATGGACCTCAAATCCTTTATATTGACCGACATTTAATTCACGAAGTTACCAGTCCGCAAGCATTCGCTGAATTAGAGAGTCGCAACATTCCTATTTTTAGAAAAAACCAAATTACGGCAACTGCTGACCATAATGTGCCCACATTGCAACAAGATCAGCCCATTCGTGATGCGCTATCTCGCAAGCAAGTGCAACAACTTACTGAAAACTGCGAGAAAAACGACATCACGCTCTATGGTTTGGGACATCCTTATCAAGGCATTGTTCACGTAATCGCTCCTGAGCTTGGCATTACTCAACCAGGAATGAGCATCGTTTGTGGTGATAGCCACACTTCAACGCACGGCGCTTTTGGTGCGATTGCCTTCGGAATTGGAACAAGCCAAGTAGCGCAAGTTTTTGCAAGTCAATGTCTTTTGATGAATAAGCCAAAATCAATGCGAATAACCGTTTCTGGCAAACTAAACCCAAAAGTGCAGCCAAAAGATGTGATTTTATACATCATTTCCAAAATTGGAACAGATGGCGGAACGGGATATTTCTGTGAATATGCAGGCAATGTTTTTGAAGAAATGAGTATGGAAGGACGTATGACCGTATGCAATATGAGTATTGAAATGGGCTCAAGAGGAGGAATGATTGCTCCTGATGAAGTTACTTTTAACTATCTAAAAAACAAAGAGTTTGCTCCAAAAGGAGAAGAGTGGGACAAAAAAGTAAGTTATTGGAAAACATTGCCCTCTGATGAAGGAGCTGTTTTTGACAAAGAAATTCATTTCCGAGCAGAAGATATTACTCCAATGATTACTTACGGAACAAACCCAGGTATGGGCATCGGAATTCACGAAAACATTCCTGCTCCCAAAAATCAATCTGAGGAAAAAGCCTTACAGTATATGAATTTAACATCAGGACAATCACTTTCGGACATTCCTGTAACTTATGTATTTATAGGAAGTTGCACCAATTCTCGTATTGAAGACTTTCGCGTGGCGGCCTCTTACATTCAAGGGAAACAAAAAGCAAAAAACATCACAGCTTGGATTGTTCCTGGTTCACAACAAGTAGCAACACAGATACAGAAAGAAGGATTGGACAAAATTTTTGCCGATGCAGGTTTTCAAATTCGTCAGTCAGGCTGCTCGGCTTGCTTGGCGATGAACGATGATAAAGTTCCGGAGGGAGCATACTGCGTTTCAACTTCAAATCGAAATTTTGAAGGTAGACAAGGTCCAGGCGCAAGGACACTTTTAGCAAGCCCATTAACGGCTGCTGTTGTTGCTGTGGAAGGAAAAATTCAATCGTATAATTAAGACTATAAAAAGAATGCAAAAATTAAATAAACTTATCAGCACAGCCATTCCGTTGCCTACGGAAAACATTGATACTGACCAAATTATTCCTGCTCGATTTTTAAAAAGCATTGACAAACAAGGATTTGGAAATAATCTTTTTCGGGATTGGCGCTTTGACAAAAATGACCAACCCAACACCGATTTTGTGTTAAACAACCCGAAATTTAGGGGAGAAATTCTTTTAGCAGGCAATAACTTCGGTTGTGGTAGCAGTCGTGAACACGCCGCTTGGGCTTTGACTGGTTACGGATTTCGGGTAGTAGTTTCCAGTTTTTTTGCCGACATTTTCAAAGGAAACGCTTTGAATAATGGACTTCTTCCAATTCAGGTTTCAGAAGATTTTTTGAAAAATATCATTGCAACAGTCACTCAACATCCTGACACAGAAATCACGGTTGATGTTGAAAATCAAACTCTTTCTTACAACGGAAATTCTACAAAATTCGAAATTGATTCATACAAAAAAATATGCCTTATCAACGGATATGATGATATTGACTATCTAATAAGCAAAAAGGATGCTATCGAAAATTTTGAAAAAAATAGAAACTATTAGTTTCTGTTTAAGTTTTTAATAAAAAGTCTGTCTAAAAGAGGACAGGCTTTTTGCTTTTATACGTTTAACAAATCATAAACTTGTAATTTTTAGCTCATAATTCGTAACTTCTTCTGAATTTCTTCTTATATTTGTAACGTTTTAAAAAAAATATTGTACAATGATTAACAAACGCTTATTAATCAAAAATTTGTTAGGACACAGTGACGAAAATAGTTTCTATGACCGCAAGCAATTCATTGATTTGAGCAGCAAGGAAGGAAAAGCTAAATTTTTGAAAATTGTGTGTGCTTTGGCGAATTCTAATCCGCAAAATAAAGCGTTTGTGGTCATCGGTGTGGAAGACGAAACGCGAGAAATTGTAGGTGTAGATTTTTTTGATGATAGTCGTATTCAGAATTTAGTAAATGCTTATTTAGAAAATCCTCCAACAATTACGTATGAAAACATTATTTTCCCATATTTACCTGAAAATAAAGTAGTTGGATTAGTCACAGTGGAATCTTCTCAAAAAATATGCTCTCTTGCAAAAGGCATCTGGAAATATTCAAAAGGAACTATCTTTAAGCGTGAAGGAAGCAATAGTAAAATACAAGATACTGAATTTCAGTTAAATGGTTCAAATATTGAAATTGTTCAACAAATCGAAAAAGCATCAAGTAACAACATTCAACACACATTAGACGGCGTAATTGATTTCATCAATTATCGCCATAAAGATTTAGAGTCTCATTACCAAGTTTTTAGAGAGCAATTCGTTTTGTGTTGGGCTGGAAAACCTACTTCAATAAACGATAAAACGCTTTACTCAAGGGTTGATATTGAGTTAATTAACGAACAAGTGCGTTTGTTCTATTCCGCTTTGGACAAGGTGGAAATCCACAACGACGAAAACGCATTCCAAATTATTGAATATATTCCGTTAGGACTTGAAAATCAAGTAGATTATTATCCATTAGAAACTGTTTCGATTGATTTTTTCAATAACGGAACATATAAAATCGAACAAAATCTTATCTTTGTACCCCCGTTTTATGATAAAGAAACTGTAAACAAATTATGGGGTAAAAACCAAACTATTTTGAGAAAAATTATCAATGAAAAATCTTTGACTAATGAAGAAATAATGCAAATGCCTTCATTGTTTTCAGCCTGTTTGGTTTGTTACTTAAACGGATATTCAGATGTAAAAGAATTGTTAGAAGAAGCTCGCTTTAAGTTAAAAGAAATTGACAGAAAATCCTATGATTCACTGAAAGCCACGCTTCGTATCTTACGAAAACTAAAATATAATCACAATGAATGAATTAACTGCCATTCCTCGACGAACATTGGTTATTGGGGACATTCACGGAGCGTATAAAGCTCTCATTCAAGTGCTTGAAAGAGCGAACATACGAAAAAATGACTTTTTTATCTTTCTGGGAGATTATGCCGATGGTTGGAGTCAAACCCCCGAAGTACTTGATTTTTTGATACAATTCAGAATGCAATATAACTGCTTGTTTATCAAAGGAAATCACGATGCTCTTTGCCTCGATTTCTTGAAAGGAACTTCAATGAATGAAATGTGGTACTTTCACGGAGGGGACGCCACTGAAAGGGCTTATAAAAATCTTTCCGACGAGGTTAAACAAAGGCATATTAGGTTCTTAACCAATAATTTAAAAAATTATTATTTAGATGAAAAAAATCGACTTTTTGTTCACGCAGGATTTACCAATTTGCGTGGAGTCGATTTTGAGTATTTTCCCGAAATGTTTTATTGGGACAGAACACTCTGGGAATTAGCCACATCAGTGAAGGTTTCACCCAAACATCGTAAATATCCAAATCGTTTATTGCTTTATACAGAAACCTTTATTGGTCATACGCCTACAACCCGTTTAGGAACAGACAAACCAATGAATGCCAATAATGTATGGAATGTAGACACGGGAGCAGCTTTCAAAGGTCGCATCACAATTATGGACATCAACACCAAAGAGTATTGGCAAAGTGACCCTGTTTTTGAGCTTTATCCCGATGAAACGGGGAGAAATAGATAAGTTTTTATCTTTTTATTTAGACTTTAATTTTTTCAAATATAACAATTAGATGACGCACCCTCTCACAAACCCAACAACAGAAACCTTTGGAGAGTTTTTCTATCAAATATTAAACTCTGCCTAAATCTCCCTGTCTGCATCTTTCTATATAAATTGTAACACTAAAATAATCAATGCTAAAACAACCGAAGCCATCAACACCCCTTTGGCTCTTTCGTCACGTCTCAAACGCAAAAACAGAAAGAAAGCAGCCAAATCAAACACTCCTCCTAAACCAATAAGAGCTCCAAAATATCCTTTTCGTAAAGCATCATACAAAGTAAGTTCAACACTATGTTTTGAAAAAATAAGAATATAAAGCAAAATTCCTAACGCATTAGCTATAAGCCCCACAACAAACCCAATAAGGATTTCTTTCTGATATGATTTCATAAAATATATTCTTTTTTGGAGACAATGTACTTCTTTTGCTAAAATAAATCGTGCTCACTGATGCTCTTATCGTGTTTGGTATAGGCAGTGGGTCTTTTAGCGAAGAAATCATCTAACTCATTGCTAAACACCTCTTCTTCAAACCATAACATTGGTTTTGCTTCATTATTCGTGATGCCAAAAGGCTTACCCAATCCTAACTGTGTAAGCGAGTCATCAAGACGATAGCGCATATAATTAGCTAAATCTTTTTTAGAGAAAAAATCAATCTCTCCTTCCTCGAAAATCCAATCTAACATCTTATCTTCCAAAGTGATGTAATTACGAATAAACTCCGTAGCTTCCTCTTTGGCACGCTCTTTCATTTGCGGATTTTCTTCAAATATTTTTTTAAGAATATATATTCCCGCATTGGCGTGTAACTGCTCATCAACGGAAGTCCACGCGATAATATTTGCTACGTTTTTCATATATCCCTTGAAACGCGTAAACGACAAAATTGTAGCAAATTGACTAAAAAGAGAAGCATTTTCAATGATTAGCGTGAAAAACAATATGCGCTCCATTGCATTTTCCTTGTTTTTCGCCAAATATTCCTTCAAAACACTATTTCTTTCTTTAAAAATAGGCACTTCGAGCAGATTTTCAAATTCATTATTATAACCAAGCACCTCTAACAAACGCGAATAAGCCTCACTGTGACGAAATTCACATTCAGCAAAAGTAGCTCCTAAACCATTAAACTCTGGCTTCGGAAAAAGGTCATAGAGGTCTCCCCAAAAAGTTTTAACAGAAACTTCAACCTGTGCGATACCAAGCAATGCTCGCTTAACAGCTTCTTTCTCTATGATAGATAAATTTGATTTAAAGTCCTGAATATCAGCCGTAAATTCAACTTCTGAATGTACCCAAAATGACCTGTGCATAGCATCTACAAACTCCATAACCTCAGGATACTCAAAGGGTTTGTAGTTTTCACGTTTATCAAAAATTCCCATATAATTTTGTTTTTACTTGGCGAATATACGAAGATTTTTGAAGAAAAAACAAATCCAAAAAAGTATCAATTCTGTGTAAAAACGCCTAATTGCAACAGTATTAGGGAATACAGCATAATGTTAAAGTTTTGTTATTTAAGAATAGTTTTATTTTTCAAGTAGGTAAAACATTAGATTTCAATGAATTATAAAAAGAGGAAAATTCTTCTCAACAAAATGCTTTTTAGCTCTATATTTTCTTTATTTTTTGCTTTTTATGACTTACTTTTGCCTGCAAAATTCTGATAAAATGGATTTGTTTTATATTGTTGATTTAGCTGGAGTTTTCGTGTTTGCCATTTCAGGTGCTTTGGCGGCACGCGAAAAAAAATTAGATTTGTTTGGTGTTTTCATTATTGCTTTCGTAACGGGTTTGGGAGGAGGAACGCTTCGTGATGTAATGATGGGGCGCACTCCCGTCTTTTGGATGCAAGAACCTATCTATGATGAAATGATTTTCGGGGGAGCTTCCTTTGCGATTATTTTCCGAAAAAAAATTCATTATTTACGCAAATCCCTTTTACTTTTTGACACCATCGGAATTGGCTTCTTCTCCATTATTGGAACAGAAATTGCGCTCTCTTTTTCGTATGATTTACACCCCATTATCGTAATTTCAATAGGCACTATGAGCGCTTGTTTCGGAGGAGTAATACGAGATATTCTCTGTAATGAAATCCCTATTATTTTTCACAAGGAAATATATGCAACTCCTTGTGTAACAGGATGTTTAACATATTTAGGTTTACGAGAACTTCATTTTTTTAGTGACTACGTTTCTTCTCTTATTGCTATTGCTGTTATCATTATTTTTAGACTATACGCAATAAAACACTCGTTAGAACTCCCAAAAGTCGGCTAATTGTTAGGAAAAAACTTTTTTCAATAAAAATCAGCTATGAAGAAAAGACGTTTCCTTACTCAAAAGGAATTTTTGTTCCTTTTCAAAAAGGTTATCCCATTTTTTATGGCTCAAAAGGTCATATAACTTTTTGATTTCTATGTTTTTATCGACAAATTTTAGCAAAAATTCCATTCCAACCATAATTTCAGATTTATCGTCTTCGGTAATCAAAGTTATTTGACTTCTTTTTCGGCTAACAACTTCTTTTATTCGTCTTATTATCAAAGGAATATGCTTTTCATTTCCATAAATAGTCAGAGCCAAAAGAGCTAAATCTTTATTTCTTCCTTCTTGGATAAACTTCTCAAAAATAGGCAGCTCTCGCGTGTCTCCCAAAATCATTATTGCACTCAGAGCTGTTGCCGAAGTGTCCATTTTTTTGCTATGAGCTAATTCAGTCAAGCGAGGAATACTTTTTCTTGTTCCTATATTTCCCAGCACATTGTTGATGTACCAATGCGAATAGTCGGTTTCATCTGTGATTTGCTGGCTGAGGTGCAGTAAAACCTCCTCTGCTTGTTCATTTTTAGTATTCATTAATGCCCAAATTGCATCATTTCGCACCGAACTATCCAAATTTTCTTTTTTTAACAACCTTAAAATAGGTAAAATATCAATATTCTCGGGCTTTTTTATTGATTTTAAACTTGAAAGCAAATTATTTAACACTGAATTGTTGTTTTCTATATCAATTCTGTCAATAATAAACTGCAATGCTTCGTTATTTTCTGTGTTTTTAGCAATTTTTCCTAAAATAAAATACGCTTTCTTTCGTTTTTCATTATTTTTCTCGGAAGAAAGAAAAGATATCAATTGAGGAATATACGCCTCATTAGTCAATGTTTCTGCTTCGCGATAGGCTTTCCACGAAACTGAGTCGGCACTTGATAACGAACCTTCAGGAAAAAGCGTGTTGTCTAACATTCGCTCCAATAAATCTTCCAAATATTTTTCCATTTACTTCAACTAATAAAAATAAAACTTCACCTCTTATTTTTCTGTAAACCTGCTTTCACCACTTGGGCTCGTTGAGTTTCAATAGGTGATTTCTGTGGATGCGGATCTCCTTTGAACCAAAATTCAGAAGTACCTTCTTTAAATTCCAAATCCCAACCGTGAAATTCTCTAAATGCGTGATAGCTCCACGACCAATTATTTTGTTCAAACAAATCAATCACATCAATAAGCCAACGTTTTGCTGAATCAGTAGGCGCCCAACGGATAACACTAAATTCTCCCACATAAATTGGTACATTATATTTTTTTTGAAAATCAATTACCGGTTGTAATATTTCTTTGTGTTTTTCTTTGTTCCAATGCGTAGGTCTATATTTATTCTTTTTTTCCACATTATCCCAATACACTTCTGGATAATCAGCAGGATATTCTTTTCCGATGAGTTTTTTTGCTTCTTCCTTGGTGTTAGCTCCATAAAAACCACTAACTCCTTGATGTGTAAACATACCTGGCGAATAGTAGTGAATACTGTAAATGACACGTCTATCCTCCAAAGGAGTTAAATTCTCAAAGCCCAGAGGGTCGCCCCAGGGTCCTGGCTCATAAACTATCCAAACATTTTTGTCTATCTTACGTATTTCAGCGATAATATTGGGTGCTATCTCCCGCCACGTGTAGGGAATATGTGCCGTGTTGGGTTTCTTCTCTACCGGTTCATTGTAAATATCATAACCCCAAATAATTGCATCAAACCTTTTGTCTTTAAAATGTTCTGCAACAGCTTTCCAAAAACGTATAAAATTCTGTTTTATTTCGGGTTTTGTCCAAAAATCAACCGACGAAATATCTCCTGGATTGTGTATTGGTGCTTCGTGTAAGTCGAGGACAACTTTCAGCCCGTTAGCTTCGGCTCGTAACACCCGCACTTCTACTTCTTTGAGATATGAAGGTAGCATATCCCATACATTAGCATTTTTTTTGTTAGCGTAACTAACAGGAAATATAGGCATTCGTACTAAATTTCCTCCCCACTGTGCGATGGTTTGTGCTGAAACATCATCAAATCGGTTGCCGTCTATCATAACTCCACGCACTCTACTGGGAACGTCCTCCTTTTCTGCTGGTTCTTCAATAATTTCCGTATCTTTTGAATTACAAGCACCCAACAAAAATAGCGTCATCACAGATAAAACATACTTTTTCATTTTAATGATTGAATTACTTGATTAACAAAAGTTGTTTTATTTCTTAACATTTTACAGAAAATCTATCTGTTTTCCTTTACAAAAACCGATTGTGCCAACTTTCTTCCATTGGAATTTCCCAATGGTTTTCATATTCTGATTTTGTATTCACTAAATTATTGAAAACAATAGTTTTAGCAGATACAGCCTTTTCTTTGACCATTTTTTTGAAATCGGTTAAGTTTTTGTAGGCAATAAATTCACCTTGACGATAACTTACATTCATTCGGTCAAGTAAATCCACTTGGTATTCTTTTTCCAATTGCTGAATGAATCGCACCTTATCATCTAACGAGCAACCTGAAACCGAGTGCTTATCTTGGTCAACTCCAATGACAATAAACCGATTGTAACGCAATTCAAAAGAAGCCGTTAATCCCAATCCGTGGGCTGTCCATTCTTCAATATAGTGTTTTATTTTTTGTTCTAATTCAGATAATTCTGTTACAGAAAAACTGCGATTGCTTTGGTATATCCAAATACGCGCATTTTCAGGAAGTTTATTAAAATTTACGTACATTTGATATGAATTAATTATGATTCTTTTATGCTTTCATAAAGAAGTTCAGCAATGTCTAACACATTGATACTATTTTCTTTATCTTTATTCTTTATTCCATCAGTAAGCATCGTATTGCAAAACGGACAAGCAGTAGCAATCACTTGCGGACGCACATCAAGGGCTTGTTCTGTACGCAAAATATTGATGTCTTTATTTCCTTTTTCAGGTTCTTTAAACATTTGTGCGCCACCAGCTCCGCAACACAACGAGCGATTCCGATTTTTTTCCATTTCCACCAATTCCACGCCGAGCATTTTCAGTATTTCACGAGGCGCTTCGTAAATGCCATTTCCTCTGCCTAAATAACAAGGGTCGTGAAAAGTGATGCGTTTCCCCTGCAACTTTTCAGAACTGATTATTAATTTTTTTTCATCAATTAACTTTTTCAAATATTCAGTGTGATGCCAAACTTCGTAAACGCCTCCCAATGCAGGATATTCATTTTTTAAAGTATTGAAAACGTGTGGACAAGTAGTTACGATTTTCTTTACGTCGTAAGCAGTTAGCGTTTGAATATTGGTCATTGCTTGCATTTGAAACAGAAACTCATTTCCAGCACGTTTGGCGGGGTCACCCGTGTCGGTTTCTTCTGTTCCGAGAACGGCAAACGCAATTCCTGCTCTGTTGAGCAAATGTGCAAATGCCCGAACGATGCGTTTGGCTCTGTCATCATAACTTCCAGCACTGCCCACCCAAAACAAAATTTCAGGTGATTTTCCTTGTGCTGCAAACTCTGCCATTGTGGGAACATAAAGCGTGTTTGTCATAAACTGGAATCCTAATTAATCTTCAAAAACTTCAATTGTAGCTTGTTTTTTTACTAAATCTGTGAATTTTCCCTGAAAGCGTGTTGCTCTAACAATATGATTATCAATCCAATGATAATTCCCACCACGAGGCTTCCCAAAAATAATTCCGTGATATTTGAATCCGTGTTTTTTTAGCCACGCTTCGGTTACTTGTCGATGTTCTTCAGTTCGTGATGTAAAAAAATAAATTATATGACCTTCATCATACCATCTGTTGAGCGTTTCCAAAGCATCAGGATAAACCTCTGCGGTTGCCATTCGTTCGGGTTGTTCATTCGGAATATCATCACAGATAGTCCCATCAATGTCAATTAAATAATTTTTTATATTGGCAGGTAAAATCGGATTGACAAAACCTTTTTCATCTTTTTTAAATTGCAATTTATTTTCCATAATATAAGGATTTTGAATTATTTATGATTCGTTTACCCAATTCATTCTATCGGCTTGGCTATAAGCCCACGGTGCGCCGTTATTTTCGATATTTGTCATCATTGTGTTGAGCTCTTTGGGAGCTGCTGATTGCTCCATCACCAAATACTGACGCATATCCATAATGATTGATAACGGATTGATACTCACCGGACAAGCCTCAACGCACGCATTGCAAGAAGTACAAGCCCAAAGTTCTTCCGTTGTGATATAGTCATTCAAAAGTTGTTTGCCATCGTCTTTGAATTTTCCGTCATTGTTATCAATGTTTTTCCCAACTTCTTCCAATCGGTCGCGAGTTTTCATCATAATATTCCGTGGCGAAAGTTTTTTTCCTGTTAAATTGGCTGGACATTCGTCCGTGCAACGTCCGCATTCAGTGCAAGTGTAGGCATTGAGTAACTGCACCCACGTCAAATCAAACACATCAGAAGCTCCGAATTTTTCAGGCGGTGTTTGTTCCTCAGAAGGAGCTGCAAAAGGGTCAACATTAGGGTCAAGCATTAATTTCACCTCTTTCAACACATTTTGATTGATTTTCAATGCTCCTTGCGGACGAGTGGAAGCAAAAAATGTGTTGGGAAATGCTAAAATTATATGTAAATGTTTTGAATAATACAAATAATTCAAGAAGAACAGAACTCCGATGATGTGTAACCACCAGCAACTACGTTCAATGATTACCAATGTTGTTTCAGAAAAGTTTGAAAAAAGAGGTGCTATCCATTGACTTACAAGGAAATTCCCCGTTTGTGCATAGCCTTCTGTTCCTAATGATTGCAAGCGTAAATCGGCTGCATTCATCGTCAAAAACAAAATCATAAAAAAGGCTTCGAGGTATAGGATAATATTTCCATCTTTTTTTGCCCAATTTTGCAGCTCTTCTTTTTGAAATCGACTTATATTCAGCACATTGCGCCGAATCCAAAAAACTGTTACTGAAACAATTACCAAAAATGCCAGAACCTCAAATGCTCCAATCAAAACATTGTAAAACTTTCCAAAAGAAGCAAACAAACGATGTGTTCCTAAAATGCCATCTAACACAATTTCAAGCATTTCAATATTGACTATAATGAAACCTATATAGACAATCAAATGCAAAATTCCTGCTACGGGACGCACAGTCATTTTCCTTTGCCCTAACGCAATTCGGAACATATTTTTCCATCGTTGTGGACGGTTGTCAGATGTATCTTCACTTTTTCCCAAACGGATATTCCGAATAAGTTTACGAACATTCCGTATGAAAAAAACGATACTGAAAGCCAGCAACAAACAGAACATTATATTAGGTAAAAAGTTCATAATCAATTTTTTATAAAACAAGTGTTGGCATAAACAAAGGGAAATTTGATTTTTCTAAAAATCAACAAAAGTACTACTCCTCTTGGTTTTCTTGGTAAGGTTGTTGTTTTTTTCCGAAGACAGAGAAATGCATATATCGTTTTGGATTTAAACGCAAATCTTGTAGTAACAATTCCAATTGTTTGGCAGCTCCATCTAAATTTTTATACAAATTTTCATCTTTCATCAGCTTCCCTGCACTGCCTTTTCCTGCTTCAATATCCGCTAAAATTCCGTTTAGATTTGTAAGCATTTTCTGAGCATCAGCGATGACTTTACTTAATTGAGCCTGCGCCAATTCATCAGACACTTTTGCCAAATCGGTTGTTATTTTATTAGCATTTTGCAAAGTTGCTTGCAAATTAGCCTGATTGGCAACCAACATTTTGTTCAAGTTAGCCGATGCTTGACTCATTCCGTGCATTGTTACGCTCAAATCAGCAATGGATTTTTTCAAATCGGCGATGGTTTTTGCGTCCAATAAATTGTTGATTGAGTTTAAAGTAGTGTCAGTTTGCGTCAGTAAGTGATTCAATTTCACTTGTGTAGGTTCAAACTGTGCCCCCAATGCTTTTAACATATCCACTTGAATTGAAGAAGGCAGTTCGTCACCCGATTCAGCTTTTGGAGCATCATCAAAAGCAGGAATTATTTGCAATCCTGCACCTCCTAAAAGACTGTTGTAAAGCTCCATTTTACTGTTCTTTGAGAAAGTAAAATCTTTTGAGCAAGAAATACTAACTTTGATTTTCGCTGTTTTTTCGTCTAATTCAACAGATTCAACTACCCCTACTTGCACTCCGTTCACGGTAACTTGCGTGCCTGATTTCAGCCCGCCTGAATGGTCAAAAATGGCGTAGTAAGTATTCGTACGCTTAAATATGGATTTAGATTTCAAGAAGTTAAAACCTACAAAAAAACAAGCAATTCCTGCAATTACAATAAACGCTGTTTTGACTTCACGTGTTAATTTCATATTTATTTTTTCAAGTTTATATTCAAAATTTCAAAGGGGCAAAAGTACGGATAAAAACGTAAATTTCACATAAAAAGATTTTAAATTTGCTATTCTCGTTTTTTAGCTTCCTCAACTTTTATTCTTTTTCCGTTGAAGTATGCCACTATATAAGCGTCTTTATATCCTTTTTTTTTTGCTTTTGTGAGTAGTGCGGCTGCATCTCTGTGTTTTTTAGCATTTCCGTACATATAACAATATATTTTCCCATCTTTTTCCACAGAAACAGGAGATAAACCTTTGAAATTAAAAGATTTAGCTTCTATTTTTTTAGGGCTTGATGATATTTGCACTTTGTAAATGATATTCGATTTGGAAGCCGTTTTAGATTTAGAAACGTTCGTTTTAGCTTTCGTAGTAGTTGTTCTTTGAGGACTTTTATTGTCTGTTGAAGTTGACCGAATGATTGTTTCTTCATAGTCGGAAGGCGCACTTTTTCCCTCAATCCATTTTTTATAAGACAAAATAGCGTTGGCGATGTTTTCAGCAAAATCTTCCTGTCCTTTGGCTGAATTTAAGTATTTCAACTCATCTTTATTCGACATAAAAGCCGTTTCTATAAGCACACTCGGCATATAAGTTTGGTGTAATACAATAAATCCTGCTTGCTTTACGCCTCGATTCAAACGCTTCATTTCGTGCGTAAAATTATGTTGCAAAAGTTTCGCTAAATGAATGCTTTGCTCCAAAAATTCTTCTTGCATTATTGACAAACCAATGAATGATTCTGGTGAATTGATGTTATAATCAGCATATTTTTTCTCATAATTATCTTCCAAATAAATCACCTCATTTTCAGCCTTTGCCACCTGAAAGTTTTGCTCATTGGCGTGCAAGCCCAAAACGAAAGTCTCTGCTCCTGAAACTTGAGTATCGTGTGCATTGCAATGCACTGAAACAAAGAGATTTGCTTTGGCTTTGTTCGCAATAGCACCTCGCTGATACAGGTCAACGAATGTGTCATCTTTTCGGGTGTAAATCACTTTAATATCAGAATGTGCCGACAGTTTTTTACCCACAGCCAAAACTATATTTAAAACAATGTCTTTTTCATAAATTTTTCCAGGGGCAACCTTTCCAGGGTCTTTTCCTCCGTGACCAGCATCTAAAACAACCTTAAATATAGGCGCTTTTTGTGCATAAACCAATGCCGAACAACTCAAAAGTAGAATAAAAAATATGTAATGTAAACGCTTCATTCCCAATAAAAATATAGTATTCAATACAAACTATTAATTAACAAATCGGGCAAAGGTAGAAAAATTACTCGAAAGTTAAAAGTTTTTATGTTTTGTCCTTATTTTTAAAATTCTTACTTTTGCCAAAATCTTTTTCACAAACAAATGTTAAATAAACTATTCAAAAACTATCGTTTTATCACTGTTCTTTGGTTTGGATTGGCATTAGCAACCATCATTCAAAACGTTTTTATTCGTGGGAAGTTCAATAATTATCTGATATTTAAAGGTGTTTTTTGGCACACGATTGAAAAACTATCGCTTTACGCAGAATATCCCACAGAATACTTCGATGTGAACCATTACGGAATTTTATTCAGTGCGATAATCGCTCCATTTGCTGTGATGCCCAATAAAATAGGTGTAACGCTATGGATTTTAGCCAATACAGCATTTTTATACTGGGCAATACGGCAACTTCCTTTGAAACAATGGCAAATAATAGGCATAATGCTCATTTCTGCACACGATTTGTACACCGCAGCGGCTATGCAACAGTTCAATATCAGCATAATAGCAATTTTGGTAGGTGCGTATGTCTTTATTTACAGAGGACAAAGCCATTGGGCAACATTACTTATCGTTATAGGAATGCTAACGAAGATTTATGGCATTGTAGGATTAGCATTTTTCTTCTTTTCAAAAGATAAAATCCGTTTTGTATGGTCTGGGTTGATGTGGTTACTGCTTTTATTCTGTTTGCCAATGCTTTATTCTTCTGCGGAATACGTCATATCACAATATCAAGAGTGGTTTATCCGCTTGTCGGAAAAAAATAAAGCCAATTTAAACACTACAACCTATAATTTACAAAATCTTTCCCTTTTAGGATTCTTACAAAGAACCGGAATATACAATAATAACCTTGTGGTAATAGCCATTGCTTTGGTGTTGTTCGCTCTTCCGTACTTACGACTTTCTCAATACAAAAATACGAACTTTCAATTGATGTTTTTGGCTTCGGCAAGTATGTTTTTATGCTTATTCAGCACCGGAACGGAAAACAGCACGTATGTGATAGCGTACGTAGGCATCGGAATATGGTTCGTAGCAAGCCCAAACGAGAATAAAAAACTAAAAATAGCCTTACTAATCCTTGCGATACTGGCTTCACTTTCTCCAACAGACCTTTTTAAACCCTTGAAAGAAGGATATATCATAAAATACTCACTCCGAGCTGTGCCACCAACCTTTATTTGGCTTACAATGCTTTGGGAAATGTGTTTTTTGGATTATAAAAGAAGTAAAATATAACTAAAAATTGCTGGTAAAGATGAATTCTCAAATGAAACTCAATTTTGAAAATGTGAGAAAGTCAAAACCTTTCTTGAAATGGGCAGGCGGAAAAACGCAATTAATCACTGATATACAAAAGATGATACCCAAAGGAATGGGTTCGGACTTTATTTACATAGAACCTTTTGTAGGCAGTGGCGCCGTACTTTTCTGGATACTTAATAGCTTTTCAAAGATGAAAAAAGCAATCATTAATGACATTAATGAAGACCTCATAAATGTTTATAGAATAATAGCTTCTGCACCAAAGGAACTAATCTCTGTACTAACAATCTTACAAAGAGAGTATCACGAATTAGATGATGACCAAGAAGAAAAACGACTATATTACAATAAAAAAAGAGAGTTATATAATGCCCGAATATCAAATCAAATAGATCAAGCTGCATTATTCATTTTTTTAAACAAAACTTGTTTCAATGGGTTGTATAGAGTCAATCGAAAGAACCAATATAATGTTCCAATGGGAAATTATAGAAAACCTACTATCTGTGATAGCGAAAATATTTTAGCTGTTAGCGAATCTTTACAAAGGGTTGAAATCTTATGTGGTGATTTTGAACAAACTTTACACTATGCTGAGGGAAATACGTTGTTCTATTTTGACCCTCCGTATAAACCTTTAAACGAAACTTCTAATTTTAATTCATACGCAAAGGAAAACTTTGATGATAACGAGCAAATCAGATTAAGAGACTTCTGCAATAAGTTAAATAAACTCAATTATAAATGGATTTTAAGTAATTCTGACATTAAAAATAACAATGATAATAACTTATTCTTCGATGATTTATATTCTGACTTCCATATAAAAAGAGTTGAAGCCAAGAGAAGCATCAATTCCAATGCAAGTAAAAGAGGATTTTTGACAGAGTTACTAATAACGAACCATAATAATAGAATAACATTATGATATTTGGAGGAAAAGGCGGAGGAAATACCAAAACTGGACTGATATTCGAAGGAAAAACAGATTTATCCACATTTTTAAACGCACAGAAAGGATACAAAGTAGAGAAAGACAAGGTATTTTACAAAAATGAGCTTGTAGGGCGTGTTTTTAAAAAACATAGCTTCTATAATGTCTTCTTAAAGGAGTTAGATATTGATTGGAATGGATTGATTTCAAAAAAATTACTACCTGATGACAGTATTTTTGTCATTATCGCTAATACACTCTATGTAATAGAATGCAAATTTCAACAAGTAGTAGGTTCAGTTGATGAGAAACTACAAACTTGTGACTTTAAACGAAAACAATATCAAAAATTACTCTCAAAAGCAAATATAGAAGTCGAATATATGTATTTATTGAGCGATTGGTTTAGAAAGCCGAAATATAAAGATGTATTAGACTATATTCATAGTGTGCATTGCCATTACTTTTTTGAATATATTCCTCTTGTAAAGTTAGGATTGCCCGTTCCTGAAAGTAAATAGACTTTATTTTATGAATACTATATAATTTATTCTGTATAAATACACATAATAAAAAATAAATACTATGCAAAAGAAACAAATTGACATTATCATTCCCTGTTATAACGAAAATGAAAACATTTTGGTAATATACAATGCTGTAAATACGATTTTTATTGAAAAATTAACCGCAAAATATAACCATACCTTTATTTTTGTCAACGATGGAAGCACGGACAACACGTCGGATATACTACAAAAATTGAGCAACGAAAACCCAAACGTCAAATACATTCAATTTTCGCGCAATTTCGGACACCAATTGGCTTTGAAAGCAGGTCTTGACAACGCAATGGGCGATGCAGTCATTTCGATGGACGCCGATATGCAGCATCCGCCTGAATTAATCCCTGAACTTATCCAAAAATGGGAGGAAGGAAGCCAAGTAGTCGGTACACTGCGAACATACGGCGATGATGTTCAAGAAAAAAAGAAAAAAACATCGAAATGTTTTTATAAAATGCTCAATCTGATTTCTGATGTAGAAATAAAAGATGGTTCGGCAGACTTTCGTTTGCTCGATAAAGCTGTCGTAGAGGTTATTAGAGCAATGAAAGACAATGAGCCTTTCCTAAGAGGTATTGTGCCTTGGGTCGGATTTCGTCAAATATACATTCCTTATATAGCACAAAAACGTTATTCAGGCGAAACGAAATATACGATAAAAAAAATGCTCAAATTAGCACTTGTAGGAGCGACATCATTTAGTATAAAACCCCTTTTCTTTGCTGTGTATCTCGGTTTTACTTTCTCATTGCTTTCTATTTTGTATATACCGTACGTTATTTGGTCTTTGATAAACGGTTCAGAAGTGTCGGGTTGGGCTTCACTCATTATGACAATTGTTTTTTTTGGTGGATTGCAACTTATTATTTTAGGAATAATAGGAATTTATATCGGGAAAATATTTAAACAAACAAAATCACGACCTATTTATATTATTCAAGATAAAAATTTTTAAGTAATAGGGCGAAAATGTAGCGAGTAGAATATTTAAAAAAAATTTAAAAGAAATTACCTCAATGAGCGAATAGTACCTATTTTGTTCATTTTTCTTGCCTTATTTACAAAAAAAAGTTGGCTTTTTAATTCCAAAACAAGTATATTTGCCGTCTGATTAGTTAGTAACATTACAATTTTCAATCACTTTAACTGCCTTTGTGGCTCGCATCAATGAACGAAGTATATATCACAAAATCAGGGAAATTCTTACCAAATGCTCCTATTGATAATGAACATATAGAATCTTTTTTAGGAAAGATAAACAACACTGCTTCGAGGGCTCGAGGCATTGTTTTGCGCAACAATGGCATCAAAACACGCTATTACGCTCTTGACCAAAATGGCAATCCGACGCACTCCAATGCAGAAATCACTACCAAAGCCATCAAATCGTTGTTTGACGAAGGCTTTTCGGTGAAAGATATTGAAGTACTTTCGTGTGGGACTTCAACACCCGATTGTTTGTTGCCATCGCACGCCGCTATGGTTCACGGGGAGTTGGGAGGAAAATCTATGGAAATCAACGCATCATCAGGGGTGTGCAATTCAGGTATGAACGCCTTGAAGTTCGGGTATTTATCCGTAAAATCAGGCAATAGTAAGAATGCCGTATGTACGGGTTCGGAACGAGTGTCACTGTGGTTGCGTTCTGACAAATATGAATACGAGATTCAGGCACTAAATGAACTCGAAAAGCAGCCCATAATCGCATTTCAAAAAGACTTTCTACGCTTTATGCTCTCTGACGGAGCAGGTGCTTTTCTGTTAGAAAATACGCCGAAGGGAAGTCGTTCACTCAAAATTGAATGGATGGACGCCTATTCCTATGCGCACGAGCTGGAAGCGTGTATGTACGCAGGGGCAGAGAAACTCCCCGATGGCAGTATTAAAGGGTGGTGTGAATATGATGCCGAAGCGTGGCTCAATGAATCGATTTTTTCCATAAAGCAAGATGTTAAGTTATTGAATGATAATATCTTGATTAAAGGGGCTGAAAGTATGAAGGAAACGATGTGCAAGCACCATATTACGGCTGATGACATTACGTATTTCTTGCCGCATATATCCTCTTGCTATTTCCAAACGCGCCTTTACGACGAACTCAAAAACGCAGGCATCGAAATCCCAGAAGAGAAGTGGTTTTTGAACCTTGCCAAAGTAGGCAATGTGGGCGCAGCATCGGCGTATCTGATGGTTGAAGAGCTGATGAACTCTGACAGGTTGAAACAAGGAGATACCATTTTACTGTCAGTTCCTGAGAGTGGCAGGTTTTCTTATACGTATGCCTTTCTGAAAGTCGTGTAGGAATAGGCTTTATGAAAACACTTGGATAGGAAAAAAGATACCGAGAAAGGTATTTCCGTGAGCAAAGAAAAATCCAAAAAGCAAAAAGAATGAAACAACAAACTCCCATAACGGATAAAAACAGCATTGAAACATTCATTCCGCAGCGATTTCCGATGGTGATGGTCGATGCGCTATGGCGCTACTCCCCTACCGAAATCACTTCCGGATTAACCGTTACGGAAAGTAATATTTTCACTCACAACCAATCCCTTTCAGAGGCTGGGCTTATCGAACATCTGGCACAAAGCATCGCCCTACATAAAGGATATTCGTTTTATCTCAATGATATGCCTGCACCTGTGGGATACATAGGTTCTATCAAAAACATAGAGATTTTCCGTTGCCCCAACGTTGGCGAACAGATACGCACTGAAATGGAAGTGGTGCAGGAATTTATGGACGTTACCCTCGTGAAGTTGCGTTCTTTCGTGGGAGAAGAGCTTATCGCTTCGGGAGAAATGAAAACCGTTTTGGCAAAACCATCATAGTTTTGACCAAAATTTTTATTTTTACCCCATCACAAACGTTCTTTGTTAGTAGTACGTATCATTTTGCAAAGCTGTTGATAGTTATTTTTTAGCAAAAAGTGCTATTTCGGACACAAAATTGCCACAAAATAACCCTAAATATACTCGTCCGCAGCGCGGACAACACCACAAGGTTACCTAAAACCATTTTCCGCGCTGCGGACGACTCATTTGAGATGCCTTTTTTTCCATTTCCGTAGTGAAAACAGCACATTTTAGGTACATTTTGCTATTTTCCGCAGTGCGGAAAGCATACTTTGGGTGCATTTTACGTTCGTCCGCAGCGCGGACAATGCAAAAATGTTGTTTAGAAGTGTCGTCCCTACGTGCGGAAAGTGCTTCAAGGTATTATGGAAGGTCGTCCCTACGTGCGGAAAGTGTTTCAAGGTAGCACGGAAGTGTCGTCCCTATGTGCGGAAAGTGCTTCAAAGTATTATGGAAGGTCGTCCCTACGTGCGGAAAGTGCTTCAAGGTATTATGGAAGGTCGTCCCTATGTGCGGAAAGTGTTTCAAGGTAACACGGAAGTGTCGTCCCTATGTGCGGACGAAAGATTTTTATCCCCACTAAGGAATAACCCGATGA
>JBGYFE010000085.1:0-5523 GCA_041819925.1 Capnocytophaga sp.
ATGCTCGACGAACTTTACGAAAAAATAGGCTTTCCGCCTCTGACAGATACTCAAAAAAAATGACATTCGCACAGGAAATTTTTGGCAAAAGGCGATAAGTTTTCAGTTTAAACAAACCGTCAAACCGCAGCGAGATGTTACCTTTACGCTCTTTTTTGAGGGCGAAACTCCGCATTTTATCTATAACGACAAGCCTTATATGTACGGCTATTACAACATTTTCCGTTACAGCGAAGCCCTAAATCCCCAAAAAATGTCTGCCAAAGAAAAAAAACATTTTAATGAACTGCTTCGCCTGACAGAAATCGTGAAAAATGAAATAGAAAACCCAACGCCCAAAGAAAACAAACAGTTGAAATTGAGTGGTTTAAATAAAATTTTCGAGCATTTCAAAACAACCCCTGATATTTGGAAATTTGTGATGGAAAAACCCTTTGCCGAAGTGCTTTGGTGGGAATTTCCGCAACACCTTGCCCCCAACGATATTCCGGAGGATTATCTGTTTGAAGATGAGATAAATATGCTCAATGATATGTTTCAAAAAGCGGGTATGGGCGAAATCGATCCGGTCTATATTCCGAATTTGCAAAAAGGAGATTTTTATCCTGCACTGACGCTCGATTTTGATGTAAAAGTCAAAGATGATGTGCTGGTCAAAAGGGTGCTGAATTTTACGATTTTTAGAGATGGCGAAGGATATTTAAGGCTTATTTACAGGGATTTGCTGCCAGCTAATAATTTTCATACTATTTTTGAACAAAGTGCCCCTTTTGATTTGGAGCATCTGACAGGAAATGAGCCGATTTATTTTGAAGAATTGATAAAAATTTCGGAAAAAATTTGCGAAAAATTAAAAATACCAACCGAACAAAATCAAGGTATTTTCACCGAAAAGGTAAGCGACGAAAAAACCGATTTTGAGGAGTTTTTACGCTTGATTGACCTTAAAAATAGCCTAAGCCGAGAGATGAAAAACAGCCTTTGGGAAGACAGGGTTTTTATCAAAGAAAATCCGAAGAAATTCGTTGAAAAACTTACCCAAAATAGCGATTATCCTGAAAATGATATGCAGTTTTGGGACAATTACGGAGTGGGACATCTTTACTATCTGTCTTTAAATCAGATTGATAGTATTGATTTTTATACCGACGATTGGAAGTTTGACCCGGAGGCGTTGAGCGATTTTATCAGTGAAAATATCGGCAAAAATTTTTCCATTTCCTTTGAAGAAAGCGAGGGAAGCGTGTCGCAGGTGGCCGAAAAATTGGAAAGAAAAACGAAGTTTAGCCTTATCAATTTGGAGAGTGGTGGCGATGATGTTACGATTTTGCTCATCAAAAAAGCCGACAAAAACCGCTTGTTGGAACTCGCCGATAGTTTAGGAATTATCGTAAGTATTTAGACCGAAGCAGTCAGGTCTGTAAACCACCACAGGTAATGATTTGTTAAAGAGTAATGCAACTCCCTTATCCGAAGAAGTCATAATCATAGGGGCAAACCATTTTTCGCCTCGCCGGTGCGAGTATCACAAACTTACATCTGCAGAAGTTTTTCAACAATGAAAAAACGAAAAAAAATCCTTTCAGAGGTCTCAATTCTAAAAAGATTTTTAAATGTGGTTTAATCTGGTGTTGAAGCTCTCCATCTTTCTCAATTGGGAGAGTTGAGTCCCATCTTGTTTCCTTCCGAGTCAAGGAATATGGCAAAGTACCCACTTTCGTCTGCGTGAGCTGTTTTAGGCACGATTATTTGTCCGCCATTTTTTTCAACTCTATCCAGAACTACTTGCAGATTTTCTCCTGCGTTTAAGTACATTGTTACACCATCTGCCGATGGCTGGTAACCGTCTGCCTGTATGATAACGCCTGTTACCATTTGATTTTCATAAGGAAACACGCCCATTTTCATACCTTCTACATCCATTTGTTCAATTTTAATTTCTAAAATGGCTTGATAAAAATTAATTGCTCGCGAAATGTCCGTTGCGGGAATTTCAAACATTGAAATGTAACTGTTCATACTATTTATTTTTGTTGTTGATTCTGTTTTTTCCTGATTAGCCTTGGTACAAGAAGACAATATCAGTCCTGCAAGAATTGTTGAAAAGAAGATTTTTTTTGCTACCATTGCCAACTGTTGTTTAATATTTTGCAAAGATAGTTGGGTTCATTCTTGCGAAATAGTAGAAATGCGACACTGCGAAATTTATTTGTAGAAAAGTGCCACCAACTCCATATGTTCATTGCCTAAAAACTCCTTTGGTGTGATGCCAACAAGGTCTTTAAAGTCTTTTATGAAATGGTTTTGGTCAAAATATTCGTTTTCATAAGCAATATCTGTGAGTGTTTCTGATTTTTTGTTGAGCAACAAATTTAAAGTCGCTTGAAGCCGAATCGCTTTGCTTAACTGCTTGGGGCTGATGCCAATTTGCTTTCGGAAATGCCTTTCGAGCTGTCTTCGTTTTGAAATGTCATCTTTCAAAAGAACATTGATTGGTGTTGTACCATTTGTTTTGAGAAGAGCATCAACGGTCGATTTCACGATGTTGCTAACTGTATTCTTTTCGCTTAGTTTCCTTAACAGAAAGGTGTTAATAATATCGATTCTTTGTTGATTGTCAGTAGCTTGAATCATCTGTTGTTCCAGTTCGGTGGCTTCCGTTTGTCCGAATAGTTCAGCAATAGGCAGTTCTTTGTCCGCCAGATTTTCCAGAGGCATTTCCACAAAGTTGGCAAATCCGATGGGGTAGAAACAAACGGCGAAAGTATCCACATTTCCAATGGGCAAAATATAATGCGATTGTGTTCTTTGTCCCATAACCATTGCCCCAGAATGAAGAACAAAATCATTTTCGGAAGTGTATCGTTTTATCTCATCTCCAAAATTGAAAGTCATTTCTACACAACCATCGGGCACGATTTTTTGCTTTTGATTTTTAGGGTCAAAAGGCACTTCCAAAGTCCAATAAAATTTCACGATGGAAGCCAAATTGCTATGTGGTTGGTAGGTGTTATAGGTCATTTTAACAATAAATGATTTTTTAGTACAAAAATGAGGTTGAAAAACGCTGTTTTATGTCTTGTTGTGGGTCATAGGTGTTACTTTGCTTTCGCAAGGACAAATTACGGTCGTGTTTTAAAAAATATGATGATATAAAAAAATAACAATCAAGGAATAAAGTTGTATTTTATGCTGAATGGTTAATAACAAAGTGCTCCACTGCCCCAATTGTCAGGATACAAAGATAGTCAAAAACGGAAATAAAAAGAACAAAAAGCAAAACTATCTTTGCAAAACCTGCAAACGCCAATTTATCGGCGATAAAATCACCATTCAAGCCCTCGACACTCCTGCCAATTTGTCGGGAAAAAATACGGACGCTTTAACCATTTTACAACGAACTTTGAACGAAGAAACAACGAAGACGAAACGAATCCGTAGCCTAAAAACAACACCCGACAAAACGCATACTCCACAAGGAGCGAACGACTTTTCGCCTCGCCGGTGCGAGTATTTTGCTCGTACCTTATCGTAAATTTCAGTATACCACAAGCTCGCGTCAGCAGGGGTAAGGGCGTGTCACATACGCCTTTTCTAAAAACAAAGCGAAATCCTCATCGGTTTTCGCTTTGTTTCACCCCTTATCGCTCATTTCTTTCAGCGAAAAGCCGTACTCCTTTCTGAATGCCTGATAGAAATGCGACAGACTTTTAAACCCGACCTCGGCATAAACAACACTGGGCTTTTCGTGGTTTTGTAGGCGTTGGTATGCTACTTCCAAGCGTTTTTTGACCAACCATTTTTCGGGCGAAAGGTCGCTTACCTTTTTGAAATCCCGTTTAAAAGTCGCCAGACTTCGTCCTGTGTAAGTGGCTATTTCGGCAAGCGAAAGGTCGTACATATAATTTTCGTTCATAAATGCCATCAGGTCTATTTTCCAAAGTTCGGCAAAATCGAAAAGCGTAGGATAAAACCGCTCATCTGCCTGCAAAAGAGCCATTACAGCTTCCTGCATTTTGAGCGAAATCATTTCGGACGAGGGTTGCCTATTGGTATCAAAATAGGGCGTGATAGACGCAAAAAGACCCTCAATAGAGGGTTGATTTTCAATCCAAACCACACTGTTTTTGAAGCGTTGGACGTTTTTGGGGAAATCGTTGTGGTTGAGCTTGGCATACACTTCCCGTAGCAAAGGGCGTTTCAGAACCATCGAAATCCCCTTGTATTGTTCGCCTTTGTAGGGCTTTTTGTAGGCGGTTTGGCGGTGGTCTCGGCGGACAAAAACACACTGATTTTTACGCAAAAATTGCTTTTTACCCTCTGCTTCAATCATCAACTCCCCCGAATAGATGTACGACAGCGAATGGTCGGGCGTTTGATGTATGCAAGAGGTGGCGTTATCGCTAAAAAACGATAAAAAAACATCGGAATAATTAAGAATCTTGGCTGTTTCGTCCATATCAAAATATCTTTTTGAAAAGCAAAGATATACATTTTATCAATTCAAAACAAAAATGAACTTTTCGCACAATGTTTTTGAACCGCACAAACAAACTATTATTCTGAAAAATACTTTACCTTTGCTCGTAGAAATTTTAAATATATAAAACGATGAAAAGCCTACTTTTTTTACTGATGATGGCAACCACCATAAGCGTTTTTGCCTCGTGCAACAGAAATGACAATAGTGTTACGGGCAACACCGAACAAACACCTGATAGTACGGATAATAACACCAATACAATGACAAAAATGAATCTAAAAATCGGAAATCAAACCTTTACGGCGACTTTTGCCAGTACCGTATCGGCGGAGGCTTTTAAGAAAAAATTACCCTTAACCCTTACAATGCAAGATTATGGCGGGTTTGAAAAAGTGGGTACGCTTCCCGAGCGACTTCCCACCAACGACCAACGCGAAAACAGCCTTAACTTGGGCGATATAATGCTTTACGGAGGAAATACATTGGTGATTTTTTACGCCCCTCACGGTGGATACAGCTATACTCGCATCGGGAAAATCGATAATACCGAAGGATTGCGTGAGGCACTTGGTAGCGGGAGTGTAACGGTGGAGTTTAGTAATTGAGCAGTTAGCTATACTACCCCCTAATTACTGATTACTAATTACTACTACTAAATACTTATTACTAAAAAATAGAATAATGAACATCTTTGAAAGACTAAAATCGGGCGAAATCGTACCGTTTGCCGACCCCGATTATCCAAAAATAGGCGAGGTGTGTACGCTCACTCGTAAGACTTTGCTACAAGTTAATAGTCAGTACGATACAAAGGCAATTCGTGAACTATTGAGCCAAATTTTTGAAAAACCTATGCCCGAAACCTCAACCGTTTTTACCCCTTTTCATACCAACTATGGCAGAAATATCGCCATTGGCGAAAATGTGTTTATCAATCACGACTGTTCGATGTTGGATTTGGGCGGCATTACCATTAAAGACGGCGTAATGATTGCTCCACGAGTAAGCATTGCTACCGAAGAGCATCCGCTTAATCCTGC
>JBGYFE010000086.1:0-14876 GCA_041819925.1 Capnocytophaga sp.
AGTTGTATCGCACAAAGAACTTTCTTTTTCTTTGTGTCATAACTTCTACCTTGTTTTCCTTCTTCTTTTCCTCCTATGGTAAATTCATCGACTTGCACTTTGCCATCCATTTTCTGTGATTCACTGGATTTCCTTCACGAACCTTGTGCATAAAATAATGTGCCGTTTGTCGACTAATATCATAACGGCGAGCAACTTGTGATGCTGATAGACTTTTTGTAGTTGTTGACATCTCAAAACATATATAAAACGCTTTGAGAAGTCCAAATTTTAGCTTGTGAAACAAAGTTCCAGCTGTAGGACTTTCTGTATCTGAACAGATATTGCAAGTACGTGAAAAATCTTTGCGAACTTGGTATTTTGTATGTCCACATTTACGGCAACAATACCCTTTTTCCCATTTTATGGAAGCTAAGTATTCTTCGCAATCTAAGTCTGTTTTAAAGCGTTCAGTAAACTCTAAGAGGCTTTGTCCCTTAAATAATTCCATAATACATTAATTTTCAGAGTGCAAATATATGAAATTATTTTGACACCACAATTCTTTATTTCGAGGCAAAATTATCAATAAGATGCGACATAACTCGTCGTTTAAAAACTTGGCTAATGTTTTTTAGTTTTTCCTTTCTAAGATAAAGAAGTGGTAAGTAGTTTCAAAAGGTTTTTCTACGGTTATTTCATAGAAATGAGAAAGGGCATTTAAAGTTTTAGCTTTAAGGTTTTCTTTCCACCCATTATCATTATCATTCGTTGATAACTTTGAAAACATAGTTTTAATACCCCATTTTTTTTCAAATGCCTTTCTTGCTTCTTCCTTGCTATTGCAAACAATAAGAATAAAGCCATTACTTCCTCTATTTTCAAAGTGTTTTTGAATAGATTCTTCGTATTTTGAAAAACCGTCTTTATCTTTAGGAAAATGATATTTTAGCTCTATTTTAAAAAGCTTATTTTTGTTTACCAAAGCTAAGTCTATACGTATTTTTTTATTTCCTTTTTCTCGATACTCAGCAAAAGCTCTTTCATTCTCTTTGCACTTTTTGTTAAAGAGCTCTACTAAAAGGTTGCGAATTTGAATTTCTTGTTTTAAGTTGAAGAAATTGTCGTTTAGTTCAGATAGTTTGTTTTTAAATTCCTCTGAATTAATGATGCTTAATAAGTTTTTGAACATTTCATTCATTGCATATAGTTTTTAAGTTATTGCCTACTCTATATGGTTTTCGGCTTCTCCAGTATTTTTCTTTAAAATAAAACTTGCGGGCTTCCCGTTTTGCTTAGCTCGGTGCCCGACCAAAGGCATAGTGTAAAGCAAAAGGAACGCCCGCAATTACGCGAACGCTTCCGTCTTTACTTTCTATACACTATTGAAAAATTGGTCGTATTCCGAGCTTAGAAAATAAAAGCGAAACGCTGTAATATGTTTATCTTGTCGTATCTGGTTTCTCCTATAAAAATCTTTTTATGAGTTTCTGCCAGCAAATATACAAAATAATTTCATATCATAACGCCCTTTTGCCTTTTTTTAGATAAGAGATAAGAAGTAAGAGGTAACACAAGGGTTATCGCTTAGCTTTTAACAATCGAATAATTGATAATATACAGCTCTTTTTGGAGCTTTTGGGCTTTGCTGATGCTGTCTTTAGTGCCTTTGGATTGTCCGTCCCAGAAAGCAAAAACTACATCGGCGTTCTCGATGATTTGAGTGTTGCGCACTAAGGTTGCTCCACGTCCGTACTTTTGGTAATCGGGTTTGAAAACGAGCAAAGCAATGCCCATTTCGGTAGCAAATTGTGTGGCTAAGCTATCGGCACCCTTAGCACCTCCCGATACGATATTTTCGGGCGCTCCATTGGTGGCAATATAAGCTAAAAGCGTTTCTTTCAATAGGTTGTAATCGTTAAAATCACGTCCCCCAACTATGGCTATATTCATAATAATCTTTATTAATGGCGCAAAAATGGGGGTAGAAGGCGACAAAGCTTGTCGTTAGTGAAAAAAGTTTTATATTTGCCCTAAAATAACGAAATGAAAACAGGAGATATTTTTTTAAGACATCGCTTTATCATTGAACAATTGCGTACAAAACCTTGTACGAAAGACGAATTAAAAACGGCTTGGGGAAGGAGTGCTGACAATCTTGAAGGAAAAGTTTCTACAAAAGATGGGTTTCCGCGTATGTTGCAGCGGGATATTATTGACATTAGAAATATATATCGCATTGATATTCAGTGTAACAAATCGACAAATGAATACGAAATCATCGAGGATAACGATATCTATACCCAAAACTTATTTGAGGCGTACGATGTGTTCCGTGCTCTTCAAAACTATGGCAACCTCTCTAAAGAAATCCTCTTTGAGCGCCGTACTCCTATTGGCACTGAGTATTTGTCACCACTGTTGCGTGCTATCAAGAAGAAGCGACAAGTGCGTTTGGAGTACTACAAGTTTTATGACAAAAGCAAGCAACCGCAATGGCGTACTGTAGAGCCTTATCTGCTCAAAGAAGCACAAAGGCGTTGGTATGTGCTGGCGTGGGACGTAGAAAAAGAAGCGCTACGGGTTTTTGGGCTCGACCGCATTACCTTTTTGGACGACTCTAAGGACATCAAGCGGCAACACCCTGTACCTGAAGGAATAGAACACTTTTTTGACGATAGTTTTGGGGCGTGGGTTGATAGCGAGCATACACAGGCGGAAGAGGTGTTGCTCACCTTTAAAAAGCTACCTGATGAGTCGGAGTTTGTGCCCAATCCCGCTGAATATCTCAAAGCAATGCCCCTGCACCCCTCACAAGAGGTGGTGAGCGAAACGGATGAAGAAATTGTTTTACGCCTCCGCATAAAACTCACGCCCGACTTTATGCGCGAAATACAATCGTACGGCAACAGAGTAACGATTCAGGTAAAAAAATATTTGAGGTGTCAAGTTAAGGGCATACCAACTGAGATTGGAAAATAGGTTTTCTTTCAATCAATCTTTTTATTAGATTGTTAAAGATAGTCTCTTTGCTTTGTGAGCGATTGATTCTAAAACTATACTCAGCTAAATAGCGGTCTATATTAAACTCTGAACCCCAAGAATATATACCTCTTATCCAAGATTTTACTTGGTGTATTACTTTGTGTAATGTAGGAAAATTCTTTCCGTCATTACTCGGTTTTTGAGTTATATTATAGTCCTTTATAGGTCTATAGCCTTTCCATTCATCAGTCGTTATATAAGCTGTCTTATCAATGTGTTTATCAAATATTGTTCGTAATGATTTTGAGGAATAGTCAGGAATTTTAAATGCATAAAAACGTTTAACTTTACCTTGGTTACTAAGTTGTATCGCACAAAGAACTTTCTTTTTCTTTGTGTCATAACTTCTACCTTGTTTTCCTTCTTCTTTTCCTCCTATGGTAAATTCATCGACTTGCACTTTGCCATCCATTTTCTGTGACTCACTGGATTTCATAGCTTCACGAACCTTGTGCATAAAATAATGTGCTGTTGTCGACTAATATCATAACGGCGAGCAACTTGTGATGCTGATAGACTTTTTGTAGTTGTTGACATCTCAAAACATATATAAAATGCTTTGAGAAGTCCAAATTTTAGCTTGTGAAACAAAGTTCCAGCTGTAGGACTTTCTGTATCTGAACAGATATTGCAAGTGCGTGAAAAATCTTTGCGAACTTGGTATTTTGTATGTCCACATTTACGGCAACAATACCCTTTTTCCCATTTTATGGAAGCTAAGTATTCTTCGCAATCTAAGTCTGTTTTAAAGCGTTCTGTAAACTCTAAGAGGCTTTGTCCTTTGAATAATTCCATAATATATTAATTTTCAGTATGCAAATGTATGAAAATATTTTGACACCTCAAAAAATCGTTTCAAAATTGAACGGGATTTTACGTGGCTCGATGGATTCAAAGGATTGATAATGAGATATGAAACCCTAAATATAACTTGGCAAGCAATGCTGTATTTAGGGTTTATAATGGGGTCTATTGGAAAAGTGTAAACAAGTTCAATTTATCTAAAAATTAATTTCTTAATGATTTAACTTTACAAAAAGTTATATTTTTTCCCTACCATCTCCAAATTTGAGGTTCATTTTTCCAAATGATAAGTCTAAAATCTTCATAATGATTGCCTGTGCCTATCGTATGTGTATCGCGATGCCCTTTGCCCAAAGAAAGTTTATGCAAAAATCCCGAATAAGCCCCTACCCAAAGCGTTTTGCTATCATCAGAAATAGCAATACTGCAAATGGTAGAACCTAAAAAATGTCTCCACAACATTTTGCCTGTTTTGTCAAAGGCTTTGATATAGCCGTAAGCATCTCCCAAAATGTAGTAATCTTCAACTGAAACCCCAGCATATACCCGCATAGCTTCGTCTATGAGCGGATTTTCGGCATCTTCTTTTATATTCTGAAAATTATTCATATCCACCGAAATGGTTACCCCATTGTAAAAATGACAACTATTGAAAATCAATTGTTTATCATCTTTTGAAAACAAACAAAAATGCGGATATGAAGATTCAGGATAGAACTCCTTGATTTTGTTTCCGTTTTCGTCTAAAATACAATGGTCTGAATCTTGGTCGCCTACTGCGATGTACTTATTGTCGTGCGAAAGGGTAGCGTGTTCCATATCTATCCAACACTCATCATCATCTTCTTCTTCTCTTTCAAAGCCGTATTTCAGAAGTTTTTCTTCATTTTCAGAAATGAGGTAAATGCCCTTTGCAGAAATCAAAAGCACACGCTTTCCGTCATTGAAAGGAATAATTTCTGTAATGGGAAAATTTTTGGTAATTTCGCGTTTCAGTTCTGTGATGGCGTTTCCTTCCCAGCCTTCTGTGGTGATGATTTTGTCAGAATAAGCGATGGCAAAAATATTTCCTTTTTTAGCTCTCCCAAATCCTTTGATTTTAGGGTTTAAAGGGGTAACTTGTGTTCCGTCAAGCAAATACGCCTGACGATTTTCTTCGTAAGGAGCTCCCACAATAAACGCAATTTTATTATCAGTGATAATACAAATTTGCTCAATGGATTGTGATTTTTCTTCAAACATTCCTGTGAAAGGCTCGTGAGCAGGAGGGAAATCAGCACGAAATTCCTCAATTTTATTTTCCAAATTGGCTTTTTTCAGAAGATTGAAAACTTCTTTTGCCAAGTTGGCTCTATTGTCTTCGGGTTCTGGCTTTTTCAGCTCGTCCCATTTGTCCCAGCCGTATTTTTCAGCAAAATCGACCATTTCATTCACAGCTTTGGCGTATGCTTCGCCTTCTTTATACCATTTTTCTTGTATTGACATAGTTAATAGTTTATTAATCTCAAAGATAAAAATTTTTTATAAAACTGTTGTGTATTATTAAGATTAAAAGTCCAATATTAAGGAAATGATGACAAGAAAGCAACATCGTAACAAATGACCTTCTTTTTCGGACACAGAAGTAGAAAAAATAACAAGAAATCCTACGAAAAACAAACATTTTTTTTATTTAGTTTGGTTTGTAGAGTTTATTTTTCGTAGGCTACCAACCAAATTCTGATATTTGAAAAGAAACTATTACAAAACTGAAAATAGAAATTCTTGTGAACAAATTCAAAAAAAGGATATATTTATTTGTACATAGCCTCAATTTCTTTGCTGTAATTAGCGTAAATCACTTTCCGTTTGAGTTTTAATGTTGGAGTAATTTCATTTCGCTCAATTGAAAACGCATTCGGAAGCAAAGTAAATTTTTTAATTTTCTCATAATCAGGTAAATCACTTTGGAACTTTTGTAATTGTTTGGTGATATAATCAATCACTTGGCTGTTTTTCAAAAGTTCAGTTGTTGATTTATATTTGATATTAAATTCTTGAAGTGCTTGTGTAAGCATCTCTAAATTAGGCACAATCAAGGCAGAAACAAATTTCTTTCCGTCTGCAACTATGGCTATTTGTTCTATGAGGTTGTATTTTCCAACTTTTCCTTCAATGTGCTGCGGAGCGATGTACTTTCCGTTGGAAGTTTTCATCAATTCTTTGATTCTGTCAGTAATGAAAACATTGTTTTGGTTGTCCAAATTCCCAGCATCTCCCGTTTTTAAAAAGCCATCTTCGGTAAAAACTTTTTGAGTTTCTTCGGGATTTTTGTAATATCCTTTCATTACCATTCCGCCTTTTACCAAAATCTCATTATCAGCCCCGATTTTAATCTCTGCACTTGGCATAATTGACCCTACCGATTGCATATTGAAATCCTCATCGCCCCAGCAAGAGACGGTTGCGAGTGTTTCGGTCATTCCGTAGCCCAATTTCACGTTTATGCCTATCGAATGGAAAAATCGACCAATACTTGGCTCTAAATTTGCTCCTCCACAAGGCATAAAACGAATGCGACCTCCTAACGAATTTTTTAATTTCGAGAATACCAATTTATCAGAAAGTGCATACGATTTTTTCAATAACCACGACGATTTTTTGTTGTTTTGTTTGTTTTGCAAAACTTTTCGTCCGGTTCGTACAGCAAAGGCAAAAATAGCTCGTTTGGCAAAAGATGAAGCCGCTGCTTTATCGTGAACTGTTGCAAAAATTTTCTCATAAAATCTTGGTACAGCGCACATTACAGTAGGTTTCACTTCTGTTAAAGCATTTTTTATGTCGTTCGTATTTTCCAAATAATAGACCGTAACTCCTTTGTAAAGTGTATAATACGTCCAAGCTCTTTCAAAAACGTGCGACAGAGGCAAAAATGCCAATGAGTCGTCTTTTTCTGACACTTCAAGCCTTTGGTCGTGTCCTACCAACTGATACGCTAAATTTTCGTAATCCAACATTACGCCTTTGGGCTCTCCCGTAGTTCCTGATGTGTAAATAATTGTAAATAAATCACTTAAATTTCTTTCAGCAATTCGTTTTTCAAGCTCTTGGTCATAAATATTTGACTTTCCATATTCCAAAAAGGTATCCCATTTCACGGAATATTTATCTTCTTTTGGTTCTATGGAATCCTTAAAGAGAACAATTTTTTGTAAAGAAGGACATTTTTCAGCGATTTCGAGTGCTTTATCGTATTGCGTTTGGTCTCCCACAAACAGAATTTTAATTTCTGCGTGATTTAACACATAAAGAGCTTGTTCAGCGGTGTTTGTGGCGTAAATAGGCACAGGAATGGCGCGAATTTGCAAACTTGCCAAGTCAGTGATTGTCCATTGAGGCATATTTTGCGCAAAAATCCCGATGGTTTCCTGCGGTTGTATGTTGAACGAAAGCAATGCTTTTGAAAGTGATTCGGCAACCTTTCCGAACTCTTGCCAAGTGATCCCGTCCCAAGTTTGCCCAACCTTGCCCATTAAGGCTTTTTTATGAGCGTATTTTTTTGTATTTTCCTGAAAAACAGAAACGTAGTGATATGGTGATAAATTCATCGTAATTAATTAGTTGGGGCAAAGATAGTAAAAAAGTGAATAAATCGGACAAAAAATCAAAAAAAACGGTATGAAAGTCCTGTACTTACAAACCAATCGGTTTCTTGTCTGAAAATCGAACGACCGAAAGATATATCTATCTGAAAATTAGGAGTTAAACAATATAAAACGCCACAATCCATATTGTGTGAAGGCAATTGATTGCCAAAAGTAGCGAAATATTCCGCATACACATATAATTGATTTACAGGTGAATATCCAAATTGAGTCGTTACATTCAATTCTTTAAAGAAGTTTGAACTTCCCAAATTGTAACAGAGAGAAAAATTATCTGAAAGATTATTTTCAAAAGCGATATAAGCATCAGTTGACCATTCCTTCAAAGGATTTTGATAGGTTAAATATCCTACCAATGTAACTGCTGGAAAAATGCCTTTTTCTTCCAAAATATGTTGTTTGAAGCTCAAAACCACATCAATTACTTCTAATTTTTGCCCTTTATTTTTTTTTAAATCAGATGCTAATCGCAATTCAGTTCCATTGAAAAGACCGTATCGCAACATTAAATCATTTGCCCAGCCGCTGTCAGAGAACGTAAACCCGCCTTCCACTTGGAAATTTCCTTTTGGAAGGGTGTAAACGCCCTCACTTTGGTCGGGGCGATCAGTGTTTATGTATTCCACTTCTTGTGCGTAAGTTGCTGAGGTCAACAAGAAGATAATTCCTAAAAACTTGTTTTTCATACTATCCATTATGTCAAAATTTGGCGCAAATGAATGACAGTTTATTGAATTTTCCAAATTTTCAAAGGCTTTATTTGTTCAAGTCTTGATTGACAACAGGAAATAACACTTTATTTTTGTCAAAAGTTTAAAACTTTGATATGTTTTTAGTGATTAATATGTTGAAAATGAATAATTAAAAAATACATTCGTTTTATCACTTAATCTGGATTAAAAATTACGTTTTGAAACGCAGCTTGGTTTCATTTTCTTGTTTCTCCTTCTGTATTTCTATACAGAGATGTTTTTTATACTGACTGAACATAAAAGTATTGTATGTATCAAAACTTTCTGTTTTTTTTACTGAATTAAGCGCTTCATAGTACATTGGTTTATCTTCTGAAAAAATCAATCCTAATGGCAAATCGTATCTTTTTTGGAAAAAATTCATCAAAAGTCGTGCAGTTCTCCCATTACCGTCCAAAAACGGGTGAATGTCAACTAATTCATAATGAGCATAAAAAGCAAGTTTCAATTGTTGTGTTGCTGTTTTTTGTTTCGGATATAAATCTTTTAATTCCTCCACAAGTTGTTCCATAGCGTTCGGAATTTTCTGAAAATTCATAAAGGAAGCACTCCCTGCTCTTACCGAAGTGTTTCTAAATTCTCCTTTGGAAACATCTATTTTTCCTAAACTATTTTCGTAGATTTCTCCTGTTCTTGCCATTACTTTTGAAGCAATTTCTTGGATAAACTTTACTGATAATTCACGCTCCTTTTCTGCTTCTGAAAGTACGAAATTTAAAGCATCGAAGTGGTCTAAAACTTGTTGAGAAAAAATAAATTTTTTCCCGCCAGGAGTATTTCCCGCTCTGATAAGTTCTGAAGCCTCCTCAAATGAAAGAGTAGAACCTTCTATTTGAGTGGAATGTGCTGTGATGAGAATTTTATTAAATTCGGTGTAGTTGATTATATTATCAATGTCCAGCTTACGATATTCTTCCAGAACTTTATCTAAGTTATTCATTTTCTGTTATTTTTTACTAAAATTGTTTCTTGCAAAGGTACAAATGATTTTTCAATTTAACAATTTACGATTGTTCGTTTTGAAACAGAATCGGTAAAATGTAATACGTGTATAATTAAATGATATTGATTTTCAAGCCGATTGCTATTCAATTTACAAAAGAATTAATGCCCAATTGTGATGCTTTTGAGGTGTTAGGGGTAACCTTTATGCAAGGGTAGGCAAAGAATGTTGAAACTTTCACACTTATGGTGTATGACAAGTGGCTTTCTCTCAGTTTATAACCAATTCATTTTAAATTGTCGTTACATAAATCCTCCTTTGAAGAGAGGAAGTCTGCGAAAGCAGAGGATGTAGCGAAGGACGGAGGATGTTTCTTTTTTAATTACATCTCCCTAACCCTCTTCAAAGAGGGAATTATTGCGACAAATTATTTAAAATTAGCTATATGGAAGTTATCCGTCAGCAGTTGGCTCAAAAATTACAAGATTTACTCCTATTTTAGGCGAGGAAACGGTTAATTTTTTTGTTTTGCGGATTATAAAAACCTAATGAATTTAAGTTATAAAAAAATGCAAATCCAACAAAAGCGGATTTGCATTTTAAAAAAACAATCGTATAACCTTAAAAACTAAGCCAACATCGTTACGGGATTTTCAATATATGTTTTCAATGTTTGTAAAAATTGAGCTCCCGTTGCTCCATCAACTGTGCGGTGGTCGCAAGCTAATGTTACTTTCATTGTGTTACCCACCACGATTTGTCCGTTTTTAACTACTGGTTTTTCAACAATAGCACCTACTGACAAAATAGCTGAGTTAGGCTGGTTGATAATTGAGGTAAATTCCTCAATGCCAAACATTCCCAAGTTTGAAACGGTGAAAGTACTACCTTCCATTTCGGCAGGTGTAAGTTTTTTATTTCGGGCACGTCCAGCCAAGTCTTTCACCTGACTTCCGATTTGAGTTAACGACAAACCATCAGTGAATTTAAGAACAGGCACTACCAATCCGTCTTCAACGGCAACAGCAACACCAATGTGTACGTGTTGGTTGTAAACCGTAACATCTCCTTTCCAAGAAGTGTTCACTTGTGGGTGTTTTTTCAATGCCATAGCGCAAGCCTTCACCACCATATCATTGAAAGAAACTTTGGTGTCAGGCAAATTATTGATTTGCGTGCGTGAAGCTATCGCATTTTCCATATCAATTTCGATGGTTAGATAGTAATGCGGCGCAGTAAATTTAGATTCAGAAAGACGTTTTGCAATCGTTTTACGCATTTGTGAATTTTTCACTTCTTCCACACTTTCCACTCCAACGGGGACAAAAGCAGGCGCTGTTGTTGTAGTTTTTTCTGTAACTGATTGTGGTTGAGCTGATGGCATGAAGGATTCCACATCTTTTTTAACGATACGTCCGTTTTCGCCAGAACCTTTCACTTGTGCAAGATTGATACCTTTCTCTTCGGCAATTTTTTTAGCCAAAGGCGAAGCAAATACACGTCCGCTTGTTGGAGTAGCACTTGCTGTTTGCGCAGGGGCTTCAACCGCTTTCGGAGTTTCTGATTTTGTTTCAGCTTTTGGGGTAGCTACCCCTTTTCCGCCTGAGGCAACGAAAGCACTTACGTCCGTGCCAGCGGGTCCGATGATTGCTAAAAGCGTATCTACGGGAGCAGATTCTCCTTCTTTTATACCTATATATAGCAATGTTCCAGCGTAGAATGATTCAAATTCCATTGTGGCTTTGTCAGTTTCAATTTCAGCCAAAATATCGCCTTCTGAAACTTTATCACCTACTTTTTTGAGCCACGTAGCCACCGTTCCTTCGGTCATTGTATCACTCAAACGTGGCATTGTAACCACTTCAACTCCTTGGGGTACAGCAACTTCGCTATTTGCTTCTTCTTTTGTAGGAGCTTCTTCCGCCTTGTGAGCTTCTGCTTTCGGAGCAGATGTTTTTCCTCCTCCTATTAAAGCTGAAATATCTTCTCCCTCTTTTCCAACAATTGCCAAGAGAGAGTCCACAGGAGCTGTTTCTCCTTCTTGCAAACCGATGTAAAGCAAAGTTCCAGAATAGAACGATTCAAACTCCATTGTAGCTTTATCGGTTTCGATTTCAGCTAAAATATCACCTTCTTGAATTTTGTCTCCTACTTTTTTGAGCCACTTTGCTACAACACCTTCTTCCATAGTGTCGCTCAAGCGTGGCATATTGATTATTTCTGCCATTTTTATTATAATTTATGAGGTAAAAAAGGATAATTTTCTTGTTCGTAAACCGTATCATACATCACATTCTTTTCAGGATATGGTGATTCTTCGGCAAATTTTTCACATTCAGCCACTAAATTCTTTACACGCTCATCAATAGCTTCAATTTCAGCATCTGTGGCGTATTTTTTCTCTTTAATCACATTAAGAACTTGTGTAATAGGGTCTATTTTTTTGTATTCTTCGACTTCTTCTTTCGTTCTATAATGCTGAGCATCAGACATTGAGTGTCCTCTGTAACGATACGTTCTGATGTCCAAAAGTGTGGGTCCATCGCCTCTGCGAGCTCTTTCAACAGCCTCATAAACTGCTTCGGCAACTGCCACCGGATTCATTCCGTCTACGGGGCCACACGGCATTTCGTATCCCAAGCCGAGTTTCCAAATATCAGCGTGGTTGGCGGTTCTTTCCACAGATGTTCCCATTGCATAGTGGTTATTTTCAATGATGAACACCACAGGAAGTTTCCAAAGCATTGCCAAGTTCAAAGTTTCGTGAAAAGCTCCTTGACGAACAGCACCATCACCCATAAAAGTAAGCGTAACTGCTTTTCTGTCAAAATATTTGTCAGCGAATGCCAAACCAGCTCCCAATGGAATTTGTCCCCCAACAATTCCGTGACCGCCAAAGAAGTTGTGTTCCTTTGAGAAAATGTGCATCGAACCACCCAAGCCTTGTGAAGTTCCCGTAGCTTTTCCGTATAGTTCCGCCATAATTCTGCGAGGGTCAACTCCCAAAGCAATTGGATGAACGTGGTTACGGTATGACGTAATCATCTTATCTTTGGTTGGGTCAATAACGTGCATACAACCAGCAACAATGGCTTCTTGTCCATTATATAGGTGCAAAAAACCTCTTACCTTTTGCTGAATGTAAACAGCAGCTAATTTATCCTCAAATTTTCTCCAAAAAAGCATATCTTCATACCATTTCAGGTACACTGCTTTGTCTATTTTTTTCATTCGTTTGTGTATTTATAATAAATATTTCAAGTGATTGATTTTTAGCAAAGTATAATATTTAAGTTTTCCAACTGCCAAAAATATTTGCAAAGGTGCGAAAAATCTGTTTTTTTTCAAAATAAAATGAAAGAAAAAAAATTTTGGCTTCTTTCCTCGTCTTTAAAATTCCAAATTATCAATTAAGCGTATGCCCTCAACATAGACCGCGATAAAAGCCCGATATGCTTTATTTGATTGTTTTTCATTGATGGGAACTAATGTGTCGGCATCAGTTATGATAAAGTATTCTAAATCAAATCCTTCCTTATTTTTAAATTGTTCTTCAACCCACTGTGTTATTTCCGTTGAGGTTTGATTTTTAAACATCTGTTTGGCTTGTTGTAACACCTTATAGATAAAAGTAGCTTCTTGGCGCATTTTGCTACTAAGCCTTTGGTTACGAGAGCTTAAAGCTAATCCCTCTTCGTTGCGAATAATCGGACAGCCAACAATTTGAACAGGCAGTTGCGTTTGAGCGACCATCTTTTTGATAACCAACAACTGTTGGTAATCTTTTTCTCCGAAATACGCCTTATTTGGCATTACAATTTCAAAAAGTTTTTTCACCACTGTTCCCACTCCGTCAAAATGCCCTGGGCGAAATTCACCCTCCATCACGCTATCAAGTCCGTCAAAATTAAATTTCTCAGAAGTTACATCTTTTCCATAAATGTCCTCTGCATTGGGAGCATAAACAATCACCGTATCACTAATTTTTTTTATCAGTTGAATGTCAGCATCAAGAGTACGTGGATACTTTTCTAAATCCTCTGCATTGTTGAACTGTGTGGGGTTCACAAATATGCTCACTACGGTCAAATCATTCTCTTTTAATGACTTCATTATCAACGATAAATGCCCCTCGTGCAATGCTCCCATTGTGGGAACGAAACCAACTGTTTTTCCTGATTTTTTAGTGTCAAAAATTAGGTTTTTAAGTTCCTTTTGTTGTGTATAAATTTTCATTCATTAAATTTTATCGCGCAAACTTATATATTTTTTATGGATTTCTGCATATTTTTTTGTACTTTTGTGGCTTTCAAAGCTAACAAAAAACATTTTGCTCTTTATGAAAAATAGGAAAGTACTTTTTGTATCCTCCGAAGTGATGCCTTATTCCCCTGAAAATGAGATTTCAAGGATGTCCTTTGAGGCACCAAGGATGGTTAATAGCAACGGTGGACAAATACGTATTTTTATGCCTCGCTTCGGGAACATTAATGAGAGGAGGCATCAGTTGCACGAAGTAATTCGGCTTTCAGGAATGAATATTGTCATTAACGACATTGACGTTCCTCTGATTATTAAGGTGGCTTCCATTCCTAAGGAGCGCATTCAGGTTTATTTCATCGATAATGATGAATATTTTAAACGAAAAGCCACATTTTCTGATGAAAACGGAACACTGTTTCCTGACAATGATGAGCGGTGTATTTTCTTTGCCAAAGGCGTAGTAGAAACCGTTAAAAAACTTAATTGGCTGCCTGACATCATTCACGTTCACGGCTGGCTGGCTTCTTTGTTGCCTTTATATTTAAGAACTTACTACAAAGATGAACCTATTTTCTCTGAAAGTAAAATTATTACTTCGGTTTTTAATAAGGATTTTGAAGGAAGTTTAGACAATACATTGGTGAGCAAAGTTGCTTTTGACGGAATTAACTCAAAAACTACTGAACCTCTGAAAGACCCTAACTACTTTAATTTGATGAAGATAGCAGCTAAAAATTCAGATGGAGTTATTGTGGTTGGTGAAGATATGTCGGAAGACTTCAATACATTCCTTAAAGGACTAAAAAAGCCTGTTCTTTTTAACAGTGACCAACAAACTTTCCAAGAATCCTACAAAGATTTTTACTTACAAATTTTGAAATAATAAAAAAAAGAAAATTATATATGAATAAAATAAAACGTTTTGGAACTCTGGCAATCATAGGGTTAGCACTTATTTCTCAATCGTGTGCCGATGACTCTTTCAAAGAAATTGAAAGTGACTTATTAGGAAATCCGAATTATGAAACGGGAGTTTATACAGCCACAGTTTCCATAAGTAACGTTCGTGAAAAAGCCATTCAAACTAATGGATTAGGAGGCTACCTTTTGGGGCAATATACCCAAGAGCCTTTCGGAACAAAAAAAACAAGCATCATTGCACAGGTAACTTTGGCAAGTGTGAACCCAACTTTTGGTGCAAGTTCACAAAGCAGTGAGAATACTAACAACACACAAGAAAACGAAACGGTAACTGAGGCTTACCTTTATATTCCTTTTTTTAACTCATATAGTTCATCGTCAGCAGCTTCGTATGTAACCAATACAGAGTACACACTTGATTCCATTTATGGTAAATCAAGTGCTTCATTTAAACTTAAAATCAATGAGTTAAACTATTTTTTGAGAGATATTGATGAGGATTTGGATAGTCAGATTTATTATTCA
>JBGYFE010000087.1:0-3426 GCA_041819925.1 Capnocytophaga sp.
GGAAAAATTTAATTACAATTGCGGAAAACAATAGTCGGAAAAAACATATCTTAGTGATTAGAAATAAGTCTTACGAATATCAGACAAATACCTACCAAATACGTTGTATTTGTCTAACGGAGTAAGACATATAAACGAGTTATGGGCAATTTTAACAACCGATCGCCAATAGACAAAAATGGAACTAATTGATAGAATAAAAATTAAAAGATCTGACAACGTTTTATACAAAACTTTAATCATAATTATTTATCCTTTTTTACTAATTTTCGGTTTAGTTATAATGTTATTTGCTGCAATAATTTCTTTATTTCAAAAAAAAGAAGTCAAAACAAAATCTACTAACAATTTGATTGAAAAATGGACTTTTTTCGTGGAATATAAGAACGTAAAGATTTTAAAAATGTACCTTAATGAAATACGTTTTGGTCCAGCATATTTTGAGCTAAAATCTGACCCTGAAAATCAACAATTCAAAGACAAAATTTTTGGTGATTGGTTTTACAAAACTGAAAATTTAATATTCCTACAACAATGGAATTCAACTAAAAATGCAAATTCCAATTTATTACTGTTTAACGCTGAAACAAGCGAACTGAAAATAATTGAACAAAATATCAATTCGGTATTATGGGAAATGAAAGACGAAGATGATGAAAATCTAAATTTAATCTGCAATACTGGTTATGAAATTAAAACATACAGAATTAACAAAAACTGCCCATAATAACTAAGCTTTCGTTGGGCTTGAAAAGCCAACAATGAAAGCCCGTTGAACGGAACCTTCGGTAGCTTTTTGGCAGTCTATGGAGTTGTCGTTTTTAGAATTTAGGGTAACAAAGCAGCTTTTTAGAAGGACTGCTTTTTTTGTGGCTTTTTATGAGCCTTTGGAAGTGGTTTTCTGCGGGTTTTCTTTGCTTCAGAATACAGCTTCCCTTACCCACAAAGTTTACTTTGCAGACAAAGGTTGGAGAGCGAAAAGATATTCCGGTGGCGGACCGCGCTGCCCGAAAACAGCTATAGTGACTAAGTTTCCTTCCTTGCAACATCGACATTTCCGGAGCAAAGTTTTCAGTTTTGCTGCAGTAACTCTGATTTTCAAATCGGATTGCAGTGCCTGCAGTTTCCCACGTTTCCAGGAGCTGCTCAGGATGCCGTAATGGCGGATCCTTACAAATCTTTTTGGCAGAATATGAAGACTAAATCTGCGCACAAATTCAATATTCGATAAAGTCATTTCCTTTTTTTGACCTTCTTTCCGATAATCTTTATAGCCAAAGCGAACTTCAGTATCCGTGACTTCTTTGATCCGATGATTACTGATGGCGACTTTGTGGGTATATCTTCCTAAATATTCAATGACTTGTTTCGGGCCACCAAAAGGTCTTTTGGCATAAACGACCCAGTTTTTGGTAAAGAGTTGATCCATTAAATGCTGGTCTTTAATTCCCGAAGCTCTTAATAAAGTCACGAACTTCGCCCGAAAAACCTTGCTCATCGCTTTTACACAGAAGATGTATTTATCGGTTCTTACTTTCCTTTTCCATTTTCCATTTTGATCAATTCCACCACCCGGAACAATGCAATGTAAATGAGGATGAAGACTTAAATTCTGTCCCCATGTATGTAATATCGCAATCATTCCCAACTGCATCTGTTCTGTTTTGCCGAACTGATTTAATGTTGCCCAAGCTGCGTCAAATAAGGTTTTATACAATAATGACGGTTGAGAGATCGCCAAACCATTAAGTTCTTCAGGCAAAGTAAAAACCAGATGATAATAACTGCACGGCAATAATTCCTGCTCCCGTTTTTGGATCCATTCTTCTTTTTTATGACCTTGACACTGCGGACAATGCCGATTACGACAAGAATTATAACTGATGGAAAGATTTCCACAACCATCACACGCATCGATATGACCGCCCAAAGCAGAAGTTCGACAATACGACAAAGCCCGAAACGTTTTCTCCTGATGAACCGTAAAGTTTTGCACCGACAAATTGATTTTGCGAAGAACATCCGCAACACTTCCGCCTTTACTTCGGGTTTCCATTTTTGCTGTACAAAGTAAAAATGGTATCTAAAGGGCTGTGCGGTTTTTGATCCGACAACTGACAGACATGAAGATATTCCATCGTCGATTCAATTCTTTCATGTCCCAAAAGTTTCTGCACCATAATGATGGAAACTCCATCTTCCAATAAATGCGTGGCAAAGCTGTGGCGCAAAGTATGGGTATGAACAACTTTGGTAATCCCCGCTTTTTTACTCACCGTTTTGATGACCCATTGAACACCTCGCTGACTGTATCTGGAATCAAAACCTGTGCTGAGCGACGTCGAAGCATCTTTGGTGTTCGGAGTCAAAATATCAATCTCTTCAATATTTCTATTTTGATTTCCATTAAATAAATATTGAGTCGGATTTTCTACTGAAATAAAGGTTTTCAGTCCCCGAATTAAATGTTCGGATAAAGGAACATAACGGTCTTTACTGCCTTTTCCCTGAACAACGTGCAGCATTTGTCGGTCAAAATCAAGATGATGAAGTTCGATATTTCTAACTTCCATACATCGAAGTCCGCAGCCGTAAATCAAACCGATGAGCAGTTTATGTTTCAGTAACTGCGCCGTTTGAAGCATGCGCCAAACTTCCTGACGACTTAAAATAGTAGGCAGTTTTTTCACTTTTGGAATGGCAGGAAGATGTAGAAAACTGTAAGGTAATCCTTCCGCTTTAAGAAGAAACCTAAGTCCATAAACCGTATGTTTAAAATAAGTCTGGGAAGGTGTTTTTGATCGCTGTTGCAGTTCGAAGAGATAATCTTTGACCTGTTCAGGATCCAGTTCGGTAGGCAATGTTTTAAAATGCAATGCCAATGCAGCAACATGCCTGGAATAATTATCAAAGGTTCTGGGACTTTTTCCTTGGATGGAAATATTTCTTTCAAAACGTTGTATCAGTTCCGAAAAACCACTAACTTCGCTCGAAGCGCGATTCAAAATTTTGTTCGTCCTTTCGACTGCGCTCAAGGCAGGTCTTAAATCCTCCGGAGATTTTTTTTTGTAGCCATTTTAGAGATTTTATTTTGTTGAATAAAAACAAAGTTAATAAAACAGCCTCAGGAAAAGCTACCGGAGGTTTAGTTCAACATAGTATTTGCAAAATGCGGGATGAAGTCTTGAATTGAAAAGCCTAAATATTTAGCCGCATATGCTTTTCAATTCCACTTTTTTTAGTAATTTAGTCATTGGGTGCTACCGAAAAGTTTACGACCTGTTTATCGTTTTTCAAGGTGTTGATTTCTGCATTTTTGGTAATTCTACCTACGATTGTGTTCATAATCTTAAATTTTAAAATGTTAATATTTTGTTAATTTTTGTTTTGTCAAAGGTCAAATGTTGGGAGTGAATTGATTTGGTA
>JBGYFE010000088.1:0-4213 GCA_041819925.1 Capnocytophaga sp.
CTGACAAAATCCCTGACAGGTTTCTGACGAGCAAAATATGATTATTTTTTAAACTTGCACGAAGTGGGGGAGGGGAAAAAATAGTCAGTTTTCTTCTTTTGGGTTTAGTGCAGTTAACAAGCGAGTTTTACACCAGTGATCTATGTATGTTGGTTTTCGCTTGTTCAACCCCTCACAAGCAAAAACCAGCCTCTGGCTGGTTCTCACTTGTTCACGGTTAAGGTTTTGTCGTAGTGGGTTAGAAGAGTATTCAGAACGGTTCTAATACGGTTTAAATCGACTTCTGACGACACTTCTTTGATTGTTTTTTTCTTGCTGGGTTTTGAGCTTTTCAAGGAAGATTTTTTGTCTGTGTTCGATTTTTTTTCTTCTTTCATTCTGTCTTGTATGGATTGAAAACGTTCTGACGTATCTTCTAATATTGTGAATAATTGAATGTAGAGATCTTCTACATACTCCAGATCGTTCCTGAGTTCTATCAAGCGACTTTCTGAATTGCTGTTGATTTCTTCTAACCTCTTCAACTCTTGAACGAATGAATTGTTGTTGTGTATTAGCTGTTTCAATTTCTCTTGATAGATCAAATTTTGCTGGTTCTTCTTCTCTTGGTTTTGTTTTATCATTTGTGAAATTTTGCTCATTGCTTACATCCTCGATAGTTTTATTATTATGAAAAAAATCAATATCAGGTTCATTCCTAACAGGAACATTATTATTGTCTGGTATTTCAGATCTAACATTTTTACTGTCATTTGCTTTTTTAACTCTGTATTCAGCATTTTTCTGATCTTTGCTCTGTGTTGGCTTAAAACGAGTTCTATTTCTGCTGTGTCTTTTTTTAAGCTCTGTGTCAAAATTTTCTCTATGGTGTCTGAGTTGGTTTTCGACATACTGCTGATCTGCTCTGTGATCGATTGTTGATTCTGTTCTATAAGTTTTGTAATCTCTGTTCTGTTCATATATATCTCCTTTTAAGCTGATAGGCTTATCAGCCTTATCAAATTTTATTGATATAGCATTTTCTCTAACCCTGTTTATTATTATGTTTTTAGATTGAATAAATGATATTAATTCTTCTCTGTTGTTTATTTCTTCTGTGATTATTTTCGATAAAATCTCTTCTTGTAATTTCTCAACAACTGCCTTTTTTTCTTCTGGTATTTTATTATTTAAAGTGTTAACGAGGGTATTTCTTGCTTTATGTTCCTGAACATCCAAAACAGAACTGATATTATTTTCATAGTTTATTTTTTCGCAAAATGAGTTGAATAATTTTTTATCTGACAAATGATAATAACATTGAAAATGTTTTTTATTCATTAGGGAATTAAAAGTTGTATAGTTTAATTCAAGTCTGTTTTTATCTTTGTGTTGTATCCAAATGACCGGAGGTCTGTTTTCTGGTTCTATTCCTGAAAACATCATATCTTCAAAATCATTCATTATTTTTGTTTTTAATTCTGGATCGATGTCTTTTTCTTCAAAAGATAAAACACCAGTTATGAAGGGGTTTTTAAAGTTTTTGTCTTTTATGTATTCGTTGAAATTTTCAATATCAGATCTGTTTGTTTGAGATAAAACTTCAACAAATTTCTGTTCTTCTGGTTTTTTAGTTCTTAATAAATAATCAAGTGAATTTTTAACACTTCGCTGATTTTTCTTTCCTCCGATATGTTTATGTATCATTATTTTTTAACCTCTCTAAATCTTCGAATATTTCTTCAATGAGTAGTGAAAATTATTCTCCGTTTCCTGATAAGAATTTATCAAGATTAGTGTTCATCTTTTTTGCGATCTGATTTATATTGTTTGAGATTTTAGAATATAAAAACAATATTTCAGAATTATCATTTTTCTTTATTTGTGATTTTAGTCTCTTTGAGTTTGTGACTAATATTTCACGAGCTGCAGCAGCTCGTTTCATATTTAATCTATCAGCGATATTTTCAACCTCTGATAATTCTTCATCACTCAAACAAAGAGAGATAAAATTTTTTCTCTGATACCTCTCTTTATAATCTGGCATTAGAAAAATCTCACTGTAAAAATATCTTTCTTTTTAGCATTTAATACAATATTGAAATAAAAATCTTTAATACTACTTATACGATCAGGATCGGGATAGTTTGCTATCTCACTAGAATTTAAGACTTTTTCTAATGCTGATTTTGTTTCTGCTGTGGTGAAAGTTTCCTGTTCGTTAGAACCAGAAACGCCTCTATTGAACCTTTGGCAATTAAAGGCTGAATAGAATATGCCTTCGGCATATCCTTGGAAATAGCCTTGTTCATTGCTGTTATCATTTCTCTGGATTAAAAACTCGTGACTCATATTTTGCTCCTTGGTTTAGGTTTTGATTTTGGTTTTTAGGGGATTGAAGGGGGAACCCCTCACAAGTAAAGGAATACGAAGTATTACTCTAACTTGCTATCTATTACATAGATAACAAATTAAAACCTTAAGTCAAGGGCAAAACTGAATATAATTTGACCTTTTATAAAACCGTGAGAAAATAAAAAAGCCCGTAAGGGCTTTATTATTTTTGAGGGGTTGAACTTGCCGAAAGAAAATTAAATATAAATACAAAATTTAAATCGGCAAGTTATTTGCTCACAACTTCAAATATTGAATGTTCTATTCCTGAGCATTCAAGACTTTTCAAAATTGAAACAGCATCTGCCTTTTTAACACTAAATTTTCTGCAAAAATCCCTAACTGTCGCATCTGGTTTTGTTTTGAGAAAATCAGCATATTTCAATAAAGTATCTTTCTGTTTTTCTCTTTTTGAGTCTGATATATCTTTATTTTTAAAATCAAAAAACTTTTTCATACTGTTGGCAAATAACAAAGAAATTTTCATTCCATATATTAAGCATTCACCATCGATCACTGTTCCTTCTTTTTTCAAAATCAAGTGATAGAAAACTGCAAATTTCCAGCTTTGCATCATATATGTTCTGTAAAAATTTTCTTTATCGGTAAGAATATTTTTATATTTTCTATGCCAAAAAATCTTGAAATATTTTCTGTAAAGTTCAAAAGCGTTTTCTGAAAAGGTATAATTAACATCTGGATTGATATTGAAAAATAAATCTTCAAACCTATCAGATAAAATTTCGTCTGTGATTTTTTTCTCGTTGTATATAGGAAAATCAGTAAAATCTCGGCTCTTATCTTTTTCTGTATAAACAAGATTAAATCTTCTCATTAAACCATCTGTCATAGATTCGGAAGATATATTATTTACATAACTATCAAAAGTGTTTATGAAAAATAAAACCAATATAAGATTTTTAGTTTCTATTGTCTCTTTTTTGCTTTTTCTTGTTAATTTTTTATTGTCATAGGCTTTCAAGAAATATTCTTTTATTTCTGAAAGCGGGGTTCCTTCCCTTTCAACCTGTTTGAACATTTGAGCTACTTCGTCCTCAATCCAAAAGCCATATTGAGATTTTCCGTCTCTGGAATCTGGAAGATTTGAAAACTCTTCAATAAATTTTGCTGGGCCTGACGGCTTAACAAAATTTTGCTCAACAACTTTTTCGCCATCAGGTTTTATTGGTATTAAGTCCTCTATTTTTCCCAATGAGTAAGTTTTTGCCGATCCTGACGGTGCTAAAACCGTTACCCATGTGTTAACTGGTGATTTTTTTTCAGATAAAGGCATTGAATATGTAATATTATTTTTTACACAAAAAGCACTTAAAAAACTAAAAAACGAAAATATCGGGAGTGTTAAAGGTATTTCTGTTTCTTCAATGAAATTATTGTATATAACACTCAAAATATCAGCCTTTTTTATATTTTCATTGGTAATAAAAGGCTGTGGTATTAATGACATTATTTCGAATAAATCTTCTTCGTTTACAATATCCAATGCTTTATTGTTTAAATAAGTTAATTCCTGTTCTTTCATTTGTTTTGCCGTAAAGAATTTACCAAATGAAGATTTTTTAAATTCCTCCCATTCTCTTTCAGCTAACAAGTTGTTTATTTCGTCTTGATCTTCGTTCATATTAAAACCCTCTAAATTTATTTTATATAATATATATACAATATAAATTTAACTTGTCAAGGTTTTTAAAGAAAAACTCCGACACGTTTTTAACTTTTTTTCTGACAGTCCGACATTCTGACAAAATGCCTTTAACTGTTGATTTATAAGGGTTTTTCGTAAAAAAACGGTTCTGACAAAGTTCTGACAAAGTTCTGA
>JBGYFE010000089.1:0-30829 GCA_041819925.1 Capnocytophaga sp.
CGAATACGCCGAGCAGTTCGGAAAACTTGCTGTTTTTCAAAAAAATTAGAAAACCATATAAAAGCCTTTGAAATTGTGTTTTTCTACATCAACTTTGGGTGGATTTGAGTATCATACTTTGGGAAGCACTGCCGAAATTTATTACTAAACATAGGTCCAAAACCCGATGGAAGCATTGCACAAAAGCAAGTGGAGCGATTGGAAGCGCTCGGTCAGTGGATTCAAAAACACAAAACAGCGGTTTATGACACGCAAGCGGGTTTGCCTTACGGACATTTTTACGGACCAACGTTACTCAGCGATGACCACAAAAAACTGTATGTATGTTTGTTTGATGTTCCTAAAAATTACATTCAATTAAAGGGAATACAAACCAAAGTGAAGTCTATCAAGGTGTTAGGAACAGATGAATCACTGACTTTTGAAAGAAATGGAGGTGCGGCTTGGAACAACATTCCGGGAATATTGCGCATTTCCGTGCCATCAGAACATTCACTTGACCCTTACGTAACTATTTTGGAAGTGGAATTGGAAGATAAATTAGTTTTATACAGAGGACACGGAAACGCCGTAGAATTAAATATGTAATTATCAAATATTTTTCAATTTTTCGATGGTTTCAATCGGATTTTCCGAATTAAAAACAAAACTGCCCGCCACCAAAGCATCAGCACCTGCTTCAATGAGTTGACGGGCATTTTTGTTACTCACGCCACCATCAACCTCAATCAGAGCTTTTGAATGGTTCTTCAGAATCATCTCTTTCACTTGACGGATTTTTTTATATGTATTTTCAATGAATGATTGTCCGCCAAAACCTGGGTTTACACTCATAATAAGCACTAAATCAATATCTTGTATAATATCTTCAAGAACAGAAATGGGCGTATGTGGATTCAAAGCCACTCCTGCTTTCATCGTCTCGTTTTTTATAGCCTGAACCGTACGGTGTAAGTGCGTACAAGCCTCATAATGAACGGTTAATATTTCGCTTCCTAATTTTTTAAAAGTAGAAATGTAACGGTCTGGGTCAATAATCATTAAATGAACATCTAACGGTTTTTGAGCGTATCGTCCGATAGCTTCCAAAACGGGCATTCCGTAAGAAATATTGGGCACAAAAACACCGTCCATAATGTCAATATGAAACCAGTCGGCTTGGCTTCGGTTTACCATTTCTACATCACGTTGCAAATTTGCAAAATCAGCAGCTAAAATTGAAGGAGCTAAAATCATAGTTATAGGATTTAAAGTTTTGTGCAAAAGTACAATTTTTCGATAAAATTCAATAAAAATTTCTTTCTTAAAAAATGGACTCTGCAAAAAAACATACACTCCATTTTTTTAATTACAATTTCTTAACAAAACAAAAACCTTTCAGAATTCATTCCGAAAGGTCTTTTAAAATAAAAACTCTCTATTATAAATATGTTTTTAAAATTTTACTTCGAGAAGTATGTTTCAGCCTTCTGATGGCTTTTTCCTTGATTTGACGCACACGCTCACGAGTAAGTTCAAATGTTTCGCCTATTTCTTCGAGTGTCATTGCGTGTTGGTCACCCAATCCAAAATAAAGTCGGATAACATCAGCTTCACGGGGGGTCAATGTTTCCAAAGCGCGTTCAATTTCCGTACGTAATGAATCTAAAATCAACTCTCTATCTGGATTTGGAGACTCGCTGCTGCGTAAAACATCGTACAAGTTTGAATCCTCTCCTTCCACCAAAGGAGCGTCCATTGAAATATGTCGCCCTGCATTTTTCATAGATTCTTTCACATCATTTACGGACATATCCAACTCTTTGGCGATTTCCTCAGCCGATGGAACACGCTCGTGAGCTTGCTCCAAATAAGCATACATCTTATTGATTTTGTTGATAGAACCAATTTTGTTCAAAGGCAAACGCACAATACGCGACTGTTCTGCCAGTGCCTGCAAAATAGATTGACGAATCCACCAAACGGCGTACGAAATAAACTTAAATCCGCGTGTTTCATCAAAACGTTGTGCTGCTTTTATTAACCCCAAATTGCCTTCATTAATCAAATCAGGAAGCGTAAGACCTTGATTTTGATATTGTTTTGCTACAGAAACAACAAAACGCAAATTTGCTTTTGTCAGTTTTTCCAAAGCAATATTGTCCCCTGCTTTGATGCGTTGCGCCAACTCCACTTCTTCATCTGCGGTGATTAAATCCACCTTTCCAATTTCTTGCAAATACTTATCAAGAGATGCTGTTTCACGGTTGGTTACCTGTTTGGTAATTTTTAATTGTCTCATTTAAAAAATTATCCTTATCTTTGTGGTTTGTAAATCATTATTTTTTATTGTACACCCCATTGTACGTTGAAAACTGAATAAAGGTTACAAAAGGAAATAATTTTAACACTACTTTAACTAATGAAATATTCGTTCATTATTCCTGTATATAATCGCCCTGATGAGGTCGATGAACTTTTAAAAAGTCTTTCAAAACAAACTTATAGTACTGATTTTGAAATTGTTATTATTGAAGATGGCTCTTCGATTTCGTCTGAGGAAATTTGTAAAAAATACGCTAATATGCTTCAAATTACATATATCTTTAAAGAAAATTCTGGTCCAGGAGCTTCTCGCAATTATGGTATGGAAAGAGCTAAAAACGATTATTTCATTATCTTGGATTCAGATTGTTTGCTTCCTGAACATTATTTGGAGTCGGTAGATGATTTTTTGCAAAGAAATTATGTAGATTGTTTTGGAGGTCCTGATACTGCTGATGATAGTTTTACGGATATTCAAAAGGCAATAAATTACGTAATGACCTCTTTTTTAACCACTGGCGGCATTCGTGGAAATAGCAAAATTGTACAGAAATTTGAACCGAGAAGTTTCAATATGGGACTTTCACGCAAAGCATTTGAAGCTACGCAAGGTTTTGGGAAAATACACCCAGGTGAAGACCCTGACTTGGTAATCCGTTTGTGGAAACAAGGTTTTGAAACAGCTTTTATTGAAGATGCGTTCGTTTATCACAAACGTCGAATTTCGTGGTCAAAATTCAAAAAACAAGTCAGTAAATTCGGGCAAACACGTGCTATTTTGAATCATTGGCATCCTCACACAAAAAAAGTTACATTTTGGTTGCCTTTTTGTTTTGCCTTCGGATTGATTTTATCTGTAATCTCTGCTTTTTTCGGACGTTTTGAAGGTCTGTTTGTTTACGGATGTTACTTTATTTTCTTATTTCTTGATAGTGCCAGAACAAATAAAAGCCTGAAAATCGGGATATTATCAGTTTGGGCATTGTTAGTTCAATTTTTCAGTTACGGTTTTGGATTTTTAATTGCTACCTTAAGAATTTATTTTTCCTCTCAAAAGCTAGAAATTTTATTTCCGCATTTATTCTTTAAATAAAAAAATCAGAGATGAACCTTTCCTTCCATCTCTGACTTTTATGTAAATTCACAGAAACTAATCTTTCATACGCTCTACGTAAGTTCCTTTTTCGGTTTCAACTTTTATACGGTCGCCTTCATTGATAAACAACGGAACATTCACAATAGCTCCTGTTTCAACCGTTGCAGGTTTGGTGGCGTTGGTTGCCGTATTTCCTTTCACACCAGGTTCTACGTGGGTTACGGTAAGAATCACATTGGCAGGCATTTCCACAGAAAGAGGAGATTCATCTTCGGCGTTGAAAATAATCATTACAACTTCTCCCTCTTTAAGCAAATCAGGATTGTCCAGCATATCCTTACGAATATGCACTTGATTATAATCCTCTGTATTCATAAATACAAAATTCTCACCTTCTTCATATAAATACTGAAACGAGCGAGTCTCTACACGAACATCTTCAATTTTATGTCCCGCTGAAAACGTATTGTCTAATATCTTTCCGGTGGTAACACTTTTCAATTTTGTACGCACAAAAGCGGGTCCTTTTCCGGGTTTTACGTGTAAAAATTCAATAATTTTGTAAATGTCGTGATTGAAACGAATGCACAATCCTTTTTTAATATCTGCTGTTGTTGCCATTTATTATATAATAATTATTTAATATTTTTATTTTCAATATCTTACAAGGTCAATCCACCTGTATATCCTTTCATAACACCACGTGAGGAACTGCGAATGAAATCCAAAATTTCGTCTCTTTCAGGAGTTGCCTCCATTTCAGCTTCCACAATGGAAAGAGCCTGCGTGATATTATAATTTCTTTGGAAAATAATGCGATAAATGTTCTGTATTTCTCTAATTTTTTCAGGAGTAAACCCTCTGCGACGCAAACCTACGGAGTTAATTCCCACATACGAAAGTGGTTCGCGAGCGGCTTTCACATACGGAGGAACATCTTTACGAACAAGCGACCCTCCCGTAACAAATGCGTGATTTCCAATGTTTCCGAATTGTTGCACAGCTACCATTCCTGCCAGCACCACAAAATCTCCAACGATGGTGTGTCCGGCAAGGGTTGTGTTATTTGAAAAAATACAGTGATTCCCTACAATGCAATCGTGAGCAATATGACTATATGCCATTATCCAACAGTTTTCACCTACTACGGTTTTCATCTTATCGGAAGTTCCTCGATTGATGGTTACGCATTCGCGAATGGTTGTTCCATCACCAATAATGGCTACGGTTTCTTCATTTTGAAATTTTTTATCTTGTGGAATTGCGGAAATAACAGCACCAGGGAAAATGGAACAATTTTTTCCAATTCGCGCACCTTCCATTATGGTCACGTTTGAACCTATCCAAGTGCCTTCACCTATTTCTACATTATTGTGTATGGTCGTAAAAGGTTCAATTACAACATTTTTGGCAATTTTCGCCCCTGGATGTACGTAAGCTAAGGGTTGATTCATCGTTTTCTTTTTTATTCTTTTACTTTAACAATTTGAGCCATTAACTCTGCTTCTGTTGCTAACTTTCCGTTCACATAAGCATATCCTTGCATATGGCAAATACCTCTTCGGATTGGAGTAATTAACTCTAATTTAAAGATGAGCGTATCGCCAGGTTGCACTTGAACTTTAAACTTCACATTATCGATTTTCATAAAGTAAGTCAGATAATTTTCAGGGTCAGGAACGGTGCTCAGTATCAATACACCTCCCGCTTGTGCCATTGCTTCGATTTGCAACACACCTGGCATCACGGGTGCTCCTGGAAAATGCCCCACAAAGAAAGGCTCATTCATCGTAATGTTTTTCAACCCAATAACGTGCTTATCTGAAAGTTCAAAAATTTTATCAACTAACAAAAACGGCGGACGGTGTGGTAACAACTTCATTATATCGTTGATATTCAATAAAGGTGGCTGATTGATATCAATCAGAGGCACATTGTTTCTTCGTTCGTTTTTGATGATTTTTGAAAGTTTTTTTGCAAACTGTGTATTGGTGAAATGCCCTGGTTTGGTAGCAATAACTTTTCCGCGTATGCGAGTACCCACCAACGCTAAATCACCGATTACGTCTAACAATTTATGGCGAGCCGCTTCGTTGGAGTAATGCAGCGTTAAGTTATCTAAAATACCATTAGGTTTTACGGAAATATGTTCTTTATTGAAAACTTTTTTCAATTTCTGCATCGTACTTTCAGAAATTTCTTTATCGACATAAACAATCGCATTGTTCAAATCTCCCCCTCTGATAAGTCCGTGGTCAAGAAGCATTTCAAGCTCGTGCAAGAAACTGAACGTACGCGCATTAGCTATCATATCTTTAAATTCGGAAAGTTTATTCAGATAAGCGTTTTGCGTTCCTAAAACTTTCGTTCCGAAGTCAACCATTGTTGTAACTTGGTATTCGTCTGACGGAATGATAGTTATCTCACTACCCGTTTCTTCATTAACATACGAAATTACTTCCTTAACAATATATTCCTCACGAGGTGCATCTTGCTCTTGAATACCTGCTTGAGCTATGGCTTCTACAAAATAGCGCGATGAGCCGTCCATAATCGGGGGTTCAGAAGCGTTTAACTCTATGATTACATTGTCTAAATCCATTCCTACCAGAGCTGCCAAAATATGCTCACAAGTTTGGATTTTTACACCTTTTTTTTCTAAAACTGTACCTCTTTCTGTATTTGAAACATAAGTCGCATCAGCTTCAATTACAGGATTTCCCTCCAAATCAACACGAACGAACGTAAAACCGTTGTTTATGGGAGCTGGTTTCAATGTCATTTTCACATTTTGCCCCGTATGCAATCCAACACCTTCTAAACTAACTTCTTTCGATAAAGTATTTTGCTTTACCATAATTAATTGTCCTTATATTATTTTTCTTCTATTTTTTTTTCTAAATCACTTACTTTTTTCGATAGTTCAGGTAACTTTCTGAAAACTACGTATGCTTTGTTATATTCTGAATAGCCCAAAGCTGGCGAGCCTTGAATGACTTCATCATCTTTTAAATTACGACCTACGCCCGTTTGTGCCTGAATTTTTACACGATTCCCGATAGTTAAATGCCCCACAATGCCTACTTGCCCACCAATCATACAGCTCTCCCCTACTTTGGTTGAACCCGCGATTCCTGTTTGGGCTGCGATTACCGTATTTTTACCAACCTCCACATTGTGAGCTATTTGCACTAAATTATCAATTTTCACTCCTTTGTGAATAATGGTAGAACCAAGTGTTGCTCTGTCAATGGTAGCTCCCGCACCAATGTCTACATAATCCTTGATAATCACATTCCCTATTTGCGGCACTTTATTATAAAAACCTTCTTGAACGGGTGCAAAACCAAAACCGTCCGCACCAACAATCACACCAGCGTGCAACGTACAATGTTTTCCGATAACAGTTTCTGAATAGATTTTACAACCTGCAAACAAAGTTGTGTTATCATCAATAGAAACATTATCACCAATGTAAGTGTGAGGATATATCTTTACATTATTCCCGATGGAAACATTTTCACCAATATAGGCAAATGCGCCAACGTACACATTCTCACCTAATTTAGCCGTAGGAGAAATGAAAGAAGGATTTTCAATTCCCGTTTTGTTTAGTTTAATTTGGTTATAATGCTCTAACAATTTTGAAAACGCCGAGTACGCATCATCAACCTTCACCAATGTAACAGAAAGAGAGCCTTCTGCCTCAAAGGTTTTGTTAACAATGGCAACAGAGGCTTTGGTGGTGTATATGTGATTCTTATATTTCGGATTGGCTAAAAAAGTGATGCTTCCTTCCTCCCCTTCCTCAATTTTTGAAAGTTTATACACTTCCACATCAGGATTTCCTTCAACCTCCCCGCGTAATATGTTTGCTATTTGTAAAGCTGTAAATTTCACTTTTATCTATTTAAATTTCTAAAAATCAAATTATTAAATACAAAAACAAAGCATCTTACCACAGTGAAAAACGCTTACTTTTGTTATTTTCGCAACAAAAATAGAAAAATATTTCAGAAAAACGATAAATATGCTCTTTTTTTAAGCATTAAAAACCTCTGAAAAGAAACGGATTTCCCGCTTTTTTGATGATTTTTTGGTTCTTTTTAGAATGGATAGTTTATCCCAATATTGAACACCAAATTTCTCAATGCAATATCCGTAAACCAGCGTTTGCCTAACTCGTTTGCAGGATTGTAAATTCGGTTTCCAACATCTAAACGAAAAACAAAAAATCCAAAATCGTAACGAAGCCCTAAACCAGAACTCACCCCGACATCTTTCAATGATGACAATCCCGTGAATTTGTCTTCTTCAAAAGGAGTATCATCAAAAACGTTCCAAATATTTCCTGCATCCGTAAAAATAGCTCCTTTGAAACTTCCCGCAATCGGAAAACGATATTCTAAATTGAGCGTAAGTTTCATATTTGCCTCATTATAATCAAGAAATGCTCCCCTACTTCCTGGTCCTAAACTGTAAGCCTTCCACCCACGATTATCGCTTGAACCTCCTGCAAAATAACTCTGTGAAAACGGAACACTGCTCGAATTTCCGTACGGAATTGCTATTCCAAAGAAGCTGCGAAACGCCAACGAAGCCTCACGCCCCAGCGGAAAATGTTTGATGTAATCAAATTCCGTTTTGATAAATTGAGCATAGTGAACCCCTAAAAATTGACTGTTGTCATTTTGTTTTTTTATTGTTCCGTATATATTTGAAAATAAACCTAATAGATTTCCTGCACTTTCCACCTTTATACGAAATTGTGAAAAATCGCGTTGAAAAAACTGCGAATTGCTGTTGATGATAAACGTATAGCTTGTTGAAAGAATAAAATCATCTCGTATGAGCCTACGACGACGTTCTTCGATGCTTAAAACAGAACGCCAATCAGTTTCACTTGTTGTTAGAGTTTGCCCTAAAACCGCATTGATAAAATCTACTGAACCGCCTTCGGAAGTGGTTAGATTTCCGTCGCTATCAACCCACGAAGCGTCAAGCGTGTAATTTTGGGCGATTTCATTCAATCGGTTGTAAGTGGCTCGATATACATTGAAAAAATTATCAGGATTCAAATTATGCACATACTGAACATTGAACAAATCGAGCACGCTGCGATTTTTTTTAGGTGTCCAAGTGTAGCGAAGTACTCCCGTTACATTCTGTTTGTCTAATCCGATATTGGTTTGATAACTCGTTCCTACTTGTAACATCGTTTGAGGCATCATTGAGTAAGGAATCAGCTTATTTGTGTCAAAAAGGAACAGAATTTCGGGAAAAATCAGCCGTATATCGCCACTAATTTCCGACATATTAAAAAACTGAGAAACAGTTGAATTTGTTTGAGAAGCAAATGTTCCTTGCAAGTTCAACTCTAAAATTTCGCTTTGCCTGAAAATATTTCGTGTTGAAAATGAAGTCCCTAATGTGATACCAAATCGCTCAATTTCAGAACGCTTCAATTCATTTGTCAATCGAAGTGAATATTTATCCATTGGCACTAAATAAATATTAGCATCTAATTTGGTTTGAAGCGAATCATTTTCAGGATATTTAAACTCAATATTTGGATACCTAAAAATACGTAAGTTATTGATTTGCTTATATGTAAGTCCTCTGTTATCATCAGAATAAATCGCGTTTTTTTCCAATGCCGAAGCCATTTTCAAGATACGAGGCTTATATCTCAACTTATCTTTATAGAAAATGGTAAGGTCTTTATAAGTAATTGAATCTAAATCTGCATTGTCAGCCGTATAATCATAATCTGCAAAAATACGTATATTATTCAATTTGTGTATTTTATACACTTTTTTGGTAATTTCATCGCCATCACGTTCAATCAAATCATCGATGACGGTAGTTACTTCTAATTTTTGGTCTTTGTTGGTTTCGAGTGTATCGCGTTTTATTTCAAAATTTATTGAACTTGGCTGAAATGTGTAAAATCCATTGTTACGAAATAAGGAATTTAATCGGTTTCGTTCATTGTTAAAATCACTCAATTGATAAGGTTTTCCTGCTTTTAAAAAACTCTTTTCCAGATGTTTATTATAAACTGAATCGATTTGTGATGAAGCTATGGAACTGCTCAATGTGTCTAAAAAATAGCGCTCTCCTGTTTGAATGTAATAAGCCACATTAGCACGTTTTTTTTGTTCTTTTGGTTCATAAAAAATGCTGTCTTTCACCACCGAATTGAAATAACCAATGCTATTGTAATACGCTTTTAAATAATTTACAGATGATTTCGTTTTTGAAGGATTCAAAATTACGGGTTCTTCCCCGATTTTTTTTAGTTGATTGTGCATTCCTGACACAAAAAACGATTGTTTAAGCCGTTCTACTTGTTTTTGTGATAATATTTTTTCTAATGAATTATGCCATTTTGGATGTTCTTTTAGCCAATTTTCAAAGTCTTGCTCCGGATTTGTCTTTGCCGAATTGTAAATATACAACCCCAAAGGCAATCCCAACAAAGCTGCATTTGGTTTTTGTAAAATAAAATTGTCTATCTTTGCGTCTTCTGTTTCCTTGTCGTTTACGTAAACGGTGTTTTGGGTGAGTAAATGTTCTCCTTCGGGTACTCTCTTTACTGCATTACACCCTGATAATAAAACAATTACGAACAGAAAATATATTATTTTAAAAACAAACGGTTTCACAAATCTCTATTTTTGGGTCAAAAATACATTTTTTTTATGGTTAGCAAAAATCAAATTAAACTAATTCAAAGGTTACAGCAAAAAAAATACCGTTTTCAACATAAAATGTTTGTTGTTGAAGGTAAAAAAAGCATTCTTGAATTCTTACATCCTGATTTTGAGCCTGAAATTATCTTCGTTACGGAATATTTTTCCGATTCTTTGCCTAAAAACAAAACAAATATCACCACAAAGGAAGAATTGAAAAAAATTAGTTTTTTGAAAAATCCGGACGAAGGCATCGCCATTTTCAAATTTCCTAATCCGCAATCTATTGAACACAAAGGACTTATATTAGCTTTGGACGATGTTCGTGACCCTGGAAATTTAGGAACAATTATCCGACTTTGTGATTGGTTTGGTGTGCAACATCTGGTGTGCAGTGAACAAACTGTGGATTGTTACAACCCCAAAGTGGTGCAGGCTTCAATGGGTTCACTCACTCGTGTAAGTGTGCATTACACTGATTTACAACAGTTTTTAAAGCAAACTCCTCTCCCAATTTATGCCACAGCAATGGAAGGCGAGAGTGCATATCAAACACAATTCCCAGAAGACTTTGTTTTAATTATGGGCAATGAAGCCAACGGAATATCAGAAAATATTTTTAAATTTGCTACGAAAAATATAACCATTCCGCGTTTCGGAAAATTACAACAAGCTGAAAGTTTAAATGTTGCCACTGCAACGGCTATTTTGTTGAGTGAATCGAAAAGAAACTCACTGAAAATCAATATATAAATTAAGAAAAATAAAATGTCCAAACATCAACAACGCATACAAGAGGCACTTCAAACCATCGAAAACAACGATATTCCGCTCGGATTTCGCAAGTTGTTAGATTGCGCCACTGATACCCAAAATATGGAAGTTTACGCACAAGCCATAGCTCTTACCGATTGGAAAGAGAAAAATCCGGGCAATACAGCCGAATTTATACAAAAAGCCAAGACGTTACTAACGCAAATTGGAAAGCATACGGTCAATGAAACGGACATTCAAGAACCTATTTTGAGTGCAGAAAAAATTCAGAAACAGTATGGCTTGGGCAGGTTTTCTCTGGGACCTGTTTCAGTGGAAATCAAAAAAGGACAAGTTTACGGTTTAGTGGGTGAAAATGGCAACGGAAAAACAACTTTATTGCGTATTTTGGCAAATGATTTGTCATACAACAGCGGAACTCTCAAATATCGTTTCAAAGAAGACGCTAAAAATGAATATGACCTTAAAACCAAACTCGTCTATATTCCACAGCGTACCGCCAGATGGCACGGAAGTTTGAAAGAAAACTTAAAATTTGTATTGGCAAACTATGGCGTCTCTCCCGCAGAAAATGAAATCCGAACTCTGATGATGATTGCTCGTTTAGGACTTTGGAACTATAAAGAATTGAAATGGAGCGAATTATCATCAGGTTATAAAATGCGATTTGAACTCGCCCGAACGTTGTTACGGCAACCTGAATTGTTGTTATTAGACGAACCATTAGGAAATTTAGACGTACTTGCTCAACAAGTAATTTTGGAAGATTTGAAAATGATTGCCAATTCTGTCAATAATCCTATTGCATTGATTTTGAGTTCACAACAGCTTTATGAAGTTGAAAAAATTTCAGACAAGGTTATCTTCTTGAAAAACGGAAAATATACTGATAATTCCACAACAAAAGATGAAAATTCCAATAGTCGCCTTATCGTGGAAATTGACACTCCTGATTCGCGTGAAAAACTGTTGCAAGTACTAAACGCTTTCCAATTGGAAAAATTAAATTACAACGGAGGCGTTTATGTGGCTTATTTTGATGAAAAAACCGATTTTTCGGAAGTTTTAGAAGCCATCGGAAAAGCCAAAATACATATTACTTACTTGCGAAATATATCAACATCAACACGACGTTTTTTTGTAAATTAATTTGATATTCTGTGTTTTATGAAAAAAATAGAATCTTTTTTATTAGAACGTTATCCCACAATTTGGAATACTAAAATTGTTTGGGTTTTGGCGGTTTGCATACCCATACACCTTTTCTTTTTCCTACTTGGAATAACATTAATCACTGAGAAAGAATTAAAAAACTATTATTACAGCTGGGACGAAAGTTTCTTTGTAATTCCTTTTCTTTTGCATTTTATTATTTCTATCTTGCTGATTGTCGGTTGGTTAGTGATGTTATTTAAACATAATGCGTTTAAAAATTTCTATCCGAGCAACCATTGGAAATTATTTTCGCAATTTGTGCAATATTTCATCATATTATTTGCTTCAACTTCGTTTTTTATGTCCTTCTATTTAGGAATAAAATTCAAAGTAAATCTATCTTATTCAGATACTTACATTGAAGAGATTAAACGGAATTTTCCAGCTAATGATACCGAAATAGCTTACGATTACACCAACACTACCTACGATAATAATGATATGCAAAATTTGGCACTAAACGTGGAGCGCATTAAAGAAGATCCTCTTCAAGAAGAGATAGTTTCTCTCATTCCGTGGGTGTTTTTCATTTCGACTCTGATTTTTTGTTTCAGAGTTACGAACTTGCGGTCTTTGCTTTTTGCGATTGTTTTTTCGGGTGTGCTGTCACTCATTTTAGGAATTTTCTCATTTATTTTGATGATAGGCTCAGCCAATGAAGACGGACGCGTCATTGGTTGGATTTATATCTTGACAGGATTGGGCATTATCATAGTTTCAATGGGGTCATTGGGGCACATTCGTAAATTATTTTCTGCCATACTTATCAATTTTTCATTGCTTTTCTTCATTCCCATAGCCTTTGGTTTTGTAGGAATGACAACAGATTTTGAAATTTTTGAAGAAAATTTTTTACCGATGTTCTACACAATTTTCGCTTTGGGCTTTCTTTTTGTATTGGCTTACACCCACATTCTTCATAAATGGCGGGCATTACCTGAATAAAAAATTGATTTATAATAACTTATAACTTAAAATAAATTTTAAATGAAAAAAAATGGATTTTTTATGGTTCTTCCTTCCTTAATTTTTCTTTTTTTTGCAGCCTCTTGCAAAACAAATAAGGAAGAAAAACCGACAAAAACAATGGAAGAAAAAGAGAAAAAAGTTGTATATCAAGTTTTTACACGATTATTCGGAAATACCAATACAACCAACAAACCTTGGGGAACGAAAGAAGAAAACGGCGTGGGCAAATTTTCTGATTTTACGGACAAAGCCCTACAAGAAATCAAAGATTTGGGCGTAACTCATATTTGGTTTACAGGCGTTCCGCATCACGCTTTGGTAGGAGATTACACCGCTTTTGGAATTTCAAATGACGACCCCGAAGTAGTGAAAGGGCGCGCTGGTTCGCCTTATGCCGTGAAAGATTATTACAACGTAAATCCTGATTTGGCAGACAATCCTGCCAACCGTTTGGAAGAGTTTAAAGCGCTGATTGATAGAACTCACAAAAACGGAATGAAAGTTATCATTGATATTGTTCCGAACCACGTGGCGCGCCGTTATGAAAGCATTTCAAAGCCTGAGGGAGTGAAAGGTTTTGGCGAAGATGACAATACATCGGTGCAATATGACGTTAATAATAATTTCTATTACAATCCGGGTGAGGCGTTTCGCGTACCGAATTATCTTGACGGATACCAACCTTTGGGCGGAGAAAAAAATGCTCTGATTGATGGAAAATTTGATGAAAATCCCGCCAAATGGACGGGCAATGGCTCACGTTTGTCGCAGCCTGATTTTAACGATTGGTATGAAACCGTAAAATTAAATTTTGGTGTTCGACCTGATGGAACAAAGGATTTTTCCGAACTTTCCGACGCTTTCAACGATAAGGATTATAAAGAACATTTTGCTTTTTGGAAAGATAAAACCGTTCCAAGCACTTGGCTGAAATTCAAAGACATCGCTTTATTTTGGTTAGGTTTAGGAGTGGACGGATTTCGTTTCGATATGGCGGAAATGGTGCCTGTTGAGTTTTGGAGTTATTTGAATTCCAACATCAAAATGAAAAATCCAGATGCTTTCTTATTGGCTGAGATTTATAACCCAAAAGCCTACCGAGATTACATCCGTAAAGGAAAAATGGATTATCTTTATGATAAAGTACAACTTTATGACACGTTACGAGGCATCGTTTCACACGGACGCTCCACTGATGCAATTGCTCCTATCCAACACGAATTGGCGGATATTTCAGAAAATATGTTGCATTTCTTGGAAAATCACGACGAACAACGCATTGCTTCGCCTGAATTTGCAGGATATGCAGAAAAAGCCTTGCCAGCGATGACCGTTTCTTCCCTAATTAGCGATGCTCCAATAATGATTTATTTCGGACAGGAAGTAGGCGAAAAAGGTGCAGAGCGAGGCGGTTTTGGAAGTCCGTCACGGACTTCTATTTTTGATTATGTGGGCGTTCCTGCACACCAGCGTTGGATGAATAACAAGCAATTTGACGGCGGACAACTATCTGACAATGAGAAAAATTTACGCGATTTTTACAAACGTTTACTGAATCTCGATGTAAGCGGATTTTATGCCGATATTCACAAATATAACCGCGAGCATACTGAATTTTACAACGATAAAGTATATGCCTTTGTGCGTGGCGACGAAAACAATCAATGGATTATTATTGTGAATTTCAGCGATAAAGACAGTTTTGGGTTTGATTTGCAAATTCCGCAGTTTGTCATCGGAAGTTGGTTCTTAAACGATGGTTCGTATGCGATGACCGATGCTCTTTATGGAAATCAAAAAACAACGCTAAACGTTACTAATGGACAAGGGAAAATGCGAGTGGACATCGCTCCTTTGCAATCGCTTGTTTTTAGGAAAGTGAAATAATTCTCTCATTGCTAATTCTATGTAAAGATGAAACTATCTACTATTTTTTTAGGGCTACTCTTTGGATTGCTTTCTTGTAATAAAAAGGGGAATACGGACATTCCAAAACAGGAAGATATTGATAATTTTGCCAAAGGAGCTGATATCAGTTGGGTTACAGAATTGGAAGCAAACGGACATAAGTTCTACAACTCAGCAGGAGAACAGCGTGAATGCACAGCTCTTATGAAGGAATTAGGCTTGAATGCGGTACGTTTGCGTGTTTGGGTTGACCCCCAAGAACACGGAAACTGGTGCAACACCGAAGATTTAATTGAGAAAGCCAAACGAGCTAAGTCTTTGGATATGGACATAATGATTGACTTCCATTATAGTGACTGGTGGGCAGACCCAGGTCAGCAACACAAACCAGCCGCTTGGAAAAACCTAAACCTACTTGATTTGAAGGCAGCCATCACCACTCATACAAAAAACGTACTCGAAGCCTTAAAAAAAGAAGGAATTTCTCCCAAATGGGTGCAAGTAGGCAATGAAATCCGTCCTGGAATGCTTTGGGATGAAGAAGCCTCACTCAGTGGCGCATCGTATGACATTCGAGCGTGTGACGTAAAAGGAGCAAATGACCCCTCAACAGAAGTAAAATATCCAAAAAACTTCATAAATCTGGCAAAATTCATTAATGTGGGCTATGATGCTGTGAAATCCATTTTTCCAGAATCTGTTGTGATAGTTCATTTAGACAATGGGTATGACAAGGAACTCTATACTTGGTTCTTTGATGAATTGAAGAAAAACGGAGGTAGGTGGGATATGATAGGAATGTCTATTTATCCCTATTGGACAATGTTAGAACACAAAGAGTACACGGCCGATAAAACGATTGATGATTGTATTAAAAATATCAATTTGGTGAGCAAAAGATACGATTGTGATGTGATGATTGTTGAAACGGGAATGGAATGTGCCGATAGCAACGGAAAATTGGCAACAAATGCCGTTCTGGAAGAGGGAAAGCGATTACTAACACGCTTACTCAAAGAATGTCAAGAAAATACAGAAAATCGTTGCAAAGGTGTTTTTTATTGGGAGCCTGAATGCAAGCCAAGCCAATACGCTTTGGGAGCTTTCACCGAAGACGGTCGTCCCACTGTAATTATGGAGGCTTTTCGCTAAAAAATATTTTGCAAAACTTAGTATACAACTAATTATCAATAACTTATTCACTTTTTAATTATCACATTCTTTTAAAGCGATTATGTGTCCATAGGTAGTATTCAGGTTGGTCGTAAATTTGTCTATTTAAACGTTCAAAAAACATATCTGTTATTTGATAATCAGACACTTCTGACGGATTTTCTGACAAAATTTCAAAAGTAGTTTGGTAATAACCCCGTTTTATTTTTTGTATGTTAGCAAAACACATTACCGCATCAAGCTGTTTGCCCATACGTTCCGCACCTGTGAAAACAGGTACACGCAAACCTAAAAATGGGCGGCGATAGCTTTTTGCACTATTAGGGGCTTGATCTGCGGCAAAACCATAACAACAAACGAGACCATCATCTTTGTGTTTTTTCATCTCAACACTCGCTTTATAGCGCGAAAGTAAGTAACTTTTATGTTTCATTCGCACTTTTTGAATAAATCTATCAAAATATTTATTACTCAATGGAGAGTAAAGTGCATACGGTTTGTGTTCTAAATTGTACGCTAACGACAATAACCATTCATAACTTGCGTAATGTCCGCACATTAAAATAATACTTCGATTTTTGATTTCACTATCTTTGATGACTTCCAAATTGGTGTAAGTCATTCGCTCTTTCATCTGTTTTTCGGTCATTCCGTATGATTTTACCATTTCCAAAAATATATCACAAAAATGTCGATAAAACTTTTTTTCAATCGCTAACTTCTCAGTTTCAGTTTTAAACGGAAAGGCTATATCCAAATTCTTACGAACGACTTTCACTCTGAATTTCAACAACTTATATATAAAAAAATATACAAAATCTGAAATCATATAAAGCATTCGGAAAGGAAGTTTTGATAACATCCAGATGAAAGGATATGCCAATATGTACACTAATAAATCCATTTATGTCGAAAATTTCGGCAAATATAACTATATTTGTCCGAAAAAAATCAATACAATGAGAGATTTAAATTTGGTTACTCTTGCTATAATTGCCGCCAATGTGCTATTTTCGATGCAAGGCTTCAAAGATTATTCCTTCTTTAATAAATATAAATTTACAATTCGTGATGTGCGTAACGGTCAGTATGTTCGATTGTTGAGCAGTGGTTTTCTTCACGCTGACTGGCAACATCTGATTTTCAATATGATATCTTTGTTTTTCTTTGCCAATGTCGTCATCGTAAATGTAGGAACATTGCAATTTGTGGTAGCTTACTTGTTCGCTTTGGTGTTAGGAAATTTATTTTCGTTGTACTTTCACCGAAACGAACCCTATTATGCAGCAGTGGGTGCAAGCGGAGCCGTTACGGGCATTATTTACGCCTCAATTCTGTTTCAACCACAAATGACCATTATCCTTTTCGTTATTCCGATGCCTGCTTACTTGTTTGGAGTTGGATATTTGCTTTATTCAATTTACGGAATGAAATCACGCACCGATAATATTGGGCATTCAGCGCATTTTGGAGGAGCAATAGGCGGATTGATTTATGCCTTGATTCAGCGTCCGTCTCTTATTGACAGAGAACCTTTGTTAATCGGGGCGATGCTGATTCCCATTGTGTTACTGTTTGTTTTCCGAAAGAAATTAGAACGATAATATTTTGCTAAAATTAGCTCTTATTGAAAAGATGGCATATAAATTGATATGGTAAACCATTAATATTTTTAAAAATTATGACAAAAATGAAACCTTACGTATTATTATTTTCATTAGTATCAACGATGATTTCAGCACAAAATATTCCATCAGTAACCGTCACTGGTGAAGGAGTTGTTTATGCCACGCCTGATATCGTTAACATTTCATTGAGCATTGAAAATGAAGGAAATGATGTGAAATATTTAAAGCAAAAAAATGGAGAATCCGTTGCCAAAGTTATTCAAATCCTTTCGGAAGAATTACCTTTGGAAAATTTCCAAACTGAACGCGTTTCGCTTGCGAGGCATTATGATTACAACACAAAATCATACAAATATCACATTTCACAAGGTATTAAAATCAAACTTGAAGACCTCAGCAAATATGAAACCTTGATGGAAGCCATTTTTGCCGCAGGTGTCAACCAAATCAACAATGTTTCATTTGATGTAAAAAACAGAGAAAAATTTTTGCGTGAAGCACGTTCTTTGGCAGTAAATGACGCTCGTGAAAAAGCTTTATTCTATGCCGTAAGTTTAGAGCAAAATATAGGTAAAGCGCTTTCTGTTAGCGAATTATCATCAAGTTTTGGAGTACCACGCAACGCTGATTTTATGGCTTTGGCAAAGGAAAGTGCAACTCCGAAAGAAACTTTGGCTGTCGGAACTATCGCCATTGAAGCAAAAATCAACGTGAGTTTTGAATTATTAAAAGAATAATTTTTCTATAAACCATTTTTCATCATTACTCAGAGAATTTTGACAAAATTTTCTGAGTTTTTTATTACCACATACTGATTTCAAATTATTTTTCTACCTTTACGCTCTCAAACACCCAATATGAGTCAACAACTTTCTGAATTTCGATTTTTTCTTGAAAAATATGGCTTTGCTGTATCTTCTCGCCTATCCGAAAAATTGGGAATGCGAGCAAAGGACGTGCGTATCTTCTTCATCTACGGAACTTTCGCTACTTTGGGAGCTTGGTTCGGTGTGTACTTACTTTTGGCTTTTCTCATTCGTATCAAAGATTTGTTCTACACCAAACGAAATTCCGTTTTTGATTTATAAAATAACTTTTCCCCCTACTCTTTTGATAAGACACTAAAAATCAACAACTTATTCTTTTTAACAATAAGAAAAGGTATTTTTTTTTAAAATATTTGGTTTATAAAATAAACTTATTTATATTTGCACCATATTTAATTCATAAATTATTTTAACAATGGAAAATTTACATCCAAAAGACAGTTTGGCAATTATCGAGGCTGTCATCAATCAAAGAAAACAGAAGTATGAGGAAAATGGAATTTTTCTTATTTTCTGGGGTATTTTAGTCGCTTTGGCAGGAATAGGGCAGTTTTTGATGCTCAAAATGAACTTTTATCCTGAAAAATCAGGGCTTATTTGGCTTTTTACGATGGTTCCAGGATTTATTTTTACTTTTCTATGGAAAATGAGAGAAGGTATCCGAGCTAAAAAACAACAAAAAACAGAAGATTGGTCTGATTTTTTGTGGCTCGTAACGGGAAGTATGGCTTTTGTGTCAATGTTTGTAGTGAATCATAGCAAATTTATCACGATGATGATTTTTCTACCCATTGGGATAGCGAGTTTGAGTTCTGCCCTCCGACTCAAAAACCGATTGTGGATTTTCACTTCTTTGATTTCCATCGTATTGGTGTATTGCACCGTATTTTTTTGGTCGGGATATCAGCCTTTATTTATGGCAGTCATTGCCGTTTTAAGTTTGTTAATCCCTGGCATTCAGTTACATTTAGCTTATAAAAAACGAAACAATGTTTAAAGATTTAGACCCACTTTTGCACTCTCAATTGCGATTGGCGATAATGTCGCTTTTGGTTTCGGAAGAAAAAGCTGATTTTTCTCGCATCAAGGAAGTTACCAAAGCCACATCGGGAAATGTTAGTGTGCAAATTCAGAAGCTGGAAACAGCGGGATATATTTCTGTAACCAAATCATTTAAAGACAATTATCCCAATACAGAACTCGCTCTCACACCCAAAGGGTTGAAAGCGTTCGAAGATTATGTACAGGCACTGAAAGGCTATTTAAATACGGATTAAATTTCTCTTTTGGAAAGAGAATAAATTACTGCATACAAAATAAACAATTTAAAAATTTCAAAAATATGGAAACGAATAATGAAAAAACCTACAAAAAGGCTCAAAAAAGAGTAAAAAACTCAAAGATTTTTATCATCACTTGATAATGTATTTGATAGCTAATGCGGTTCTTGTGGTATTAAATCTTTATCAAAACCCTAACAATTTATGGTGTTTCTGGGTAATTTTTGGCTGGGGTATCGGTTTGGCAGTGAATGCTATTTCTGTTTTTGCTCCTGATATTTTCTTCGGAAAACGATGGGAAGAACGAAAAATAAAAGAGTTGATGGACAAGCATCACTCTAACAACCTCTGATGGTCTTTTTTGGAAAAATATAAGGGTAGTATTCTGCTACACTTCCCAACTACTCACGACTCGATTTTACAGCAAATAAGATGTTTTTATAGGAAAATATCTCGTAATTGTCTTTTTATCAGTCAATAACGTATTGAACACTCAAATCCGTCGTCTGGCTATTGTAATCCGATTATTCGCAATCTTTTTACAATTATTTTCAAATAGGAATTTCAAGTCTTTACAAATAATAAAAAATTAATTATCAACTAATTACATTCAAAGTTATCAAAAAAATTACATAAAAAATAAAAAAAAGACTACCTCAGTACTCCCATTTGGCACAGATTTTGGAAAGTTTTTGTTAGTAATATTTATTACTAATAACAATAATAAAATTATATTATTTTTATGAAATATTCTTATATTAAAGAAAAATATTTTATTTAAATAAACAAAATTATTATTTTATTCTAAAAATACAAAAACAAAAAATAGTTTAATTTTAAAATGAGAGAGCAAATGAAAAGATTAGTATGTACTATGTTGTTTTTGGTAGGAATTTACACCACAGCAACTGCACAAAACCATCTTCGGGTGGGTGCTGACGTAACCTTTGAAACATTGGGTGATGGAAGAGTTTTTTTTCGACTTATAGCAACCAATGAACCTCTGCAAGGAAGACATCGCATTTATGACAACAGGCGAAACGAATATTTCGATGTGGTTTTTCACGATGGAAGATACCGTCGTTATGTAAATCAGCGTCTTTGTGAAGAACGCGATTTCCGGCGAGGTGTTCGATATGATGCTCGAAACTACACACCACACTATGACGATTATTCCCGATGTTACAAACCTATGTATCACCGAGATAGAGATACATACACTTATCAAAGTAGGCATTATTACAGGGAAAACAAAAACGAACATTTTGATAGAAAACACAAAAAATATCGAAATAGAAAAAAATGTGATGACTAAAAAATTTTCCTCTTCAGTTTGATTACATAAAAACCCCACCGATTATCGAAAAAAATCGGTGGGGTAATTTTTTAGTTTTTCTTCGTATGTTTATTTTCGTTAGTAAAATTTAGTTTTGATTTCGTCGAAAAATATTACTTTTGCAACCGTCTGAATTTCACAATAAAAATGACCAAAAATAAATTCTATGTTGTATGGGAAGGAAACCAAACTGGTATTTTTTCTTCTTGGGAAAAATGCAAAAAAGCAGTGGAAGGTTATCCAAAAGCCAAGTATAAGGCGTTTCCTTCAAAAGAAATGGCTGAAAAAGCCTTTTCTGAAAGTTATGAACTCTACAAAGGAAAAAAAGTTTTTGAGACAGGACTATCTGAAAACAAATTAAAATTAATTGGGGAACCAAAAATTCCATCAATTTCAGTAGATGCTGCGTGTAGTGGCAACCCTGGTGTGATGGAATATCGCGGTGTATATACTCACACAAAAGAAGAAATTTTCAGGCTTGTTCCTATGGAAGGAGGTACTAACAATATTGGTGAATTCTTAGCTATTGTACACGCTTTGGCATTGTTAAAAAAACACAATCAAACGATGCCGATTTATTCTGACAGTCAAATTGCTATCAATTGGGTGAGGCAAAAACAATGCAAAACCAAACTTGAAGAAACCAACAAAAATACCAAAATATTTGAGCTCATTGAACGGGCTGAAAATTGGTTACATCAAAATATTTTTCCAAATCATATTTTAAAATGGGAGACCAAAGCGTGGGGAGAGATTCCTGCTGATTTTGGAAGAAAAGAAAAATAATATTTTTTTTAGAATTATGCACTCAACTTTAATTCAAAACATATTTTAATTATAATTATTTAATAAACAACGTTTTAAAATATATAAATTTTGCTTGTGAATTGTTTCACTTTTCCGATGAAAGGAATGAATGGAATAATTGAATAAAAATGTAGTTACTCTTTTTCAATTGATAAAAAAGTTTATTTAATTTTAAATATCTGATTAAAAACTATTTAAATTCAAAAAAATATTTCCAAAGTAAAAATAAATCTTTTATTAGGTAATAAAATCTAAAAATTAGTGAATAATTATCAATTAATTACTACCTTTGCCCCGTAGAATATTATATATGAATTCATTTAAACAATTGGGGCTCAATGAGTCCATACTCAATGCCGTCACAGATATGGGCTTTGAGACTCCTTCTGAAATACAACAAAAAGCAATTCCTGCGTTACTTTCCGAAGACATTGATATGGTTGCTTTGGCACAAACAGGAACAGGAAAAACAGCTGCTTTTGGGTTTCCTCTTTTGCAAAAAATAGACACTGAAAATCGTGAAACACAGGGACTTATTTTGTCTCCCACGCGTGAATTGTGTTTGCAAATTGCATCAGAATTGAAACTTTATTCCAAATATTTGCCCAAAATAAATGTAGTTGCCATTTATGGAGGAGCAAGCATTGAAGAGCAGGCACGAAACGTAAAGAAAGGCGCACAAATCATTGTTGCCACACCTGGGCGTATGCAAGATATGATTCGTAGAAATCTTGTAAACATCTCTAATATAGATATTTGCGTTTTAGATGAAGCTGATGAGATGCTCAATATGGGCTTCTATGAGGATATTACGGCTATTTTATCACACACACCTGACACTAAAAATACGTGGCTCTTTTCAGCAACAATGCCTAATGAAGTGGCGAAAATTGCACGTCAATTTATGTATAAACCTCTCGAAATCACTGTCGGGAGTCGAAATCAAGCATCAAATGCCGTTCGACACGAATTTTATATGGTCAACGGACGACACCGTTATGAGGCATTAAAACGTTTGGCTGATGCAAATCCTGATATTTTTTCGGTAGTTTTCTGTCGTACAAAAAAAGATACACAGTCAGTTGCTGAAAAATTAATTGAAGACGGATATAATGCTGCTGCTTTGCACGGTGATTTGAGTCAAAACCAGCGAGATTTAGTGATGAAATCATTCAGAGCCAGACAAATACAAATGTTAGTAGCCACCGACGTAGCGGCGCGAGGCATTGATGTTGATGACATCACGCACGTAATTCACTACCAACTTCCTGATGAAATTGAAACCTATACGCACCGTAGCGGACGAACAGGACGCGCTGGAAAATCAGGCGTTTCAATGGTTATCGTTCCGAAAAGTGAAGTAAAAAAAATCAAAGCCATTGAGAAGATTATTCAGCAACCTTTTGAATTGAAAAAACTTCCTAATGGAATGGAAATCTGCGAGATACAACTCTATCATTTAGCCAATAACATCAAAAATATTGATGCTGACAAAGCCATTGAAGACTATCTACCCGCCATTTATGACGTATTGCAAGGTTTAAATCGTGAAGAGCTCATAAAGAAAATGGTTGCTGTGGAATTCAATCGTTTTTTTAATTACTATAAAAACTCTGCTGACTTAAACATTTCTGAGGGCAAAAATAGTAATTCCATCTCTGACGGAAATGAGGTTAGATTTTTTATAAATATCGGAGAACGTGATGGTTATGATTGGAAAACGCTGAAAGACTTCTTGAAAGCCACCCTTGATTTAGGAAGGGACGACATTTTCAAAGTTGATGTTAAAAATAGTTTTTCTTTCTTCAATACAGATAGTGAACATTCTGATTTAGTGATGGATACGTTCAATAACTTCCAATTAGATGGGCGTTTCGTAAACGTAGAAATATCATCAAAACAAGAGGGTAAAAATTCTCGAAAAGGAGGAAAAAAGGAAAAAAACAAAGAAGTAAAAGGCAACCGAAAATCTGCTGAACGTTCCTCACAAAGAGAAAATAACTCATCAAAAAAATCAAAAAATAAAGGTCGGGAACAAAAAACATCACAGGCTTTTGAAAAAGCATTTGGCAAAAGAAAACGCCGAAAGTAACCAAAAATAAAACTGCCCGAAAAGTCAAATGATTTTTGTAAACATTTCATTTTTAATGTATTACCCACTTATATCAAGGCCTAAATATTTTTACAAAAAATTTTATTACACAAAAAACTTTTCGGGCGTTTTTTCCTTTTAGTAAGATTTCTTGGTGCTCCCATTTTTTCCAACTTCCTTTAAAATTAGTTAAATAAAAACAAAAGTCAGTATATTTTCTCTTTCTTATATAGAAAATTCATACCTTTATCCGTTAGTATGGTTCAAACCATACTATGAAATTAATGAAGTTGAAGTAAAAATATCTGATATGAAAAAAATACTATTTACACTGACCATTTTATTATTTCATTTTTCAATAGCACAAGAAACTGAGGTTCAAGGAACTGTGTTCAGTGTTCAGACGAATAAAGAGATGCCTAACGTGCACATTTTGAACTTGAATAAGGTCATAGGAGTTACCACTGATAATAACGGAAATTTCACCATCCGAGCATCTGTGAATGACACACTTTACTTATCCTTTTTAGGACATAAATCAATGAAAGTGCGTGTAACTAATGATATGATTCGGTTTTCGGGAACGAAAATAGGAATGACAGAATTGGCTTACGCATTAGAGGAAGTTGTTATATCTCCTTATAAATTAACAGGTTATCTGGATATTGATGCTAAAAATGTTCCTATAAATGACAATAAACGTTATAGCATTTCGGGTTTGGAAATTGGATATGAAAGTCGAGCGAGTGCAAGTGCCGTAGGGCGTGTTTTTAGTGCCATTTTCAATCCTGCTGATTTGCTTTATCGAACGTTTAGCGCCAAAGGGCAAGAAATGCGAAAACTGCAAAAAATGCGCGAAGACAATAAGTTAAGTGACGCTCTTTCAACACGATATGATAGAGAAACTCTGTTAGAACTTTTACAAGTAAGCCGAAGTGAATTAGAAGATATTATCCGTTCGTGCAATTATTCCAGTGATTTTATTATGGCTGCAAATGACCTACAAGTGTTGGAAGCTATCAGTAATTGTTATGAGGAATATCGCGTTTTAAATCGCAAGAAAAAATAAACTCACTTGTTCTCGAAAATATTTTTTGAACATATAAAACTAAAAACATAAACTTCATATGAAAGCATTCAAGAAAATTCTAAAAATTGGAGGTATTACACTGATTATCATTATTTTATTAATGATAGCCGTTCCCTTTTTATTTAAAAATACCATTAAGGAAAAAGCTATTACAGCAGTGAATGAAAGCATTAATGCAACTGCTTCTCTGGAAGATATTTCGATAAGTTTGTTCCGCAGCTTTCCAAAAGCCGACATTGCACTGACCAATTTCAACATCATAAATAAAGAACCTTTTGCAGGAGACACGCTATTTTCTGCAAAAAAAATGGATTTAAAATTAAGCATAATGGATTTAATTTCAGGAAATTATAATATTTTAGGGTTTGACCTAAAAGATGCTTCTGTGTTAATTCATTTCAATAAAGAAGGAAAGGGAAATTATGACATCGCTCTTCCGTCAGAAACTACTGAAACACAAAATGCTGAATCAAGTCCGTTTGAATTAAAAATTCAATCATATACGGTTGAAAATCTGAAATTTACATTTAAAGATGATGATGGGAATATGCTTCTGATAGTAGATAGCATCAATCATCAAGGGAAAGGAAATTTTGCCAACGAAATTTTAGATTTAGACACAAAAAGTACAGCAAATGTTTCATTTTCAATGGATAAAAGTAATTTTATGAACAAAGTTCCTATTTCGTTAGATGCCGTTTTAGGAATTGACCTCAACCAGCAAAAATATACTTTTAAGGAAAATAAAGCAGTCATAAATCGTTTGGATTTGGTTTTTGATGGTTTTATTCAACTTTTAGATGACGGACAAAGATATGACCTCACTTTCAAAACGCCTTCGTCCTCATTTCAAAACTTTTTAGCTTTGATTCCCGAAGAATACTCAAAAAGCATTGAAAATGTGAAAACTACGGGTAATTTTACTGTAAATGGAACTGTTAAAGGCGATATGGTTGGAGAAAAAATACCAACATTCGCCATCGAAATGTTCTCAGAAAACGCATCACTAAAATATCCCGATTTGCCAAAAACGGTTAAAAATATTGATATTGACTTAAAAATAAATAACCAAACAGGAATTTTGAATGATACCAAAGTTAATCTCAACAAGTTTACGATGACCATTGATGAAGACCGTTTTTCAGCCCGAGCAAATGTGAGCAATGTTGTTGAAAATCCGTTTGTTGATACGGAACTAAAAGGTGTTATCAATTTAAAAAATCTTTCACAAGCCTATCCTGTTTCGTTAGACAAAAAGTTAGCTGGAATTTTAAGAATGGACGTTTCCGCTCAATTGGATATGAATTCTGTTGAAAAGCAACTTTATCAAAATATAAAAAGTGCGGGAAATGCTTCTTTACAACAATTTGTGTATGAAGGAGAAGAGTTCATAAAACCTTTCCATATTGATGAAGCAGGCTTAAATTTCAGTCCGTCACATATCGAATTGACAAAATTTGCAGCAAAAACAGGAGATTCTGACCTTAATTTACAAGGAAGATTGGATAATTTGTATGGATTTTTCTTCAAAAAAGAAATTTTAAAAGGAAATTTCAATATGAAATCCAACAAATTGGCTGTAAATGACTTTATGCAACCTTCAACTGATGAGAAAAATGCGGAAACCGAGAAAAAAACAGCTGATACGGGTTCTGGCGACAAATCTTCCGAAGGAGTGTTGAAAGTTCCTGCATTTTTGGATTGCACGTTTTCAGCGAGTGCTAACACCGTGGTTTATGACAACTTACAACTTAAAAATGTTTCTGGAACGCTCATTGTCCGAGATGAAAAAGTGCAATTGGAAAACTTAAAAACTGACCTTTTTGGAGGAGTTGTTACTGTTGGAGGAAGCGTTTCAACCAAAGAAAACATACCTACATTTGATATGAATTTGGCAATGAATAAAATAAACATTCCTGAGGCATTCACACAGGTAGATATGCTTTCAAAAATTGCTCCGATAGCCAAAGTAGTTCAAGGACTTATGAACACAAAAATTAATGTTAATGGAAAATTAACTAACGATTTTACTCCTGATTTGAACACTATTTCAGGTGATTTGTTGGCTTCATTGGTAGATTCTAAAATAAAAAGTGAAGGTTCTCCTTTGCTTTCCTCGTTGAACTCACAATTTTCGGGATTAAATCTTTCTAATCTGAATTTGAAAGACTTAACGGCTTCTGTTAGTTTTGAAAACGGAAAAGTTAACATCAAACCTTTTACCTTAAAGTATAAAGATGTTGCGATTGATGTGAACGGCTCTCACGGTTTTGACCAAGTGATGGATTACAAACTAACCTTTAACGTACCACCGCAAATGTTGGGCAATGAAGCAAGTTCATTACTGACCAAATTAACACCTGAAAATCAGAAAAAAATCGAAAATATTCCAGTGATTGCCTCTGTTGGTGGAACGTTCAAAAATCCGAAAGTGTCAACCGATATGAAACAAGCCGTAACGAATTTAGCTTCGCAAATTGCAGCTAATCAAGTTAATAACCTAAAAAATAAAGGTACGGAAGCCTTGACTAATTTGATTTCTTCAAAAACTGATTCAACAACAGCTGGAAAAGCCTCACAAGTGGTTGACGGATTAGTAAAAAACAAAGATAGTGTTGTTAACCAAACTAAACAGCAAGTAAAAGAAGAGGCTAAAAAAGAAGTCAAAAAACAGATTGGTAACTTTTTGAAAAATTTAGGCGGTGGAAATAATGAGAAAAAAGAAGAATAGCTAATAAACAATTATAAAAAACGCAGAGTGGTATAACTCTGCGTTTTTTTATAATTGTTCATCAATATGGATTTTCTCTCCCAAAAACTTAGGATTTACTGAAAATAAAATGTCTATAAACAACTTTACACGAGCCAAGTATTCTCTGACATTTGTTTTGAAACCTAAGTTGGCTGGCACGTCGTGAGCATTAAACCCAATGGCTTCTATTCCGTTTTTATGAGCAATAAATAAGGCTCTTTCATTGTGGAATTTTTGGGAAATTACGGTGATTTTTGTTTGTCCGAAAACTTCTTTGGCTCTGACCATCGAGTCCAAAGTTCTAAACCCTGCGTAGTCTAAAAAAATTCGTGCTTCGGGAATGCCTCGTTGAACAAGTTCTTTTTTAAAAGCCTCCGGTTCGTTATAGTGATGCACTCTGTTATCGCCACTAACCAGAACATAATCAATCTTTCCAGCCTTGAACAGTGCTACGACTGCATCAACTCGGTAACGGAAATACGGATTGGGTGTGCCGTCTTTCAAAAAAGGGTTCGTTCCTAACACCAATCCTACATCATTATGAGGAATTTCTTCCACAGAATTATAAGTCCGTCCGTTGGCTTTATTAATAATTATCCGATTACAAATGACAATAAACAACAGAATTGCCAACAACAAGGCTATTGTTCCATATCGAAAAGACTTTCGCTTAAAAAAAGATTTTTTCATTTCTTCTTTTTATTTTCCTGCAAAACTTCTGACATCTTCTTCTGAAATTTCCTTGCCTCCAAGTATTATTAGTCGCTCCACTACGTTGCGTAGCTCGCGTATGTTTCCTGTCCAATCTTGTTGTTGCAATAGTTCTATGGCTTTTTTCTCGAACTTTTTAGGAGTGATGCCTTGCTCTTCCGAGATTTTCTCTGAAAAATGAGTTATCAGCAGCGGAATATCGTCACGCCTTTCATTGAGCGAAGGTACTTTTATTAAAATGACTGCCAATCGATGATACAAATCTTCTCGGAAACGCCCCTCGGCGATTTCTTTTTTCAAATCTTTGTTGGTTGCAGCAATGACCCTCACATCAATGGTGATGTCTTTATCGCTTCCCACGCGTGAAATTTTGTTTTCTTGCAACGCACGTAACACTTTTGCTTGTGCGGATAAACTCATATCCCCTATTTCATCAAGAAAAATTGTCCCGCTGTTGGCTGCTTCAAATTTTCCAGCACGGTCTTTCACGGCGGAAGTAAAAGCTCCTTTTATGTGTCCAAACAATTCGCTTTCAATTAATTCCGAAGGAATGGCTGCACAATTGACTTCCACCATCGGAGCATCAGCCCGCTCGCTTTTTTCGTGCAAAGCGTGTGCTACCAACTCCTTCCCCGTTCCATTTGAACCTGTAATGAGCACACGGGCTTCGGTAGGCGCTACTTTTTCAATAATTTGACGTATTTGTTGCAATGCTTGGCTTTGACCAATCATTTCATAGTTTTTGTTGATTTTCTTTTTCAAACGCTTGTTTTCAACCACTAATTCTTTCTTATCCAAAGCATTACGAACAGTGTTAAGCAAGCGATTCAAATCGGGTGGTTTTGAAATATAGTCATAAGCACCCAATTTCATTGCATTGACAGCTGTTTCCAAATCGCCGTGCCCTGAAATCATCACTAACGGAATTTCAGGTTTTATCTTTTTGGAGGAAGTAAGCACTTCCATTCCGTCTAATTTAGGCATTTTGATATCACACAACACCAAATCATATTCTTCCTTTTTAATTTTTTCGAGTCCTTCTACTCCATCGGAGGCTTCTTCAATTTCATATTCTTTATTTTCCTCAGAAAGAATTTTTGCAAGCACCCTACGAATAGCAGGTTCATCTTCAATTATCAGTATTTTAGGCATAGTGGTACTGTTTTTAAAAATTTTAGAAAAAGTTAAAAAAAGAAAAACTCCTGAGTAATTAGCCCAAGAGCTTTTCAATTAACTATGAAAAAAGTACGTTTAATCTTTGAAAGTTCCTTTGAATCCTGCTTGATACTTTTGGAAATCTTCTCTTGATTTGATATTCTTAAAATCGTCTTTTGCAAATAACTTCAAAAACATCTCAATTTGAGAAGGTGTCAAGTATCCTGCAAGGGGTTGGAGAAATTCCCCTTTTTCATCAAAGAATAGCATTGTCGGGTAGGCTTGCACTTGCAAATAATTAGCAAAAGGATGTGATGAGTTTCTTCGGTCAGCTTTGGCTGGGTCATAGCCTTTGTTTTCAAACTTTTGACCTTTATAATTCACTATTTCATTTCCTTCACCATTGAATTTCACTGCGTAATAATTCTCGTTGAGATAATTTGCTACGTCTTTATTTCCGAAAGTGTTTTTGTCTAACATCTTGCAAGGACCACACCAAGGAGTGTAAACGTCAACAAAAATCTTTTTTGGATTTTTTTTCTGAGCAGCGATGGCTTCATCAAAAGTCATCCATTTTACTTCTTGGGCAGAAAGTAGGTTAATTCCTACAAAAGCCAATGCAACAATTGCAATAATTTTCTTTGTCATAATCTTAATCAATAATTATAAAAGTTAGTGTTCTTTTTTCTCTCAAAAATAATGCCACGAATTGATTTTGAAATGTAATTATTTACTCTTACAAATCTATATCATACGCTTTTAACTTATTATAAAGTGTTTTACGTGTTATGTTCAGCAGTTTTGCGGCTTCCGTTTTGTTGTTATGTGATTCTTTAAGCGCACTTATAATGAGTTCTTTCTCATTATCTTTTGTTGAGAAAGACATTTTTTCAGTGATAAGGTTATGTGTTTCTGATACAATCTCTTCGGGCAAATCGTCTTCCGTAATATAGTTACCTTGTGCCAAAAGCGTAGCTCTTTTAATCACATTTGAAAGCTCTCGTAAATTTCCATTCC
>JBGYFE010000090.1:0-22802 GCA_041819925.1 Capnocytophaga sp.
CTTTTTAAGGGTACGGAGCAGCAAAATGAAGATAAAAACCAGCAAAAAGCACCGACGGAGGAGTAAAAAGCACCGACGGAGCGTCAAAAAGCACCGACGGAGCGTCAAAAAGCATATTCGGAACGTCAAAAAGCATATCCGAAACGTCAAAAAGCATATTCGGAACGTCAAAAAGCATATCCGAAGCAGCTAAAAGCATATACGGAGCAGCTAAAAGTACATAGCCAGCACATTTTAGATTGTCTTTATACAAATCCTTCTTTGAAGAGAGGAAGTTTGTGAGAGTAACATATATTTCTTTTAAGATTACATCTCCCTAATAAAATTATATCCCCCCTTTCACATACTCCGCTTTGCGGACTTCCCTTAAAAGAGGGAATTATTGCGACAAAATACTTTGAATCAGCTATATCCGGAGTAGCGTATGTTTTCTTTAAAAGGGAATAAAAAAAACGGAAGATGTTTCTTTTAAGATTATATCCCCTTTTCACATACTCCGCTTTGCGGACTTCCCTTAAAAGGGGGAATTGTTGCGACAAATTACTTTAAATTTTGGTAATAGTAGGCATAAAACAATATTTTTCAAACTAAAAAATCACCGCCAAAATTTAGATGGCGGTGATTCTTGTTATATTGATTTTGCTATTTATCTTTTTTTCACTTTTGTCTTACTCATTTTAGCCGCTAAAATGACTGCATTGCGAGCATTAACGATAGTGCCTGTTGTTGACAATTCTGAAAAATCTACTTTCTTTTTTTCTTCGTCTTCACCCTCTCCTATATATACCTTGATGTTAGGTTTTACACCCGACTGCATAATAATTTTTTTCACTTGCGAAGCCGTCAAATCAGGAAAATAGGAACGAATCAAAGCAGCCAATCCAGCTACTTCGGGTGAAGCCATTGAAGTTCCTTGTAAAAATTTATACGTATTACCTGGTGCTGTTGCCCAAATTTTTACACCCGGAGCAAAAACATCGACATTCTTTTTTCCGTAATTAGAAAAATCTGCCACCAAATCTCTGTTAAATTGAAAATTTAACGCCCCAACAGTTAAAAAATTATCTGAAATTTCCTTTCCATCAATTTCATCATTCGGATAAGATTGTTTTTCGTCAATATTTTCACTGTCATTTCCAGCAGCATTGACAATCAAAACATCTTTTGAGGCAGCATATTTGATAGCTTCATAGACTTTGTCCTTATGCGGCGAATATCCTTTTCCAAAACTTGTATTGATAACTTTAGCACCGTTATCTGCCGCATAACGAATCGCCAAAGCAACATCTTTATCATATTCATCTCCATTTGGAACAGCTCTTAAAGCTATAATCGAGACGTTGTTTGCCACACCGTCCATTCCAATATTATTTTCTCGTTGTGCACCGATGATACCCGCAACGTGCGTTCCGTGTAGCGACTCTTCTAAAACAGGACCAATAACATTATTGTCTCCATAACTTATTTTACTGAAATCATTTTCATCATCTTTCAAAATATCTCTACGTGGGCTAAAATCAGCATTCAAATGGTAGTTCAACTTTGATGTATAATGCTTCAACGCATCTCCCAACTCTCCTTTCAAGGTTTCTGAATTATCAATGCGGCTCAACAACTGTTGAATAAAATCAATATACTGAATGAGTGTGTCATCATTTGTTTCAATTTTGGCAACATCTTCAGATGTATATTTATCTTTTTTTAATTCTTTTTTCAAAACATCATCTGCTGTCAAAAACAATTGATAAAGTTGTTCAAAATATGCCTTATCTTTCAATGTTTTATCGTACTCCTCTTCAAAGGCTTTTTTGGCTTTTGCATAATCAGGATTGTTGACATCTTTTGATTTATAAATACGGGTCATTTCCATATTTTCCTGATTGATATTTCCTAAAAAATTCCAACCGTGAATATCATCGACATATCCATTTCGGTCATCATCAATGTTATTATCAGGAATTTCATTCGGATTTGTCCATATTACATTTCTCAAATCCTCGTGATTAACATCAATTCCTGAATCGACCACACCAACAATCACCTTACTACTTGGCTTAATATCTTTCAGCAAGTCATAAGCCCCTTTTAAATCCATTCCGGGGAAAGATGTCAAACCTTGATGAGGCCACGTTTTCAATCGGTCATCTGAATATTTTTCTGTTGGTCGAGGCAATCCGCTCGGAACTACATCTAAGGGAGTAGATGCTATTTTAGACAAAGGGCTGGCGCACCCCGTTAGAACAGCTGCCGAAACTGTTGATAAGAACAATTTTTTTAAATTCATTTGTAATATATTTATACGATTCTAAAACTAATTAAAAATAAACACGGCAAAGGTAAATAATTTTAAACAAAAGACAAATATGAAAACTATTTTTATTTATGCTTTTTGAAAATTGGCATAACTATTGATTGGAACATCATTGTTAAACCAATAAATAAAATAGTATTGATTATGAAACGATTGTTATTGTTCAGTTCACTTATAGTTCTGTTTTTCGGAAGTTGTTCGGTTCGTGATAACTACGATGATAATCAACTTACGTTACACGATTTTTTGCATTCTTATGATTTGTGGTACGTAAATGTAAATGCCACACAAGGCAGTGAGCGTATTCCTTTTTTGCAAAAAGCCTTCACTATTTCTTTTGATGGAAATATTTTAGTTGCGAATAACAATTTAGTAGGAATAGGTTCTATTGGAGATGGTTATGGTCGAGTTATTGGAAATTTTTCCACATCAGACCCTTTTTTGCACGTACATCACGATTTAGATGGCTCATACCGTTTCAAAGTCGTACAGGTTTCTGCCAGTGAAATAGATTTGTACGATATGGGTTCAAATACGGTTTATCGCTTGGAGGGATATCACAGACGTAATTTTGACTATGATCGATTATTTTTTGAAAATGTCAACTATTTTTTACAGGAATATACCTCTTGGGAGAAAACCTATACCAGCCGCCAAGGATTTTCTAACCCTTTTGATGATGAAAATTTTATAAGATTTTACAGTCTCAATGGTGATTATGTTTTTGAAACTAAGGATTTTATAAATCGCTCTCAACCTCTTTTCAGAGGACTTTATACCGTTGAAAATTTTCAAAATTCAAAAGAAGTAAAACTTCTCACACTTGATTATGGTAATGCAGCTGAGCAGTTTGAAATTCGTGTGCTAAATGACAGAGAAATTGAACTTTTCCATCTTAATTCACAAACTATCTATCGATTCAAAGGAGTGCAAAACATTATCTACAAAGAAATTAAAGAAGAAAAAATCACAAAGACAATTCTTTAAAATTAGTTTGACAAATAAAAATCCCTAAAATCAGCCCCCTACTAATTGTAAAATTGTAGGGGGTTCTATTTTTCTTGTATAAGAGCCTTTCGTAAAAATTATTCACTATGCAAATTTGATTACCAACAAATCACTCAGGATATTCTATTCGGATATGATAAACATTAGTTAATTTATTTTTCAAAACTTTTTTAACAGTTTCAATTTCTTTAAACGTAATGTCAGCATTCATAAACTGATTATCATCTAATTGTTTTTTAACGATTTTTTCCACAAAATCATCAAGCATTTCGTATGTCGGATTTTTCAAACTTTTGGTCGCAGCCTCCACTGAATCTGCCATCATCAAAATCGCTGTTTCTTTTGAGAAGGGCTTTGGACCTGGATAACGAAAATCTGCCTCTTGACAGTTCGGATTTTCATCTAATTCTTTCCGATAGAAATAATACGTCAAACTCGTTCCGTGATGCGTTCGGATAAAGTCGACAATGCGTTGTGGCAACTTGTTTTTTCGAGCAAGTTCGATGCCATCAGTAACGTGACGAGTAATGATTTTAGCACTCTGCAAAGGAGTCAGTTCATCGTGTGGATTTACGCTTGTTTTTTGATTTTCAATAAAATAAATCGGATTTAACATCTTGCCTATATCGTGATATAACGCACCAACACGCACCAACAACGCATTCGCTCCAATTTCGGAAGCCGCTGCTTCTGCCAAATTTGCTACTTGCATTGAATGTTGGAAAGTGCCCGGTGCTTTTTCAGAAAGTTCACGCAATAATTTTGAATTGGTATCACTCAACTCTAAAAGCGAAACGTCAGAAACCAAACCAAACGCCTTTTCATAAATATACGTAAACGGTTGTGAAAACAACACTCCTATTCCATTCAAAATGAAGAGTGTAAGCAATGAAATATCCAAATCAGTGATTGTTCCTTCTGTGATGACGTGAAACGCAATGTAAATCACCAAATAAGCCCCCGTAATCAATGCTGCTGACACAAAACTATTCAAACGGTAATGCAAATCTCTTGGTGCTATGATGATTGCCAACGACGCAACTATCTGAATAAAAACAAATTGAAAACTATTCGGAACAACAAATCCGAGTATCAAAATCGTGGAAATAAACACAAAAATAACGGTTCGTAAATCAAAAAATGCCTTGAGAATCAGCACCATCATCGCCACAGGAACAATATAAATATACTGCGGAAGAGTCCTCGTAATAATCCCAACAAGTGCAATGGTAGAAAGCATATTAAGCAAAATCACAGATATTTTTACGTTATTTTTGTAGATATTTTTCTCATAGATTTTCATATACAATCCCAACAACAACAAAACAATTCCCACCAAAACGTAATAACCAATTGATGACCAAAGATAATTATTTTGATTCCACGTATCATCTTCATATTCAGATTGTAATGATTCCAAAATATTTACTTTTTCATCTTCCACCATTTCGCCTTTGGCAATGATGAGTTGCCCTTTTTTGACCCAACCACGCGTGTAAACAATTTCTTTCAAATTTTCATCAAGTGTTTTTTGCGTAAAATGTTGGTCGATGCTGATGTCAGGCTGCAAGATTTCAAAAAAGAAATCATAATATTTTTTCGTATACGCATCATACGGATTTTCAGCAAAATAACGCGTAATTTCTGAATGTAAGTTTTTTAAATTAAATATTTTAGTAACAGAAACTTCGTAGAATTGATTATTTCCTTTGATGAGGCTAATTTCGCTTCCGTTAATGTTTTTCGTGGAAAGCATCACACCATCTTGATAAATTTTTGCTAAAAAATCTTGTCCTTTTTCAATTAATTGTTGTTTTTGAGGTTCAGCAACGTGACCAAAATAAACATTCTTTTTGGCATCGAAACTGCTTTTAACATTTTGGTAAACGGACGTATCTTTCACATAATAAACCGTAGAGTTTTCTCTAATTGCTTCTTTTTCAGCCTCAATCTGGTCAATTGTTTTTTTAAGTGGAAAATCAAACGGAGCATAAAGCGTTTCGTGTTGCCACAATTTTCCTTTTTGAAATTCATACTTAAATTTGGCTCTTTTCGGGAACACTTGAACGATGAGAACAACAGCTACCAAAAAAGCTAATATTTTGAAAATCAAAGATTGACGCATATATAAAGCATACCGAAACTTCTTCATTGTCAAAAAAATATTTTTGCAAGAAAAACCAAACTAAACGGCAAAAATAAGCAAAAAGATGTAATAAACACATTTTTAGGAGCTTAAATTTTTATCAGGAAGGCTTTGGAAGACAGAGACTAAGGAATTTGGACTTGGAAAAACAAAGTTAGGTTTCTAAATCGTTACCTAATCGTGTTTTGAAGTTTTTAGTTTAACAGACTATATTTCAGTGTTTTGCACTTGTTTTCATAGCGCATAGTAACTCAGTGTAATTTAATTTTGTAATTTAAAAAAATGAGTTATGTCAGCTAAAAAATCAACCTTCAAAGTACTTTTCTATTTGAAGAAAAACGCCCCCAAAAAGAACGGAAAAGTAGCCATTATGGGCAGAATTACCATCGATGGTAAGGTCGCTCAGTTCAGTACCAAACTTGAAATTTTCCCCGATAAATGGGACTTAAAATTCGGAAAAGTTTTGGGTAAATCCGAAGAAGCCCTATCGATAAACCGAAAATTGGAAGAACTCAAAACTCGGCTTGTCAATCAGTATGATAACCTAATGAAAATCAATGGTTTTACCACTGCCGAAAAACTAAAAAACAGCTTTTTGGGCATCGGAACAATGGACGATTCGCTTTTGAAAGTCTTTCAAAAATTCAATCAAGATTTTGAAAAAATGGTGCAAAAAGGCGTTCGTGGAAAGCAAACTTTTGCCAAATACGAAGCGGTTTATCAGCATCTTTCGGAATTTATGCAATACAAATACCACCGCACGGATATGGCTTTTCGGGAATTAACGGCGGATTTTATCAAGGATTTTGATTTTTATCTTCGTGTAGATAAATCCCTCACTCACAACACGATATGGGTCTATATGATGCCTTTGTGCAAGATGATTGAAATCGCTTTGGAAAAGGAACTTATTCATAAAAATCCGTTTCGGGAATACGAAATCACGATGGAAGAAAAAGACCGCGGTTTTTTGCTCAAAGAAGAAATTGAACAATTGTTAAACCACACTTTTAAAAGCAAAACGCGGGAATTGGTGCGGGATTTATTCGTGTTTAGTTGTTTTACAGGTTTGTCGTATATTGACATTAAGCAGCTGAAAAAGAATCAAATACAAACTTTTTTTGATGGTAATCGTTGGATTTTGTCTCGCCGACAAAAAACGAACAATACTTCCAACATTCGGATTTTGCCCATTGCCCAGAAAATCATCGACAAATACGAATCTATGAGCAAAAATGAGTTTGTTTTTTCAGTGCCGAGCAATGCTTGTTGCAATCTTCATTTACAGAAAATCGCTGAGATTTTAGACATCAAACGAACTAAAAAATTGAGTTTTCATTGGGCAAGGCATACTTTTGGGACTTTGTTTTTGACCGAAGGTGTTCCGTTGGAAAGTGTCAGCAAGATGATGGGACATAAAAACCTGAAAACCACGCAGATTTATGCCAAAATTACCAATGAAAAAATCAGTCAAGATATGGAAAAAGTAGCCCATCGTTTTGCGAATTTCGGACAAAAATTGGCTTCTTTGTGAGGTTTTATTTTACTTGTTTTACGCTTCTTTTGTCGTTAAAATTCGCTACAAACAGAAAAATATTCAATACTATTTCATCAGAAAAATATACTTCTTTAAAAAAAACACCGATACGAATTTTTAAAATTTGTGTCGGTTTTTTTATTGTATTTTTCTAATTATCAGTAAATTAAATAAAAAAATATTCGGCAAGGGAAGGCTACTTCGTTTGCATTTTACCATTTGGTAAGGCGTTATTGCCATAAATTTCTTCCTGTTTTTTTTAGCCAAGAGTCGGAAATGGTTTTCGTTATCGAGAGCAAAGGTATTTCTGTGTTTGCAACGCTTCCACAAGGTCAAAGCCCTTTGGGTTTTGTAAAAAATCTCCACACCCTGCGGGGTCGTATTTTTTACAAAAATCTTGTGGCAGCTAAACACAGACCTTTTTAGGCTCTCGAAACGAAAAACGCATATTCCGACCTTTACACGAATAAAAAAAATGTCAAAAATTAGAAAAATACACGCTTGTTATCATTGGTTTTTGAAACGAATCCGCCTTCCTCCCATTGCCGAATAAATTAAAAAAATTCAACAAGGTAGGTCGCCGAGCGTGGAAAATCAAGCGTAAAAAGTATAAAAAATGTATCACTAAAAGCATAAAAAATGAAAACAACACCAAAGCCCATCGCCACCCAATTCGTAAAAGGGCAAGTAATTGAACTTGAAACACTTAAAGATAATCGCACTTACATACTTTGCGAAAAAGTAAGCAAAGGCGAAAAGTTAAGCCGAGCGGAAAAAAATTGGATAACCTCCAAACTCAACCACAATAGTTATTTTAAAAAAGCCATTCCGTTAATGGGTTATCGGTTTGATTTTTCGGTAGTTGTGAAAACTTTTTTGGTCAAACAATACGACCATTGGTGCGAATATACCGCCCTTGACAAGACCAGCCTTCGAGCAATGCTTTACGGCAAAATAGACAAAATTATCGAAATTAAATAACTAAAAATCAAGCAAAAATGAATATCATCGGAAGACTGACAAGCGATGCACAGGTGCAAACCTTGTCCAACAACAAACAAGTAGTAAATTTTTCGGTAGCGGTCAATGATACTTACCGAAATAAAGACGGAGAAACCATACAGCAAACCACCTTTTTCGATTGCTCGTATTGGATAAGTGTCAATGTCGCCAAGATTTTAAGCAAAGGGGCGTTGGTGGAACTTTCGGGCAGGGTCAGTGCCAGAGCGTGGGTCAATGCACAAGGCGAAGCCAAAGCAGGACTGAATTTCCATACCTCAAAAATCAAACTGCACCACTCCAAAAAAAGCGAAACAGCCCCCAAAGAAGCCATAGCACCCCAAGCCCTAACCACCGAAGAAGATTTTGATGATTTGCCTTTTTAGATGAGGAAATGAGAAAGTTAGGAGATAAGGAGATTAGAAATTTTGAAAATTAGAAAAATAACTAAAAACACAGAAAATGAGTAATATTTTAGACCAAATAAGCATTTATGTAGGCACTTACCAAAAATACAACGAAGCTAATTTATTTGGAGAGTGGCTTACCTTATCGGATTATGAAGATTTGGAAGCGTTTTACACCGCTTGCAAGGAGTTACACGAAGATGAAACCGACCCCGAATTGATGTTTCAAGATTGGGAATGCCCCGACTTATTTAAAGGGTGCATAAGCGAAAGCCATTTGCAAAAAGATATTTTTGAAATCGCCACTTTGTTAGAAGACAAAAGCGAGGAAGATTTAGAAATTATTCAAAATTATTTGGAAATGAATGGATTATCACTAAACGAGAACACCATTGAACAAGCCCAAGAGCGGTATATGGGATATTTTTCAAATGAAGAAGCCTTTGCCGAATATTATGCCCAAGAAATAGGGCTACTGACCGATATTCCGCACCGAGTGGCAATGTATTTTGATTATCAATCCTTTGGAAGAGACCTTGTACTCAACGGCGATTTTTCGGAATGTAATGGGCATTATTTTAGGGAATTTTAGGAGATAGAAAATGAGAAAGTTGGGAGATAAGAAGATTAGAAAAATAAAATAACTAAAAAAGCATAAAAAATGAAAAAGTCAGCGACAAAAACCGAGTATATTTTAGTAAAAGCCTACACTTGTAGCGAGTGGGATACCTGCGATTTTGCGATTTTAAAAATAGATAAAAATTGGGAAGAACAGATACAAAAACGGCTAAAATTAGCCCATTTCATCGAGGATATGAATGATTTTGTTTCGGTTTTGTTTCGAGATAGTACGGCGAGTTTTTACGCCACTAATGAAGATAGCACACCCCATATAGATACTCTTTTAGGGGACAAAAATTGGCAGTTTGTAACCTTTGAAAAGAACGAAACGAACCATTTTAACACCCCCACAAGTACGCTCAATTTATATCAAATGGTCATTTGCAAAGGCGGAAATGCTTATTTTCAAGCCTTTGGAAAACATACAGGTGAAGAGTTTTACACCGATGATATACACCTTAATCAGTTAATAGAAAAACTATGAAAATAACAGATTTGAACGGAAAGATAATCCACATAACCGACCTTGATAAGGCGTTAGCACAAGCCGATAATTTCAGAAAATACAAGCATATCGACAAAGAAAATATTCCTTTTGATAAAGAACGAAAAAAATATTGGCAAGACATTTATAAAAAGTTGAAAATCAAAGAAAGCGAACAAAAAACTTAAAAACAATCCCTTATGAAAATCGTTTATTTAGCCTATCAGACCGATAGTTGGCACAGCACGGATAGTCGCACCCTTATAGCGGTCTGTTCCAGCCAAGAAAAGGCAATCAGCCAGATAAAAGCCTACTGCAAAAGGTATTGTATTTCTTTCACTCAAAAAGATGAAAATCAACTACATACCATACATCAAACCCAATGCAGTGAGCGAGAAATAGCATTTGAAATAGAAACACAACAACAAGTGCTTTAATTTCTTCTATAATTTATAGAAACTTCTGTAAGTTGCTTAAAATAGTTAATAATATCAAAAAAAGAAATAAAAATGGAAACGAATTTTTTTAATCAAATCGCACTGATGAACATTACAGGAAGCCTACAAATGGTTATCCAGCAGGGACAAAATGGGCAGTTTATCGTATCGGTATTACTGCAAAACGACCAATGCACCGACCCTGCTAAAAACAGCATTCCGCCCCTTGTGTTAAAGGGAACGGCAGAGGAATTGGACAGCGGATTTTTTCAGAGCATCACCCATCCGTTGGAAGAAACTTCTTCGCTTTTGCTCAATATGGAAAACTATCTCCAAGCCCAAGAACAGGCGAAAAAACTATCGGCTATGGAAAAAGAAAAAGCCGATAAGGAGCAAAAAGAAAAGGAAAAACAAGCCAAAAAATACGAGGAAGCAATGAAAAAAGTAGCCGAATTAGAAGCACAAGGCAAGTATCGTGAGGCGTGGACAAAACTGCCACCTCCTGATGAATTTCCAGCCTATGCCGATACCATTCGCAAAAAAAGGTCAGAATTATCGGCTCATTTTGCACCTTCATTATTTGAAAATGTAGAATAATTTTTTCCTGCCTTATCAATTTTTAATCATTTTATTAACACTAAAAAACTAAAAATATGTTACTTGCAACGCAGTTAAAACGAGTGTTTATTTTCAAACACAATGGACAACTTCTTACATTGGAAGACCCCAATACAGCGTGGTCTGTGGAAATGGTGCAACATTTTTACGCCCCTACCTATCCGATTTTGACCACCGCCAAAGTCTGTCAGCCCCGTATCAACGGCGAAAAAGTAGAATACCATTTTGAAACTTCCATAGGAACAAAAGGCTGATTTTTTTTAATGTAAGGGAATAGGCAACAGGGATTGGGCAATAGTTTTTTCCTAATGGTCTCATTTCTAATCCCTATTGCCTGTTGCCTTACCCTATTACCTAAAACTAAAAAAATGTATGCAATCCAAAATAAAAGGCAATCTTTTGCCACCGAAAAGCGAAAAACAAAAGGCATTATACAAAAATTTGGCTCAGTGGGAAGCGTGGGTCAAACGCCCCAAAGACCTTGCCCAAATTCAGCAAGAAACCCAAAACACCGCTCCGAAAGCGGTTTTGCCAATGGTTTTTTAAAACATTCTTTCTTGCCCAAAGTCGGAAATTTCAGCGATTTTAAAGGCATAGACACCCAAAAATGGCAACAAGATTTGCAAAAATCTTGGCAACAAATGGCGGAATTTTATCAGTTTCAGCCCTTTGATATGAACCTTTACGAATTTCCGTATAATGTGGCGTTGGCACTTGCACAGGCTGAAAATCAGTTATCTCAAAGCGAAACAATTTTCTGCCAAATCAAAGTGATGAAAAATACAGAAAATACGGCTTTTTTCTCGGTGCAGGAAAATTTTTGCACCCACCAAACTTTGTTTTATATTCCTATTTTGCCTATGTATAAATTATTAAATATCAATACATTAAACTCTCAAAAAATCGCTTGTTTGCTACTTTCTATCGTGGGATATTTAAGAAATCATTGTCGCATTCCTTACTATACGCACGACAATTATTTTCTTTTGTATGCCTATGAATATTTCAATGAATTTGCCTTGTTTGAAGATTGGGAAAATGAAGAAGAAAGAAAACAATTTGCGGTCTATCTGCGAGAAAGTGAGAGCGTTGGAGATATTTTTTATCAGCAAATGAAGAATGTTTTTAAGGTGGAATTTTTGAAAATACAGATAGAAAATTTTTCTCCTTGTAATGATTTGGAAGAAAAATGCTTGGAATTAGCGAAAGATTTTTACAAGTTATGGCAAGATTTTCCAACGGCGAACCTATACACGCACTTGCACCGCACCGAAGCCACTGAGGAGGGAATTTTTGAAATAGAAAAATATGTTTCTTTTGTTTATGAAACCCAAAGCGATTTTTTTGAAGAGCATATAATGCCTGTCATACACAGCGAATACGCTCAATGTTGTGAAATAGAAGAACCCACTATTTACAACCATTTTGATGGAACATCGCCCCTTTTACGATTTGATTTTGAAAGCCGATTTTATCCGCTTTTGCATCGGTTCATTCATTTGCTAAATTCTTTTTGATTTTTTAATCCAAAGAACCTAATTCAACTAAAAACGAACATTTTTTAAATATAAAAAATCAAAAAACTTAAAAACTTAAAAAAAACATAAAACAATGGAAAACAAACATTTAGAAGATATTACCGAAACCTTTGGAGAGTTGTATTTTCCTACTTCGGCAGTGATTTTTTACCAAACCGCCCAAAACTACAAGGCTGATTGTTACACCGAATTTTTGACCCTTGACAAAAACGGAACGCCATTGGCTTGTCAGCCTTTAAGCCTTGAAAATGCCCAAGAATTGGCTCAACTACTTTCATTTAAAAAAGAGATAAAACACGCTTTTTTACAACCCAAAGGGCTACTTCCTGCCAATGTGTTGCACTTTGATTTGCGTGAGAATGGGCAAGTAATTTGGCATACAAAGGCTCAACAACGCACTTTGTTTTTTGAAAAATCAACAGGTTTGGAAAATATCAAAATTGGCATTCCGCCTCTTGTGTGGAAAGCCGACAAAAAACGCCTTTTTCTCTATGCCCTTGCTCAAAATCGGAAGCCTAATCTAAATACGCCTTTGCATTACGCTCCTTTTTTTAACATCTACGAAAATGGCAATGTCTGTATGGGTTCGGTGAAAATCAACCTACCGCAAAATATTCATTTAGAAGAGTTTATACATCGTTGGGAAACTTACTTCTTTGAAAGTTATTTTTCGCATCCATTGGGAAATTATCCCCTTATCAAAGGAAAAAACGATATCAAAAGCCTTTGGAAAGAACTTTCAAAAACGCAGAAACCATTTCCTACCGAATTCTTACAAGCCAATAAAAAAGTATTAAAAGAGATTTTTTAGTTTTTGAGGAGATGAGTTTTTGAGGAGAAAAGGAGATTAGAATTACAGGAGATTAGAAATTATAGGAAATAAGTTAGTAAGAAAATTAGAAAAAATGGAAAATACAATAAAAAACACCGACACTCTCACTAAAAAACGAGTGCATTTTGTACATCAATCGTTGCTCAATACGACCAATCCGATTAAAGTACATTTAATAGGTGCAGGGGGAACAGGCTCACAGGTTATCACAGCCTTAGGGCGTATGCACCACGCTTTGCAACAACTCGGACACGCAGGATTTTGCGTAACCCTTTGGGACAATGACACCATTACCCAAGCCAATTTGGGGCGACAACTTTTTGCAGAGTGTGAATTAGGATTGTACAAATCCACCGCACTGATAAGCCGTATTAACCGATTTTTTGGCACGAATTGGAACGCCCAACCGATGTTGTTTTCTCAAAAGAATTTAGCCAACTTTTCCCAAGCAATGCAGGGCGAACTATATCTTTTGTGCGTGGATACGGCAAAGGCTCGTTTGGAAATTGCCCAAATTCTCTCACAACTCGGTGGGACAACGCATTACCACAACCGCCCCAAGTATGGATTGGATTTTGGAAATAGTCGCCACACGGGGCAAGTGATTTTATTCAGCATAGGCGAACATTTTCAGCCCCAAAGCGATGAATATACTTGCGTTGGAAATCTGCCAATGCCCACCGAAGAATTTGCCGACCTTTTTGAAAATGCCGACCTTGACACCGAAACCCCAAGTTGTTCCCTTGCCGAAGCCCTACACAAGCAAGACCTTTTTATCAACGCTACTCTTTCCCAAATGGGAGCCTCCCTACTCTGGAATTTGTTCCGCAACGGACTAACCGACAAGCGTGGATTTTTTCTTAACTTACAAGATTTTAGAAGCCAACCAATGCTTGTTTGATTTTTTTGATATTGTAAATACCTTAAAAAGCCTTTTTAAACATCTTTTAAAGGGCTTTTTTGTGCTTTTATTGTTAGATTTTTTTTGTTTTTCTGATAACAAAATCTAAAAATTCGCCTGTCGTGGCTCACGACCGACCTTCTTTTCTTTAACAAAGAAAAGAAGCAAAAGAAAGGCTTGCTAATGGTTATTTTGTGATTTAGAATAGCATATCATTTTAGAAAAAATCATTAAAATTAAAAAAGAAGAAAGCCCTTTTACTAAAAGTAAAAAGGCTTGTAGAAAGGAAATAATAAAGAAGAATGGCAAGAGATTATTTATGGTAATTGGCTTCTAATATATTGCGTAAATCACTTTCTTTGAAAAGGATTTTACCCCCAATTTGAATGTATGGAAGTAGCCCGTCATCGCGATATTGTTGTAAAGTTCGCTGGGTGATATGTAGCAATTTACAGACTTCTTTGCCTGTTAAAAAGATTTCGCCTCCCAACACAGGACGAAAATTTTTGAGAATAAATTCCGTTTGTGCTTTTAGGGTTTCTATCTGTTGGAGATACTGGGTGATTATCGGGTCTTTATGGTCTAAAAAATTCATTTTTTAAAGTTTTGAGAAGACAATAAGGCTTGTACATCGCTCATTTTGAAATAGTTTTTGCGATGAATAAAAGAACACGGCAGAATTTTTTGGTCTTTGTAATTTTGCAAAGCCCTTTTGCTGATGCCCAGCATCAGGCAAACCTCTTGGGTGTCCAACCATTTTTCACCCTGACAAAGTCCCTGGTACGAAGCCACTACCAATTGTAAAGAATGGGTCAAATCATTAAGGTCTTTACAAGCCTGTTCCAGCACCGATTTTTCTATCACAACTATTTCCATTGTCTTTATTTTTAAACAAAGCTACAAACAAAACACGCCCAATAGATACATTAGGCGTGTTTTGGAGGTGAAGGGTTGGAGTTGGCTTTATTCTTCTCCTTTGATGTTATTAAACTCAAAATCTATTTTTTGTTCATTGCCAAAGGAATCGCTTATCCACACGGAAAACATTTCTGTTTCTTGGGAAAGGGATTGATAGTACAACCGAAAGGTTTTATTGGGCAACCCATAAGTATCGTTGGGCAGTAAGGGTGCGGAATTGCCAATGCGAAGTTTTCCATTGCCATCGTACTGAAAATACCGAATAAAATACTGATTTTCAGTATATTGATTTTCGGATTGTATTTGACAACGAATTTCCGCTGTATCGCCTTGGGCAATGGCTTTGGGAACAGGCATTACCTTTACTTCAAAAGGAAAGTTCTGCTGTATATCAAGTTCTTTTTCGCAAGAAACGAGCGAAAATAAAGCCACAATCGTCCAAATACCAAGCATTGTTTTATAAAATTGATGTTTCATTTTTTTGTTTTTTTGTATTTTTAATTAAATGATTTTTTAGCATTTTTAGTAATTAAAGTATTGATAGTTAGAAAGTTGTATAATTAAAAAAACTAAAAATTTAAAAAAGGTAGCGAAGCCCGATGCCTACCGAAGGTCTAAAACGCTGTAAGGAACAGCCCCACAAGGCTTTTAGATTTCCTTGCACCGAAAATAAAAAATGATTAGACAGGTAGGTTTCCACCGAAATACTCGCTTTGCCTCCGTAGAGCATCGCACTTTGATTTTTAAGCATTGCTCCATCAGGCAAAAGGTTTTTGCTGCGATTCACTTCTTGATAACCCAACACGCCGTTTAGGGTCAAATTGACCGCCAAAGTCCGAGTGGATTCGCCTATGAGGAAAAAACTATATCCGCCTTCTGCAAGATAGGTTTCCACAGGAATTTTTAAGTTTTTATACAGATGATGTTGGGTGGTATATTCTAAGGCAAATCGCATATAATTCCCGTTTTTAGCGTTGATAGTCAGTGCCATTCCCGCCGAAAAATCTTCCATAGAAAATTCATTACCCAACGCCCAAATTGGAAAGGCAATGTATGCTTCAACACCTTTTTGATTGGGCAGTAAGCGTTGGGCTGAAAGCGAATGTAATCCGCTTATTACTAATGTGATGAATAACAAAAACGGTTTCATAAGATTAAAATTTTAAATAAAATTGTTCAATGGGTCGGGCGTTGGCAATGTCTTCGTTGGTGAGTAAAAACGACTGATAGCGACTGCCGTTTTTCTCAAAAATCTCAATGCGAAGTACCTTGTCATCAGACAAGCTCAACCCCTCCAACATATACACGCTATGGGCATCTTTTTTGGGTTTGACAACGGATAAAGGCTCATACACTCGCAAGGGTTCTACGGAAATTTCTTGCACAAGGCTTTGCTTGGTTGTTTTTTTATCCACCACTTTAAACGAGATAAAATCTACTTCAAAGGGCAAATAACTGCGATTTTTAAGCCAAATATCTAAGTATAATTTTCCGTTGTGGATATACAATCCTTTGAGTAACCATTGAATTTTAGCATTTTGCGAACCGATATGCTTTATAAAATGTTGTTTTTGATTGTAAATAGCGGTCATAATCATTTGGGCCACCGCAGGAGATTCCCAACCTGTATCAGAAAACAAAATATCGGATTTTACGCTATTGCCCTGTGGCATATCTCGGGCAAAATCAAGAGTAAGTTTTTTAGGAGCAGGGTCATAACAGACTTCAAAACTAAAAAATCCACCATCTTCGGTAATTACCGATAGGTTGGTTTTTTCGGTAAAATCGGGCGTGGTTGCCTTTACCCGAAGTACATTTTCCGCTTCCTTGGCTTTTTCAGCAATCAGATGTTCGCTACCCAAATCCACATAACGGATTGCCGTAGGAAAAATCAAATGCGTGGTTTTGTCATAAGTAACTTCCAACGGATATGGAATTACTTCTCTTGTGGATTGGTCAATGGATAGTTTATCCACAGGCAGGGTACTACGGCTCGGTTGAGCATACGAAATAGCAGTGCAAACCGCCATTAAAAATAACATTGGTGTTTTCATTGTATGTATTATTAAATGATTTTTTTTGTTTTTTATAGCTTGATTTTTAAATTTTAGTGGTGCTAAAAACTTATTTTTTCGCCACTAATAACATTTGGTATCCTGCTTTGACTTTGATAGCAGGTCGGGCTATTTTTTTGGAGAGATAGGAAGAAGTTCCTTGTATGACACCTTTGGAAAGGTCAGAAACCACTTGGTCTTTGGCAGAAGAATTAAAAGTAAAATTTGTTCCTGAATTGCTACTCATTGAAGAAGCGATTTCTCGGAAAGCATTCGCATCGGGATTGTAAGGCAAATACAAGCCTTGCTGTCCGTCTAAATCATAAGCGGTAAGCGACACAGGGATAATGTTTCCTTTGTATTCTATGGAATTGATATCCAAAAGCAACCTATCGCCATTTACTTTGGCGGTGGCGGTGAGTAATTCGCCTTGTGGAATATGCTGTTGTCCTACACGAACCGCCTCCAATAGTCGCAAAGGCACACGGGTATTTTCTCTAATGGATTGTTGCCAATGCACACAAGCACGAATGCTATTTTTTATAAACATCGGTGTAGATGTTGAGTTTTCAGCATTGATGAAACTTCGTTGTTGGGTCTTGTGCCATTGCTCCCAAAAAACACTATCGTTTTCCTTTCTCGGCAAACGACTGACCACTTTATTGGTTAGGGTATAAACAGGCACTACGGCTACTTTTTCCAAAGAAGCTACCGATGATTTTTTTTCAAGGGTCTCCGTTGTAGAAAAAGAAGTTTGTCCATTGGTGTTTTGTGGCATATATTTGGCTGCCATCTGGTAGGATTTTTCCATCAGTGCCATTTGGGTATCTAAAGGGTCTTGGCTTTCTTTTTCTGCGAGTTGCGATTTGAGTCGCTGGATTTCTTCCTGCAATTTTTGTTGCTCTTCATAGGCGGAATTATCCTGATAAAAATTGCCCAAAGTATGATGAATATCCCGATAGGTCTGCCCCGAATGAGCAATAGCATTGGGCGGTGCGGTCGTTTTTTCTTCTTGGGGAACTTCTAAAATGTCTTCTTTCCAATAGTCGGACAACGCCCCGAGTGATGCCTCTCTCTCGGATTGTTTTTGTTCTAAAAGTTCCTGCTCATAAGCGGTTTCCTTGTCCGAAGGCAATACATTTTCTTTGGCTTGTGGCACCAGTTCGTTGATGTCTTTTTTAGGGTCTTCTTCGGTGGATTTTCCACCAAAAAGCAAATACATACAGCCTAAAAAAACAAGTCCCATCAGGGTAAAAATTGCCCATTTCTTGTATTGTTGTTTTCTTGCGAGGGCTTTTTCTTCATTGCGTTCTTGGTGCTGTTTTTCCTCTTCTTCCGTTAGCAAAAAACTCGGTCTTTGCTTGGTTGTTTCGGGGGTGTTTGTAGGTTCTTCCATTTTTTATATTTTTTAAATTTTTGTTGATTTTTTCATTTCTAATTTTCTAAACTTTTTAAACATTTTAAACTTTCTCATCTCCTTTCAAACTCATCTCCTCATCTCTTAAAAAAACCTAAAATTCTAACAATAAAGAAATTACGGTCAATAGCACATACGCAATAAAGCCTATAATTACAATGCGTTTGCGTTTTTTAGGAGCAAGATTTTGGCAATAGTTTTCAAGGCGGAGATTGAGTTTATCCCAATGTTTTTTCAGCAGTGGTATCATCGTTCAATGGTTTGAAGGTCTTTATTTTCAATGATGGTAAATTGCTCCATTACAAACCCTTGCGGATTGTTGTCCGAACGCACCGAGTTGATAAGCCTACACGAAGTGATGAGACTTCGCTGGGTAATGGTGCTGGGGCGGGTAATGAATTGTTTAGCAAAGGTTTGCACCTGATACGGATACTTATCAAAATCACATCGGATACTATCGATGACAATGCGTTGATGGATATTTGCTGAAATCATTCGATGATAAAAGCCTTTTTCGTTTAGATCTTTATAGTAGTCAAAGGCGGATTTGTCTGCCAGATAGAAAGCCCGTTTGGTGTTGTCTTCTATGGCTTTTTTGTCGGGAGAAAGATTGAAAAAAAGTTCGTGAAACCTACGAATATGCTCACGAGCTTCCACAGGGCGATTGAGTTTGGTATCTTGCGAAAGAGCCAACATCAATGACTTCCCTTGGTCTAACACATAGATTTTTTCCCGTTGTTTTTCTGCAAAATAATACGCATAGCCCACCGAAAATACACTGACAATCAAGCATAAACTCGCAAACACTATCGTGTATATGCGTATCTGCCTAAATCCATTTTCTATATTTCTAAAAATTTTAAATTCCATTTTTTTATTTTTTTTGTTTTTTTAATCACTAACCTCCTAATCTCCTTTTCTCCTAAATCCCTATCTCTTAAAAAGTCTGCCTGTGATGTTTCCGATAACTGAACCTGCGGCAGCTGATGCAGTATTGGCGGTTTTGGTGGCGGTTTGGTTGATATTTCTGCCGAAATTGCCCATTCCACCTGCTTGGATAATCCACCCTGATACCGTAGGGATAGTAAAATAGCCTACAATTCCGATAATCATAAAGATGATATACACCGTGTTGGAAGTATCGGGAATGAAATTAGGGTCAGAGAGTTGTTCGATGTCTTTTTCTAAAATCAGTGATTGTATTTTTGCCAATATGGAACTGAACAAATCCGAAACAGGAAGCCACAGATATACGCTTACATAGCGGGTTATCCATTGGGTCATCGTAGATTGAAATCCGTCCCAAACCGATATGGCAAAAGCCAAAGGTCCTAAAATGGAAAGCACAATTAGGAAAAAAGTTCGCACCGTATCAATGACCAATGCTGCCGCTTGAAAAAGTATTTCCAACAGCTCCCGAAACCACGCACGAATGCTTTGCTTCAAATCGTACATTCCACGCTCGATATACATTCCTGCCATTACCGCCATATCTTCGGGCATCCAGCCCAGCTCCTCAATCTTTTTATCAAATTCCTCATCAGAGACCAAGTAGGCGGTTTCGGGGTTGCGAAGCTGTGCTTCTCGTTCCAAGCGGTCTTTTTTCTGTTGAAGGTCTCTTAAATCCAGTGTTTGGGTTTCTAAAATAGCGTGTGTGCCTGTAACCACGGGGCTTAGCACTGCATTCATCGTTCCCAGTACAATAGTAGGAAAGAAAAGCACACACAAGCCAATGGCAAAAGGTCTCAGCAGCGGATATACATCTACCGCTTCGGCTCGTGCCAAAGCCTGCCACACCCGCATTGCTACATAAAACAACGCCCCCAATCCCGCAATGCCTTTGGCTACCCCTGTCATCTGTGCCGTTAAGGGCATCATTTCATCGTATAAACTTCTAAGTATTTCGTGCAAATTGCTAAAATCAACCGCTAACCACATTTTTGTTTTTTTTATTTTTTATTCTTAATTCTATTTTTATTACTAATCCCTATTCCCTAACAAAAGGACTAATAGTATTTAAACTCGTTGCCATATAAGGAAAGTACTCGCTGTGCATCGTTTTTCTTTTTGGCTCTCAGATGGCTTACCGAGATGTTTTTTTGGGTGTAATACTTGACCAAATTGTAGTATTCTCGGACTTCTTTATGCACCTTGTCGATGATGTCCAAGCGTTCTTTATCGTTCATCGATAGCGAAGAAGCATTGACAATTTGTCGAAGGTCTTTCAGTAGATTGGAACTTTCGCCTAATAATTTAGAATACCCAAAGGCAATGGCATTAAGTTCTTCGGTAGAAAAATTGGTATCTTGGGTCATTTTCTTAAAATTGGTAACATACATTTTGGAAATATCACCCACCATTAGCACGGTTTCTTGCACTTTTCGGGCATCTTTGACCAAATTATTGACTTTTTTAAGAGCGTCATAGTATTCTTTCCCTTGATTGTATATTTTTTCCACTTCCCGAAAATTATTAATCATATTCCGAGCTGTGGAAGATGTTTGCACAATCTGTTGGGTGGTATTAACGATACTTTGTGCTAAATTGGTGGGGTCAGTTACCACAAATTGGGCTTTTACACTACCGAAAGTCAGCAGTAAAAGCATTAACGATACAATGTGTTTTGCCTTCATCTTTTTCTTATTTTTTGGTTGAACATTTTTATTCTATTTTTGTTAAGTTTCTATTTTTCTAAAAATTCTAATCTCCTTTTCTCCTAATCTCCTTTTCTCCTAATCCCTATTGCCTGTTGCCTATTCCCTAAATTTCGCACTCATCTGTTCAATGGCTTTTTCCAAGTTGCCGTTCCACTTTTGGGAAAGCTGTGTCAGTTGGTGCTTTTCGCTCTCTTCGGTGGTGTAGGCAAAATATTCCTCTGGGCTTACTTCGGTGGCATATACGGCAGAATGCGTTCCACCCAAGCCTATCCACACTTCTTTGTACTTGCGTTTGGAGTCGTTGCTTAGGTTGATGGAAAGGATTTGAGATTTTTCCTTTTCGGTAAGCCCCAGCATTGCCTCAATGGCATCGAATTTATTCATATACTTGCGTTGGTCGAGTAATATTTTACAATCGGAATTATTGATAATACTTTCTTTGACAATGGGCGAATGAATAATATCATCTACCTCTTGGGTTACGATGACCGCCTCGCCGAAGAATTTACGCACGGTTTTAAACAGATATTTGATGTATTCCGCCATTCCTTCCTTGGCGATGGCTTTCCACGCTTCTTCTATCAAAATCATCTTGCGAATGCCTTTAAGCCGTCGCATCTTGTTGATAAACACCTCCATAATGATAATGGTTACCACAGGGAAAAGTATCGGGTGGTCTTTAATGGCATCAATCTCAAAAACGATAAACCGCTTAGAAAGTAGGTCTAGTTCCTTATCCGAATTGAGCAAATAATCGTATTCACCTCCCTTGTAATATGGCTCTAATACATTTAGGAAATTGGCTAAATCAAAATCCTTTTCGCGTACTTTTTTCTCTTGTAAAATTTGAGCATATTCACCCTTGACAAATTCATAAAAACCATTGAATGAAGGCATTTTATCAGTATTGTTTTTAAGCTGTTGGATATACAAACTCACGGCATTGGAAAGTGCCACTTCCTCCGAGCGAGTGGGCGGTTCATCATCGCGTTTCCAAAGGGTCAAAATAAGGGTTTTGATACTTTCGCGTTTTTCAATATCAAACACCCCATCATCAGTATAAAACGGATTAAAAGCAATGGGATTTTCTTCCGTATAGGTGAAATAAATTCCGTCCTTCCCTTTGGTTTTTTGATGTATCAGCTCACATACGCCTTGATAGGAATTTCCTGTATCCACCAAAACAATGTGCGTTCCTTGTTCGTAATACTGTCGTACCAAATGATTGGTAAAGAAAGATTTACCACTTCCCGAAGGCCCTAACACGAATTTGTTTCGGTTGGTGATGATGCCTTTTTTCATCGGCAAATCCGAAATATCCAAATGAATGGGTTTGCCCGTAAGCCTATCCGCCATTTTTATCCCGAACGGACTGAGCGAACTCCGATAATTGGTCTCACTTGTGAAAAAACACAAAGCAGGTTCGATAAAGGTGTAAAAAGTTTCTTCCGAAGGAAAATCCGCTGCGTTTCCTGCAATTCCTGCCCAATAAAGCGTAGCTGCATCAATGGTATTGTGGCGAGGTTTGCATTCCATCGAAGCCAAAGCACTGCCTACTTCATTTTTGAGCATTTTAAGTTCTTGCGGATTGTCCGACCACGCCATTACATTGAAATGAGCCCGAATGGAAGAAAGTCCATACGAATGAGCTTCATTGAGATACTCCTCTATCCATTGTCGGTTGATTTGATTGGCACGGCTGTACCGAGAAAGCGAGTGCATATTCCGAGCGGTTTTTTCAAATTTTTGCAAATTCTGCTCTGAATTGTCCAAAAACAAATACTGATTGTAAATGTGATTGCAATTCAGTAGCAAGCCCACAGGCGAAGCAAACGAAAGTCGGCAATCGCTTTTGTCGGTAGAAAGTCGTTCATAACGTCTCTCAGGGCAAACGCTCGTGGGCAAATCTTCCGTATC
>JBGYFE010000091.1:0-21265 GCA_041819925.1 Capnocytophaga sp.
AAGAAGATAGATTTTACGTATTTTATCATTAAAAATTAAATTTATCAAATGATTTCGTATAGTTAGAAAAAACTTCTTTTAGAAAATTAGAGATAATTTTTCTGAAAGATATGATTTTGTGCGGAATATACCTATAAATTTATAAAAAATAAATATCTATTGAAAAAAATAAGATAAAAAAATGAATTTATTAAGTATAAAAATTGAATTTCAATGTATAAATTTATATTTTTAATGTATAAATTTTCGTTTTGTACATTGAAAAAATAATTTTGTACATACAAAATGAAAATTATGAGATATAAAATTAAATTTAGAAGGTATTTTTTATAATTTATGACTTATAAAATTTTTTTTTGAGATATAAAACAAAAAAAATAACGTATATTAAAGTAGAAAATGACAATTAACAACAAAATAGAGACAGGAACAAGCCATTTGATAATCCGTTTGGATAATTTGGAACATAATGTTCGATTTTTAAAAAGTAAACTTCAACCTGAAACGCTTTTTATGGCAGTGGTTAAGGCTTTTTCTTACGGAAATAATCATTGTGAAATTGCTTCTTTTTTGCAGAAAAAGAATTTAGCAGATTATTTTGCGGTAGCTTATGCAAGCGAAGGAATTGAACTTCGCAAAGCGGGAATTACGAAACCTATTCTGGTCTTACATCCGCAAATTGCTGATTTTGAAAATATTGTTGAGTTCGATTTAGAACCAACACTTTATTCAAAGCGAATTTTAGAGCATTTTGTAGATTTTGTCGAGGGTTTGAAAAAAGAGGATTATCCCGTGCATATCAAGTGCAATTCGGGAATGAATCGTTTAGGATTTTCATTGGAGGAAATGGAAGATGTATGTCAGGTTTTGGTTCAAAAAAAGTCCGTTAAAGTAAAAGCTGCCTACTCACATTTGTTTGCTTCGGAAGACAAAAATGCACAATCTTTTATGGAAAAACAAATTGATTTATTTGTTGATTTCCAAAATGTTATAAAGAAATATTTTTCGCATAAAATCCTTTTCCACAATTGTAATACATCAGGAATTTTGAACTATCCGCAGGCGCATTTTGATATGGTACGAAGTGGCATCGGAATGTATGGTTTTGGAAATGACCCTGAATATCAAAAGCATTTCCGTCCGATAACGATTTTAAAAAGTTTAATTTCGCAAATTCATAACGTGTCCAAAGGTAGTTTTGTGGGTTATAACTTTGGTTTTCAAGCAGAAAAACCTACTCGAACGGCTACTATTTCCGTAGGGCACGCCGATGGACTCAACCGAATTTATGGCAAAGGAGTTGGATTTGTGTACATCAATGGTAAGAAAGCGCCTATTTTGGGAAATGTTTGTATGGATATGTTGATGGTTGATGTTACTGAAATTGACTGTAACGAAGGTGATGAAGTTATTATTTTTGATGAAAAACATACATCTGAAATTCTTGCCGAAACAGCACAAACTATTTCATATGAGTTAATTACGTCGCTTTCACGTCGTCTTAAACGCATTTATGTGGAATAATTTTTTTGTTTTTTTACTGAATTATTTGGCAGAACAAAAAAAATATCATACATTTGCACTCACAAATCGCGGGATAGAGCAGTAGGTAGCTCGTCGGGCTCATAACCCGAAGGTCACTGGTTCGAGTCCAGTTCCCGCTACGAATTATAAGTTATTAAGAAAGAGTGTTTTGTATAAAAAAACACTCTTTTTTTATGCCGGATTTTTACAAAAAATTACGAAACGAATACGCTTTGAAAAACAGAGGTCTATTTACGATTCCTAAAATTTATGACGCTGATGGCGATATGTCAAAGCGTTGGTATGTATTTTTTAGAAAAACTATATTGAGTACATCAAAGTGCTTTATTATTAACTAAATCAACTTTGAGATAAAGCAACAAAAAACCGTCATTCAGACGGTTTTTTTTATTCTGTTTCGTCAAAATAGTTAGGTTATTGAAATTCCTTCTCTTCATTGCTTTCAATTCCTAATGCTTCGTAGATATACTTAAATGTTGAAAGTAGCTTCGGTTTTCCGTTTACTATCGCCACATTATGCTCAAAGTGAGCAGAAGGTTTCCCGTCTGCCGTTAAGATAGTCCAGCCGTCTTTTAGTTGATTCACACGCTGCGTACCCATATTTATCATTGGTTCAATGGCTACCACCATTCCGTCTTTGAAGCGCTTTCCGTTGCCTCTTTTTCCGTAATTTGGCATCTCAGGGTCTTCGTGCATTGAACGACCTACGCCGTGACCAACCAACTCTCGCACCACACCATAACCGTGATTTTCACAATAATTCTGAATGGCGTATCCAACATCACCCACACGATTACCCGCTTTAAACTCGCGAATGCCAACATAAAGCGATTCTTTGGTAACTTTCAAAAGTTTTTTTACTTCGTCAGAAACTTTGCCCACCTCAAACGTGTAAGCGTGGTCGCCATAAAATCCGTTTTTTAACGCCCCACAATCAATGGAAATAATGTCGCCTTCTTCCAATGGGCGGTCATTTGGAACGCCGTGAACCACTTGTGCATTAGGACTTACACACAACGTATTCGGGAAATTATACAATCCTAAAAAACCTGGAATTGCTCCCTGACTGCGAATATAATCCTCTGCTATTTTGTCTAAATACAGAGTGGTAACGCCCGGTTTAATTTCTTTGGCAAGAATACCCAAAGTGCGTGAAACTACTTGGGCGCTTTCTTTCATTAGTTCAATTTCTTCTAATGTTTTTATGTATATCATCTTTTTTCCTAAAAGTTTTTTAATTTCTTCGTATATTTTGGAAATATTCAGCATTTTTTGATTACACTAAATTTGTTGTAATAAATTTCTTCCATTTTTAATGATTTTTATCTTCTTTTTGTAAGAATAAGTCTGTTTATATTACAACAAAAAGATATTTTTCTCAAAAAGGAATTTACAAATATTTAAAAACTTTGTCAAAGCGTAAAAGATTTGACAAAGTTAAATACGAATTAAAATAAGGGCGCATTACATACGCCCCTACGCAATTATTTTTCTTTGAATTTCTTCAATAAGTTGGTTGTTGAGCTATCGTGTTTTGATATTTCTGCTGAATTAATATCTTTCAATATGTTGTTAGCCAACTGTTTGCCGAGTTCTACGCCCCATTGGTCATAACTGAATATATCCCACACAACGCCTTCCACAAAAATCTTATGTTCATACATCGCAATGAGTGCCCCAAGACTTTCAGGAGTTAGTTTATCAATCAAGAAAGTTGTTGTAGGTCGATTTCCTTCAAAAACTTTGAAAGGAACAAGTGTTTCGTTCGCATTTTCGCCCATTTCAGCACGTACTTCGGCTTCCGTTTTTCCTTTTAATAATGCTTCTGTTTGAGCAAAAAAGTTTGCCATTAGTTTGTCGTGATGGTCTTTATTGCCGTAAAGCGAATGTTTATAACCGATAAAGTCTGTTGGGATAAGTTTCGTTCCTTGGTGAATTAACTGAAAGAAAGCGTGTTGAGAATTCGTTCCAGGTTCGCCCCATATAATTGTTCCTGTTTGATAACTTACGGGCTGACCATTTCGAGCAACTTGTTTTCCGTTGCTTTCCATAATTCCTTGTTGCAAGTACGCCGAAAGTCGGTGAAGATATTGCGTGTAAGGAATAATCGCTTGGCTTTCTGCACCAAAAAAGTTGTTATACCACACACTCAAAAGTGCAATTACCACAGGAATATTGTTTTTAAACTCTGCCGAGCGGAAATGTTTATCCATTTGGTGAGCTCCTTGCAGTAATTTTTCAAAATTTGCATATCCTACCGATAAGGCAATTGACAACCCAACGGCACTCCATAGTGAAAATCGACCACCAACCCAATCCCACATTGGGAAAACGTTATTGGCATCTATTCCGAACTCATCTATTTTCTTTAAATTGGTCGAAACGGCAACGAAGTGCTTCGCTACGTCATTTTGGGTTGCTTTTTTCAAAAACCACTCTTTCACAGTGATAGCATTGCTCAGAGTTTCTTGTGTGGTGAATGTTTTTGATACGATTACGAAAAGCGTAGTTTCAGGATTCAGATGTTTGATGGTTTCCATCACGTGGTCTCCGTCCACATTGCTTATGAAGTGAATATTAAGGTGGTTTTTATAGAATTTAAGCGCTTCTGTAACCATTGCTGGCCCTAAATCTGACCCTCCAATTCCGATATTTACTATGTCAGTAAACGCCTTTCCTGTATATCCTTTTTTAGCTCCGCTGATGATTTCTTCTGAAAATTGTTTGATTTTTTTCTTTACGGAAACTACTTCGGGCATTACATTTTTACCATCAACCAAAATGCTTTCGTTTTCACCAGCACGAAGCGCTGTATGAAGCACCGCACGATTTTCTGTGGCATTGATATGGTCGCCTTTGAAATATTTTTCAATGGCATCTTTTAATTGGCTTTCATCGGCTAATTGCAAAAGAAGCTCCATTGTTTTCTCATCAATGCGATTTTTAGAATAATCTACGAAAAAATCATTCCAAAGGATTGAAAATTTTTCTGCTCTTTGTGGGTCTTTCTCAAAAAGAGTTTTTGTGTGTACGTTTTTAACTTCTTCAAAATGATTTTGAAGTGCTTTCCAAGCATTTGTTTCTGTCGGATTTATATTTTTTAACATATCTAAAAATTTTTAGTTATCAATATTTAATAGTATTACGCTTGCCGAACCGAAAAAGATTAGCATAGAAAAAACCTTGTTAAAGTCTAGAACTTCAACAAAGTTTTCTATTTGTTTTAGCGTAATGTGTTCATTTTAATTACTTTCGCTGAAAAAAGGTTTATTTCTTTACAGCTGTGAAAGTGTTTCTTGTTCAATTCCTAATCCTTGTTCGTTTGTGCTTTCTTCTCCTTGAATCGGAACTGCTTGTAATTCATCTAATTGTTGTTTCAATGAAGTAATATCTTGCAAATATTTGTTTTTCAACTTGTCATCAATCGGAACAGATTCAGGCATTTTCTCTTTCAGAGGGTCAACTTGCTTGCCATTTTTCCAAAATCGATAGCAAACGTGCGGACCTGTTGCAAGTCCGGTGCTTCCCACCTTCCCAATAATATGCCCTTGCGGAACGTGCTGCCCTTTTTTGACTAAAATCTTTGACATATGCAAATATTGAGTGGTGTAGGTCGCATTGTGTCTGATTTTGACATAATTCCCGTTTCCTCCGTTGTAACCTGCTTCAATCACAGTTCCAGCGGCTGTTGAACGAATAGGCGTTCCGTGTGGTGCAGCGTAGTCCGTGCCAAAGTGGTTTTTCATTCGGTGCAATACGGGGTGAAAACGCATTCCGAAGCGTGATGTTATACGAAAAATGTCAAGCGGAGCTTTTAAAAACATACGTTTCATCATATTTCCTTTTTCGTCATAAAATCCTTTTTTGCCTGAAACTGAATCTGTAACGTAGTTAAAAGCATAGTAAGGCGTTCCTTTATGTTCAAAATAAGCAGCTTTTACGTTGGCTACTCCCGCATAAATGCTATCGTCAACATAGCGTTCTTCGTAAATTATTTTGAAATTATCGCCTTCTTGCAATTGAAAAAAGTCAATTGTGTAGTCAAAAATTTGAGAAAGATTGAACGCTACATTGTAAGTCATTCCGGCATCCAGAGCCGATTCGATTAGATTATTTTTGATGAATCCCGCTTTTTCACGTTCTATGATGGTAATTTTACGTTTTTCATTATACGCATAAACCGAATCTGCCATTCTCACCACCACATATTCCGTAAGTGAGGGTTGATAAATAAAACAATGCGGTTTATCAGGATTTTTTTTATCGAAAAGAAGTGCGTATGCTTTTCCCGCTCTGATGCTTCGTGGGTCAAAGACATCTTTGGTTTTGTTTGATATTTCGTGAATTTCAGAAACTCCTAAATTGTTCGATGACAGTATCTTACCAAAAGTATCGCCCGATTTCACGGTATCTTTCACGATGTCATATTCATCTAAATTGAAGCCAAATTCAAACACTGGCTCTTTCTTTTTCTCAACAACAGACTCGTTGCTTTTTTCTTCTTTCGTTTGTTGTGTAGAAAAACTATCGCAGCCCCAAACAAGGGTTACCGCAAGTGAAAGAAGAGCTGTTTTTTTCAATATTTTTTTCAATAACATTTTCTTCAATATTTTTAATTAGGCATTTCTATCTTCTTCTGCAAACAGATTGTCTTTTACCCCATTGAGAACAAAAACCCGTCAAAAGTCGGAATAAAAAATGACATTATCAAACATTTTAAAATATTTTTCACATTTTTTCGTATGATTTCTTTTTTTATTTTTTCAAATCCGAAGGATATTTCAATCCGTTAAAAGCATCTAAATCAGCTACTAACGCCCCTACACGAAGGCTTGCTTTGATTTTTACAGGAATTTTATTTTTATCGTCCGTAATCCAAATCGTGAGACTTTCTTGCTCTTTAAAAACACGTCCGTCTTGCACCAAAGGTCTGAACATCAATGTGTTTATTGTTCCGAATTTAGTTTTTATTTGTTCTTTTCCTAAAAATTTGAGTTTAAATTTAAAAATTTCATCATCATCAAAAATCATATCCATTGCAACTTCTTCTCCCTTTTGAATGCTATCAATTTCAGGACGATGACGCAATGAATAAAACCCCGAAATCACGTCGTGAAGTCCCAACGGGATTTGAATTTCTGTGGAAGCACCTGTTTCGATGTTATCCACTTTTGCTTTTTTTGTATCGTGATTGAAATACATTTTTAAGTGCTTGGTATAACCTCCTTCATATATATTACGCACAAAATGACGCGGTTCACCATCTTTCATACTGAAATAGCTCTCATAAACATCATCTACTCTAAAAAAAACACGCGCTAAACCCGTTGTTGAGCCTTTTCCTATGGCGTGAAACACTTTTTCACCATTATAATTTACTTCTTTTAAGGATAAAGTAGCCTCACTTGCATTAAAAATTCCGTATTTGACTTTAAATTTCAACCATTCGCCTCCTTTGAAAGGCAAATCTTGATTTTGTGCTTGTAATGCTAAAATAGAAAATATTGATAAAAATAAAAATGTTATTCTTTGTTTCATAGTATTTTTGTTTTTACAAATAAATCGATATGCGGTCTCTTCTTGCAAGCATTGTGCCAAAGATTGGGGTGCACAAAAGTAGATTTTTTTATCAAGTAAAAAAACAAAAATAAAAAAAGCCCGATAAAAATATCGGACTTTTCCATTAACCAACCAAAACTTTAAATTATGAAAACTATTATTTGAAGTTTTACAATGAGCTACCACCCTCATTGCACCGCAAAGGTACAAACAATTTTCAATATGCAATAGTAAAATTTAATTTTAACAAAACATTATTATTACAAACAGGATTTCCCTTTTCTTTTTGAAGAAAATTAAGATTTTAAACATTTCTAATTTAACGAATATTTTAAGATAAAATATCTGGGGTTTTTAGCCAAAAACAAATAATTGTGCTACTTTTCTCTCATACTCTTTATTTTTCGGAGAAGATTTTCTTTCATTTGAACCTTAAATCCCATTTACGAACATCTAATGAATGGTCATAGTGCGAGATACAAAAAATAAACCGGTAAGGGTTGAATTAAAATTATTTTATAAAGATTGGAAAAACTTATAGAACAAAAAGCTGCCCGAAATTGGACAGCTTTTTGTTTCCCTAAAAAATCAGGAAAGATATTTATTTCTTTTTGATTATTCTGAATAGAAATCAACTTCGTACACTTCGAAATACACTCCATTATTTCTCTTAAAGTCTTTTAACAAAATACGTTTAGGAGAGATTGGTTCGTCGAAAGTAATTACGTAGTAACTTTGCCCTTCCTCAAAAGTAGCCACACCTTGAGTCTTCCAGCTACTACTTCCTGTCATTTGATCAGAAGCAAATACCGAAATTTGATTTGTTGTATGTGTTTCTCTCATTTTCAAGCGAATGGTTTTTACTTTACTTTCTAACATATAAAATGTGAAAATAAATCCTTGTTCTACACTCTCATCTGATTTGAACCATACGGTGGCATCATCCTTTCCGTCCAATATGATTCGTACTGTACTATTTCCACTTTTCTCTGATGTGGCTGTATTAAACCAACGAGGACCTATATTATACTTTATCAATGGAGTACCACTTGGTGTTTCACTTGTGTTAGAACCTATTGAGTTATTTGGATTTTCTTCTAATCCAGGTTCATTTACTTGAATTTCAACATAATACTTATCTATAGGCAAATCATACGCCGTTCCTGAAGCATCATAAAGAACCCATTTTAATGGCAAAATGTACTTTCCATAATCTGAAAAATTATTTATATCTATATTTTCCAATTGAAAATTAAAAAGTACTTCGCTCACATTATGAATACTTTCTTTAGGAAGAGTCCCTTCAACTCCCGCTGGTGCCAATGAGTATCCGCTTTCTAACGTTACTGTATCGTCTCTGACTAATCCAACAGAAAGTTCGGCAGGCACTGGAAACTGTGTTGCTAATTGAATTGCAACAAAAGGATCTCTTATTGTTACAGTTCCCGCTTTTTTAGACAAAACAATTCTTTTTGTTATCGATGTAGGAGTTGCCTCAAAAGTAAGTTTTTGAGGATAAACTTTAACTACAAACGTTTTTTTGTCTTCAAACAATTTAATATGATCATCTCCTTCTTTCACTTTAATTGTAAAAGGAACGATATATTTTTTGTCAACACTTGCATCATTTTCAACCGAAATTTCAAATGTTCCGCTCGTAGTTCCTTGAACAAACGTCACTTCACTATTGGTCATTTTCACCAAACTTGCACTTCCTAACTCATATTCAGGATATTTTGATTTCAATTGCTCAAAAGCATCAGCATCGTATTCCAATGTCAATTTAGCATCTTTTTTAATAGGATTGGTAAAATCAACATTAATTACACGCTTATTTTCTCCTGTAAGAGGCAAGTTTACTCCCTCTAAGGATAACATCGGGATTTCTGTTTCTAACTCTTTCAAAAACCCATATTCATAGCGTGGGTCATACCCTATTCTATAACGTATGTCGTCTTTAACAAGAGAGTCATTAACCTCCCAAGTTTGGTCAACAAATTTTTCAACGGTAATATCTTTGCTGCAAGAGTTTAAAACTCCTGCCAAAAGCACTCCTATAATTATTTTTTTATAACTCATTTTACTTTATTTTTAAGGTTCTTCTATTACTAATCCTTCTGCTGGGAATTTTACATTTTCAATCCATTGAGGATCCATTACATCTACGGTTGATTCTTTTCCATTGCGTCCAATAACTATCGTATTATTCCATTTGGTAACGTCAGTGAATTTTGAATCTTTGTTCAAAGGCATATAAGCTAACAATCCTTTATTTTCAGGATTTACAGGCAGATACAAAGCATCATTAACTTCGGCTTCTGACAAGGCTCTGTTCCAAACACGAACCTCTCTGATACGGAAATCTCTGGAATCGGTGCGAGTAGAGTTTGCAACTGTGATTGTTGGATTTTCTCCTTGAACAATTCGCAACCCTGGGCGAGAAAATTCTCTTCCTAATTTTCCGTTTACATATACTTTCAGTTTGTTATCTTTATACACGTAAGAAACTTGATACCAAGTATTTAACTTCACATCTAATTTAACGTGGGTTGCATCACCATCAGCATCTAAGTCTTTCACTTGGAAGTGTGTTTTTTGAACACGTGTGTACCACCAGTTAGAGCCTTCCCCACCTCTGAAATTAATCATTGATTGATTCCAATCGTGTTGTAGATAGTCCCAATTCAAGAACATAAAATGCCCTTGTATGGTAAATTCATCTGTTGAAGGAATTTCTGGGTCTAACTGAATTGCAAAGTTAAATCCTCTTGGCACTTTCTCAATGACAGAAGTTTTGAAAGGTCTGTTAAAAGTTACAACTGCCTCCCTATTTGATAAAACTTGAGCACTCGCAGAAGTTATTTTTAGAGGAATTGCATACTTTGTAGATACAGGATATGTTTTATCATTTATAGCTTTTACCTTAATTCCCACTCTTGCAGAAACAGTTCCTTTTTTGATGGTAACATTTAGAGAACCGCTTGAAGAAGTATTGGTAGGATTACTAACTTCGTACAACTCATATAATGAAGTCGGCAAAAGTTCATATTCTGTGTTGTTCTTTTTGTTATATTGTTCAAAAAAATCTTGAACAGAAACCGTCGCCGTTACATCTCTTGAAGCCAAACCTGAAAGCCTTACATCAACAAAAGTTTCTCCTCCTTCTGAGGCATTTTCAATGTTAACCAACTGATTGGTAGTTTTTTCATCTACATACACAGCAAAACCATCTCTTTGTGTTCCAGGCACTTGCCCGTCCACAGCGTCTAATTTTTCTTGACAACCAACAACACTCAACAGAGTCATTATTGATAAGTTAAATATTATCTTTTTCATTATTTACTAACTTTATGGTGTTATGATATATGATTCCATTTCTTTATAATCCGAATACGTAGGACGAGGGTCTGCTATTCGTATAGCTTCTCGTGTCCAAGCGTAATTTTTATAATTTCGAGTGAGATTATTTCTTTTTAAATAATCTTTAAATTGCTCGTTGTTTTCGTTATTGATGTTGAAATCAGTTTGCCCGTGATAAGCGCCTAATCCCCATACTTTTCCGGCTTTGACATCTTTTGCCTTACCTTCCAAAACTCTAAAATTACCAGCTTGATAATTCGCACTTGTTGAGTTATAGTAAGGACCTCCCAACATAGGCGGACGTTCACCTCCCATATTTACACCATTCACGGTATAATCTTGCATAAAGTGTTTGTCAAAATAGATAGCAAAACTATTTAGTTCAATAGGTATTGGAATTTGCGAATTTCTTCCAAAAATAGGTGGCACCTCACAAGGAACATCGGCACAGAAATAATATCTCTTTGTCAAATAATTTTCAGGCAAATAAGGCTTAAAGGCTTCTATAAACTCTTTTTCATTGGGGTGGTATCCCTCAGTAGAGGCATTAAACAAAGCCGCCAAATTCGCTTCACGTTGTGCTTGGGTTTTAACGTGATGTTTTTCTCCCACAGGACCAAAATATTTAGCCATTTCCCTTACAAATTTACTGATGTTAGAGTTTTCTAAATCGTCATAATTTACCATCAATGGCGTTCCTTCTTCTGTAACTGCTCCGTGGTCACCACAAGTTTCCCAATCCACATCATATCCATCAAGCCCCATTGCTATAATGTAACGAGAAAGTTCGCGTGCGTAAATTTCAGCCCATATTGTGCGACATTCTTCAAAAGGATATTTTTGATGGAAATAGTTGTATCCGTTGATTTTCCCGTCTTTACTTCCAGGCAACCCTAACCCTACACTTGGAGTTTGCCAACACATCAAAACGGTACTTCCTTTTTTATGAAAAATCTCAAGGTCTTTTTTCTGATTTTCAGTTAATTTGTCAGGATACATTCCTAAACCTCCCCAGAAAGAAATACAAGAAACTGAATCAGGAATGGATTGCAGCCAAGTTTTAGCAACACCCTTTTGAGCTGTCCAGAAACCTCCTGAGTACCAAAAGTACACCATAGGTTTTTGCCCTACTGCTTCTCCTCCATTGAGCCAAGTACGTCGTTTGTACTCACGTAACTGAGCCCAATATGCTTCCAATGCCTCTTTATTTTCTACACTTCTTTCAGCTTCTGCAACCCATTTGTATTGGTCTCGAACCTCTTTTAAGTTTCCCAAAGCTACTTTTTCAAATTCTTCAGCTTTTGATTCCGTTTCTGTCCATTTTTCACAAGATGCAAACATTAACGGAATTGTTGCTAATGCTATTACATATTTCTTCATAATGAATTAGTTTTTAATTTTTAGATTTTTTGTCCCACCACACATTAGTTGCTGCGTTGTCAGCTCCTCCTAAAAGAGCTTTCGCTGCATTTACGTTTTCAGTGTTCAACTGATATTCATCGTATGCGAATGGATATCTTCTGACTCCATTATCTTTTCCACTGTCTGAAATATCGGCGGCATTCACATTAGTTTGGTTACTTGGAATTTTAAACATACGTGGATAACCTGTTCTTCTCCATTCGCTCCACGCTTCAAGTCCGTCGGGGTAAATTGCCAAATATTTTTGAGTGATGATGCGTTCTAAATTCTCTTCCGTAGAGGCTGAATCACTCCATTGTTTATCAATCGTGCTTACAGCAGAGGCGTTGAAATTAGAATTTTTCGGATCTGTATAAGCCGCTGGGGTTCCAGAGCTTGCTAAGTAAGTGGCAACAGTTGTTTTAACTGAATTTTCTTCAAATGACAACTCTATCCCTTTTTGGTAGTAGTACGCCGCTGTGTTTGTGGTTACATAATTAAACAAAGCCGCCTCTGCCAATAAAAAATAGGTTTCAGATGCTTTAAACCAATAAACCGGCGTTGTTCGGTCAATTTTTGGTAACGAATATTGCTCGTAATCAGACCCTGCTACATTTGCTACCCCTGAACGAACTGCGTAATAATCCTCTGATTGTGTGCCACCTATGGTTGTTTTATCAAAGTAAACCTCTATGCGCGGATCGTTGTAGCCTTTTAGGTAAGAATAAATTCCTACACCCATTTTTAACTCCTTATACCCTAACATTCCCGCCAATGGATTGTTATACACATACTTTCCATTTGTTTGCAATTTCGCCACTTTATCTGCTTCTGTAATCAAACCAACAGGATGTGAAGTCGCTTTGGTTATGTATTCTCTGGCAAGTGCATCATCAGCGTAACGAACACGCATAGCCAAACGAAGCATTAATGAATTTCCTAATTTTATCCATTTTGAAACATCTCCTTGATAAATAGGGTCGTATTCTGTCATTAACTTTTTGTCATAACCATATTCATTCAATGTAGCGACTGCTTTTTCTAACTCACTTAAAAAAGTTTTATATACCGTTTCTTGTGAGTCGTATTTAGCCGTGATTTTATCAGGTCTCATATCGGTGTAAGGAATAGGTCCATACATATCAGTTGCTCTATGAACTCCCATAACTTTCACTATTTGAGCCATTGCATAAAATGCCCTATCTTGAATGCCTTTTTCATTATAAATCAAATTTCCATCTTCAATTTTCAAATCGTGAGTTGCCTCTTTGATTGCGAAATAAGTATTCATTATGTTTGTCAACAAAATAGGGAAAGGTTGACTACCTCGAAAATCACTTATGAAATAATGGGTTGTGTTTTTTCCTCCGTCCCAAGCACTTCCTCCTGGCGCAAAATATCCCACCCAGTTGTCAGCTGATATGTTTTGAGACACTTGGTAAGCATTCACCCCTAACGGAATTGGTTTATCAACAAGCCCTGGAAAAAGCCCTCCTGCTGCAAGCCCTTCTGTTTTTATATGCTCATCAGTGGCTCCGAGTGGGTTTGTGTTCACTTCTTCAAAATCTCTTATACAAGATGAAAGTAAGATTACTGCTGAAAAAGTACTTAATATAATATTCTTTTTTTTCATTTTACTCATTTTTAAATTATAACTGAACCTTCAAACTAAGCCCATAAGTACTCATACTTGGCGTCATAAAGAACTCTTTAGCTGTATAAGTTCCTATCCCGAAAGTTAATTGCGGGTCAAACGGAGCTTTGTTATAAATCATCCAAAGGTTTGTACCGATTACTCCAATAGAAAGACTATTAATTCCCTTAGGTAAATGTTCTTTACTCATAGTATAGGTAAGAGATGCTTCTTGCAAACGTACGTTGGTTGCGTCGTAAGCATAATATCCTCCTCCGCTTATTGATAACAAAGTATCATAATATTTTTGTGCAGGATATAATTTACCATTCACTAAAACACCGCCTGCATCACGTGCATCAGCAGAGGCTTTTGACACTCCGTAAGCATCTAAGTAAAGTTGAGTTCCAGAAAGTGTAACACCTCCAAAATTTCCGGTGAACAACAAACTCAAATCAAAGTTTTTGTAAGAGAAAGAATGTCTCCAACCCATTTGAAAATCAGGAGTAGTACGCCCTAATTTAATTTGTTGTTTATTGTCAACCAAATAGTTCGCTCCACCGTCTATCAAATCTCCATTTACGTCTCTCAATAAAACTCCTGTTACGATAACATCTGACAAACTGCCTCCTTCTCTTCGGATAGGACGCCCATCTTCTATCAGCTCTGTTATGTTCATCAATTCTCCTGTAAACGGATTTCTGTAATTTCTTACAACTTCTTTTATTTCATTTATGTTTCTTGAATAAGTAAGAGATGTATTCCAGTTGAAATCTTTGAAAAGTTCTTTATTGAAATTAACACTCAACTCAATTCCTTTATTTTCTATATCACCAGCTTGTAAATAAAAATGTGTGTAAGCTGCTGAACCTGACATTTTTTGTTTAATCAGTTGGTTAAACGTATTTGATTTATAAAGCGTTAAATCAACTGACAAGGCGTTTTCAAAGAATTTAGAATTTAAACCAAATTCCCAAGAACGAGTTCTTTCTGCTCTGAAATCGGGATATGGATAAATTTTGTTTGAATCAATTCCTCCTGAACCTATTCCGTGAGTAATTGTTCCAGGTGTAAGCCCTTCTCTTGAAATCGGAGAACCTACTTCGGTATATGAGCCGCGTACTTTCAAATAATTTACAAATTCAGGAAGTTTTACCATTTCTGAAATCACACCTGAAAGCCCCACTGACGGATAAAAGAACGATGGCTCGGAAGAGTTAACCAATTGTGATGACCAGTCATTACGCCCTGTTACTGATAAATACAACATATTCTTATATCCCAACTCTGCACTGGCAAACACAGCTACATTTTTATTGCGTGAATAACTTTGCCTACTTCCTCTTGAAAGACTGTAAGTGTTGCTAATTGAGAACAAGTTAGGAACTACTGCCAAAATACCCGACGTACTTACTCCTGTAAAGTATCGGTCATTATAACTTGCCCCTAAGTTAGCTGTCAAACTAAATGTTTCACTCAAATTTTTGTTTGCATTCAACATAATATCAGCATACGTTTGTTCAGCTTTGGTATTTTCTATTGAATATCTACCTCTGTTGTTTGCTCCCAACGAAGTGTCCCAACTCACTAAATTGTCCACAGTACTGGCATACAACTTTTCTTCAATAGTAGCATAATCATTATCCACTCTAACACGCCCTGTAACATTCAACCACTCTAAAATGTCATATTTCAAAGAAGCAGACATCATATAACGTTTCTTATTTGTTACGAAAATTTCTCTGTTTGCCACCCAATACGGATTTTCTGAGTAAAAACTTTCAATCATTTGATCAGCGTAAGGCTGATATTTCTCATAAATACCTCTTTCGGGGTTATATCTTTCATACATTTGCACATCACGCCAATCGATACTTCGTGGCATCAAATACAATGCTACAAGTGGGTTGAAATATCCACCCCCAGCTGTCATATTTCGGTTTCCTTGACGGATAAAATTACCACTTACGTCTAAATGCAATTTGTCATTCAAGAATGTAGAAGTGTTTCTTACACCTACGTTATAACGATAATAATTGTTATTAGGAATCACTCCATCTGCATCTGTGTGAGCCAACGAAGCAAAAGTCTGATTTTGTTTTGTTCCTGTTGAGAGTGTTACAGAGTTGGTAATGTTTGTTCCTAAATTAAAAAATTTAGACGGGTCATAATCAGATGGTGTGTCTAATTTATCTCCCCAACTTCTATCTCCATTACTTCCGTATGTATTTTGAAATTCAGGTAATTTACCCACCGTAATAAGTTCCGTACTACTTGCAAAATTTATCTCTGTTTTTCCTTCTTTTCCTTTTTTGGTATTGATAAGGATTACTCCATTCGCTGCCTCACTACCATACAAAGCCGCAGCCGAAGGACCTGTCAAAACGTTGATACTTTCGATGTCATCAGGATTGATATCAGAGATACTTTCTCCACCACCAGGTTTCCCAAAGTTGCTTCCTCCTCCATCGCGTTGTCGGTTAAACATTGGCACCCCGTCAATTACATACAAAACGCCATTGTTTCCGTCCAATGATTTCAAACCACGCATCACCACACGGGTTGCACCACCCACACCTGAAGAACTTCGTTGGATGTTTACCCCTGCTACCTTACCATTCAAGCTGTTAACGATGTTCGTTTCTTTCACTTTGGTAAGGTCTTCCGCTTTGACTTGTTGCACGTTGTACGCCAATGCTTTTTCCTGACGCTTGATACCCAAAGCTGTTACCACAACTTCATCTAATTGCTGTGTATCTTCTTGAAGCACAATCTTAACCCCAGAACGCGATTGCGTTACCTTCAAAGTTTGGTCTTTAAATCCGATGTAAGAGAAAACCAAATCCGTTTTGTCTTCGGGAACGTTGATTTCAAAGTTTCCGTCAAAATCAGAAATTACACCAACAGACGTGCCTTGCACCACAATGTTAACCCCCGGAAGCGGCTCTCCGTTCACATCGGTAACCGTTCCCGTTACTTTTTTTGTTCGTTGTTGGACTGTTTTGTCATAGTCCTCTCCGCGCAAATTTCCGACTTCATTAGAAGCCGAAGCCACCCAGAATCCGTTGATGAGCAAAGCAAGAAGCATCCATCTACCTCTCTTTCCTCCGGATTTCTTTAATAAATTTACCATATTTACGTTAGTTATTAATTAGTTAATATCTTTAATTTATGATTTTCCTACTACAAAAAAATCCATTTCTGCAAATGTTTTACCATCCACAGAAACGGATTTATCAAACTGTTAATTCAATGCGTTCATTTTTTAGTAGCCAAGTATAGCAGTGTTTCTTTCTATTGTACACTTTTTCTTTAATGCACATTTTCACTCTCCTTTTTTTAGGAATTATCCAAAATTCGGACTACAAATGTAAGACATATTGTCATAATAACAAAATTTAAACGTATGAATATCTCAATTTTTTTAACTAATTTTTAGTAACTAATTGTTTTATAGCAAAATAGAAAATGTTAAATTTTTTACCGAAAATCTTCTTTTCGCTAAACTTTTCTTTCTTTTTTGTTTCGTTAGAAGAAGCATAAAAACAGAAAAAAATACTATTCTTTTTCGTTTTTTTTGATTAATACAAGAAAAATCTCTACTTTTGGCGGGAAAATCAGCTATTCCTAATTATGGACACCCTCTCAAATATTCAAACCATACAGAAACGAATTGATGCAGCTTGCGCTCAAAGCAATCGCAGCTCTAATGAAGTAAAACTATTGTTGGCAACCAAAACCGTGTCTGCCCAACGAATCAAAATTGCCCTAAATGCAGGATACACCCTGATTGGCGAAAATAGAGTACAAGAACTCAAAGAAAAATATGAAGATTTAAGGGACACGCCACACACCAACCATTTTATAGGGCATCTGCAAACCAATAAAATCAAAGAAATCTTACGGTATGAAGTGAGTTGTGTGCAATCACTTGACCGCTATGATTTGGCGGAGAAACTCCATCAGAGGTTAACTAATGAAGGCAAAACCATAGAAGTACTCATTCAGGTCAATACTTCAAATGAAGAAAGTAAATTTGGCATACATCCTGATGCAGTTATTGATTTGGTAAAAAAAGTATCTCAACTGAAAACACTCAAAATCAAAGGGTTAATGACCATAGGCTTATTTAGTGATGATGCTGACAAAGTTCGCGAATGTTTCCGATTGTTAAAACGCATTCAACAGCAAATCATTGACTTAAACCTCCCAGATGTTGAAATGAATGAACTTTCAATGGGAATGAGTGGCGATTTGGAAATTGCTATCGAAGAAGGTGCTACCATTATCCGTGTTGGAACAGCTATTTTTGGACAGCGCAACTATCCCGACAGTTATTATTGGAATGAAAATCAGGGAGAAAGCATAACAAAAACACTCTAAATTTTATGAATATTGTTATCGTTCAAAGAAGTGTTTTGCCTGCCCTGAAATATGGTGGCACAGAACGTGTCATTTGGTATTTAGCCAAGGAATTGGTAAAATTAGGGCATAAAGTAACATTTATGGCAAGTAAGGGTTCTGTTTGTGATTTCGCAAATATTATTCCGTTTGAAGAAAAAGACGACATCTCACAATTGCTTCCTAAAAACACAGATATTGTTCACCTGCACGACATTCATTTCAAAGGACTTAACAGCATATCACTTCCAAAAGTTACCACCATTCACGGAAATCCGTCAAGCGACGAAAAATTAGATGTGAACGCCATTTTCGTTTCAAAAAACCACGCTAATCGCTATGGTTCAAATTCGTTTATTTACAATGGATTGGATTGGGACGATTATGGCAAGGTAGATTTCAATGCCGAAAAAAAATTTTTCCACTTTCTGGGCAATGGTGCGTGGCGTGTGAAAAATCTGCAAGGTGCTATCAATTTGGTGAAGCAACTTCCAAATGAAAAACTATATATTTTTGGTGGAGTACGTTTTAATTTTAATATGGGAATACGCCTTACATTTACACCAAAAGCGCACTTCTTTGGTTTGGTAGACAATGAAGTAAAAAAGAAGTATCTTCCTCATTCAAAAGGACTTATATTTCCTGTTTTGTGGAACGAACCTTTCGGATTGGCACTCATCGAAAGTCTTTATTTCGGAAATCCTGTTTTCGGAACACCCTATGGCTCTCTGCCCGAAATCATTCTTCCCGAAATTGGTTTTTTGTCAAACAGCAGTCAGACACTTAAAGAGGCGATGACTTGTTGGCAAGATTACAACCCGAAAATCTGTCATCAATACGCCAAAGAAAAATTCAATTCCAAACAAATGGCATTGGCATATTTAGAAAAATACACGCGTGTAATTGACGGAGAACAATTAAATCCTTCTTCTCCGAAATTATTAAAACAAACTCCAAAATTTTTGGAGTGGAACAATTGATTTTCATTTCTCAGCAATAAATCTGCTTAAATTATGCTAAAAAACGAGCAATTGTTTTCATCTCGGAATTTCAGGACGCGACATTTTGAATTTCGTTCCGTTGAGGGCTTCCAAAAAAGCGACCAAGTCTTCTATTTCTTGTTGAGTTAAATTCAGAGGCTTCATAAGCGGGTCAACCACAGGATACAGCGGGTCTTTGGCTTTTTCTTCGGAAGTTGGATTAACTACTTGCATACCACTGTTATACATATTTACAATTCCTGTTAAGTCATCAAAAAATCCGTTGTGCATCCAAGGGCGTGTATTGAGTAAATCACGCAAAGAAGGAGTCAAAAATCGCCCTACATCATCAGGATTTTTAGTAATAACGTATCGCCCTAAATCTTCGTGCTTGCGTTTGTAATAGGTCAGCCCTATGTTATGAAATTTTTCATCGGTGAGATATTGCCCGTGATGACAATTCATACATCGTCCTTTGGTTCTAAAAATATGTAACCCTTTGATTTCCTGATTTGTAAGAGCTTTGTAATCTCCCTGCATAAATTTATCAACTCTGCTTGCTTGGCTTTTGACAGTTTTTTGAAAAGCCGCCAGAGCTTTCTGTATGTGTTCTGATTTTATTTTCTTTGTATGGAAAGCCTTGTAGAACAATTCTCTGTATTTTTCGATTTTTTGGAGTTTTTCAGGCAATAAATCAATATTCATATTCATCTCATTATGAGCACCAATAGGACCTAAGGCTTGTTCTTCCAGAGAGGAAGCTCGCCCGTCCCAAAAGAAAGTGTTTTTGCTTCCTACATTCAAAATAGATTGCGTATTTCGGCTTCCTTCAAGATGGTCGTGCCCTACGGCTTTTTTGGTGTGTGTTGTCCAGCCCATTTCAGGATGATGGCAAGTACTACACGAAATTTGATTTGAAGCCGATAATTTCGGGTCAAAGAAAAGCGTCATACCTAATTGAACATCAGGCTTTTCCAGATTTTCGTAATAATTAAGGTCAGTTTCAATAGGTTTCATTTCCGCCCATTCCACTCCTTCGTCAATGGTGGGTTTGAACCATTGGTCAACGGGTTTTTTATACGATTCTATAATGATATAATCTTCATCTTGTTGCAATTTATTTAAGTTTTCATTGCTTTTACATAGGGCAAACGCTGAAAAAATACTCAAAAATGTAAAAATACGTTTCATATAATCGATAATTATAAAATAAAAAGCAAAAATATATTCTTTAAAAACTGATTCCTGTTGAAATTCCGTGTAAATAATTCGTTTTTCTTTCAAAAATAGCAATTTCGCTATTTATTCCGACAAAAATATTAAATTTTGAGTTTAAATAACGGTCAAATTTCAAATTTACACCACATTTTGTAAAATTTGAAGCCAAAAAATGATAATTATGCAACATCATTTCACTCAATGAAACTTCATTATCATTTCTTAATAAAGAAGATTCGTTTAAACTTTTTCGATGGTTAATATTCAACACAAAAGACAAAATATTTTTAGTATCCAATCTATTCATATACGCAAATTTTGCTCCAACATTCAGATAATCAAAATGTTGAAAACTTCTGATAAGTGCATAATCTTCCCGATATGTTTGATAATTTACAAAAGGCGAAAAATTCAGCTGCCCTCTTTTTTCAGAATAAAACAATCCGCAGAGTTCATAAACATTATTCTTAAAAAAATAATTTTCATTTCGAGAAATTACTTCAATGGTGTTGTTATCGCCTCTGCCTGAGAGTATTGGCTCTAAACCTGTTTTCCCGCCATAGCGATAATTTAGCTTTATTCCGTAAGTATTTTTTTCGGAATAAAATAATTTTATCAGATTGATATTCAATTCTTTATTGGTCAAGCGCATCGCTTCTGTACCATTTCCCTCAATAGTGATTTTTTCGATATTTAACCAATCATAATCAATTGTAAACCAGATGTTTTTTCCAGTTGAATTAGTAAATTCTGCCCCTGCACGATAGCCATATCCTTCATAGAAAGCCCGTAACTTCGTGCCTTTGAGCAAATTATTGTAATACCCCATTCCATTGAGGTGATACACCGGCGGGTTGCCCAAAACGTTGAAAAATTTAATGTCATTCGACTGCGTATATTTCTGAAAACCAACATAAAAGCCCATATCTATTCCCAACATATTTTTCAGAAAACTTCCTATTTTCAGGTTTAAATCTGAACTTATGTTTTTCGGGCGTGGGTCTTTGCCTCGACTTGCCAATCCAGCTTGATAATCCAAAGAAATTCCGAAATTCCATCGTTGAAATTCTTTGGCAAAACCTCCCAAAAAAGAATACGTTTCTTGATTTAAATCTCCACCGATTTCATCTGCCGTAAAATACGGATAAACCAACTGATAATCAATAGA
>JBGYFE010000092.1:0-12824 GCA_041819925.1 Capnocytophaga sp.
AATAAAGAAACAAATTTAGTAACAGCGGTCAAGTCAATTTTAAAAGTTGTAAATGCTGATTTATTATTTGATTTTGCGAATGAAAATCAATCTTTTTACAAGGAAATAGACAGAATTAAATCATTTTCAAAAGACAAAAAAGGAATTTTAGATGTGTTTAAATTAGCAAAAGTAGTTCAACATAATAAGGAAGTTTTGCAAAAATTAAATTAAACATTTAGCTCTTATACTCCTTTTTAGATTTAATTGAAAAAATACAAACTTGTAAACCCCGTTTAGATTCATACATTTCTAACGCACTCTTTGACATACAAACACTACGAACTTAGACACGGATTTGCAAATCAATAAGACTCCTGCGCAGAGAAGTTTTACTTCTGATTCTCAGGACGAAGGTTTTTATTATGTTTATGGCAAAGAAGATAAATTATGGTACGAAGTGAAATTACCATACCGAAAAACAAGAGATGCAAGTATGACTTTTGTTTATGAAATATTTTTGGAAGGGTTAAAATTTTCTGGGCGATATGCCATACCGATAGAAAGCATTATTGTTTTAATTGATGGCAAAGATTTTGAGGGAGATGAAGCAAGCCGAGTAGCTGCAACGGCATTTTTGGCGTTAGATATTGTACAAGTAGGAAAAATTTGGAAACTGGCAAAAATGGGAAAAGCAGCTCTGACAGGCGATAAGGTAATCAGAAAAGTTTTCATTGACCAAACTAAAGAGATTGGTAAAGAGGCTCTTATAGAATTTGCTGCCCAACTCACAGTGAATTTGTTGATAGAAATGTGCCAGCCTAATAGCAAAAATGCAGATATTTCTATGTTGTTTAAAAAAGCGTATGATAAAATCGATTGGAGTGATATTGCTATTGCTGCAAGTAATGGAATAAAAACCAAAACTAAAATTATTGATGAGCATATAAATTGTATTTATAGTATTTATAAGAACTTTCAATCTTATGAAGACAATACAAAAGCTACAAGTTATGCTATTCGGGATTGTTTACTGCCTGTATTTGTAGATATGGGGTATAATAGAATAAGTAAAATTAAGTTTTTTTCAGAGTTGAAAAAAGCGATTAATGAACAAAAAAAATATGACATCATTATGAATTATTTGTCAAAAAATATTTCGGCAGAAACCAGAGATAAGTTCCTTAAAGGAATTATTGAAAAAATGATAACTCAAAAACCAGAGAAAAATGAAAATAAATAAAAAATTTTTGTGGGAAGTTATTTTTAATTTTTCTTTGCTCGTTGGAGGTATTTTTTATGCCTATAGAATTATGTTTTGTTATACCGCCGAAGAGATGGTGCAAGATTTACAAGCAATTTCATCAGACAGAATAAGAAGGAGTAGAGCAATAGATATTATAATACTAAATAGTCTTGGGAAAGAGGGGTACTTTTTTTTCATCATTATAGTTGTTTCTGCTATTTTAAAATATCGTTTTTTACCAAGTTTACGAAAGTTTTTAGGAAGAAAAGTTGAAGATGAAGAAGAAGGAAAGAAAAGTGAAGAATAACAACAAAAGAAATCAGAGATGAATTTATCAAACAAGTTTTGGAAAAAGCTATCAAAAAAACCTATTGATTATGGTCATTTTTTTAGTGTCTTTTTTTATATAACATTGAGTATTGGTTGCATTTGGATAATATTTGCTTTTTGGAATATCCCTATTGAAGAAATTTTGCAAGAGTTAATGGAATCTTCGGAAAAATCAACAGGGAGAAGAAAACGTAATGATACTCTATATATTACATTTTTGAAAAATTTTGGCAAAGAAGGTGTTTTTATATTTTTAATAATAGCACTCTATCTTTTGGTAACAGAAATATTTTCTATTATTAAAGGGAAAAAAGAAAATAAGGATACCATAGATTAAGCCATACTCATAAGTGTGATCATTTTTTAGTATCGTTTTTTACCAAGTTTACGAAAACTTTTGGAAAAAAAAGTTGAAAAGGAAGAAGAGGAAAAAAATAAAGAATAACCACAAAAGAAACCAGAGATGCGTTCATTAAAGAAGTTATTACAAAACTTGTACAAGAGAGTTACCACTAAATGGGAATATCTTCTCTCTATGATTTTTTATATAGCATTAGCTGTGGGTAGTTTGTGGCTTATTTTTGCTTATCAAAACGAAACAGAAAGCGAAATTATAGAAAGTTTACAAAATACAGGGAGTGAGAGAGCGAAAAGGAAGAGAAGTTTATACATCATGATTCTAAATCTTTTTGGAAAAAAAGGATTATACCTATTTTATATGTTATCTTGTTATATCATTTTTAGGTACTATTTCTTGCCAAGTTTACGAAAGTTTTTAGGAAAAAAAGTTGAAGATGAAGAAGAAGGAAAGAAAAGTGAAGAATAACAACAAAAGAAACCCCGCTGGCGTGGCTTGTAGCTCGTGTCCATACTGAATTTATAAATTAAGGTATGAGAGAAATGCTCGCACCAGCGAGTACGGCATTGGGTACGCCGAGCGTGGGCGTTGGCAGAGTTGGCAGGAGCTGTGGGCAACATAGCAGTAAATACCGCCAATGTTTCTCCCGAAATGAAACAAGTGGTAGATACCTACAACCTTGCAATGGGGGTGATTGGCTTGAAAAACATTGGGCAAGGCAGTTATGAGTTTGCAAGAAAATTACCTGAACAAACCAAAAAACTTTTGCAAGAGAGCAAAAGCCTTAGAAGTGAGTTAATTGCAAGGTATTTGGATTATAGAACGGCAATTACCAAACTAAAAAACTCTGATGAATGGGGAAAACTTTCACCGCAAACAAGGCAAGAGTTTATAACACAAGAAAAAACTTTTATTGAGCTTGCCGATGCCAAAAATATCCCCAATGATAAATGGGGAGTGAAAGGTGTTTTTATTAATGGGCAAACAAGTGAGGATATATTAAGCATACCAAAAGGACAAAGACCCGCCCCTGAAACTTATTTAAGTGCAAGTTATATAAGGGAGCATTTAGAGAAGTTTGAAAAAGAAGGAGGAGCTTTTATTGTTGTAAAAAAATGGATTGAAAATGGAAATTACAAAGAATTTCCACTTAAAAAATTTGTTATGTTAAATGAAGATATGAATAGTGTTATAAAAGAATATAAACGAACAAAAGACATTTCTGTAATAGAAAAGGCTCTAGGATATAACACAGGAGATTTACGAGGACTTGAAAATGAGTTGTATCTTTTTAGAACAGATAATTCTGTTTTCAATTTTGAAATACCCAATGGAAATGAAATTGGAGCGAATAATTTATGGATACCAGGAGGTAAAACATCGGGAGGATATAGAGAAGCTGTCTTATTAAATAAAAGCAACTCTTTTACACCAATAACACATAATCAAAGTGTCGAATTTCTTAAAAATCAATTTAAATGGGAGAAAATAACAAATTTCTAAAATATGACTAATAAAGAATTAATAAAAATATTGCAATCTACTAATATAAATTATTGTTCCGACCCATTTGCAAAAAACTATATTTCTTGGAATATACTTGATAAAGAATTAGAAAATAGTTTAATTTGGATTTCGAGTGCCAACACTTCTAATAATGATTGTACAATGATGGAATATCCTACAGATGAAAACTATTGGTCTATTGATTACCCAATATCGTTGGAATATTATCCATATAACTATTGTGATATTTATAAGAATATATTTCACAATACTTTTTATTTCATTTATACTGAATGGGGAGGACACTCGCCTGAAAAACGTTGTAGGTTAATTCAAGAAAAATTGATTGTGGCATAATTGGAAATATCTGGGAAACAGTGGAATTACCAAGACTAAAACAAAACCCTAATGTAACCAAGATAACCACGATTGACCCTGAAACAATGAAAGAAACAATAATATTCAACAAATAAATGGAAATAATTACTTACTCTATCATTTCAAGAGGAGAAATAATCATACATTATAGTGATGATTTTATAAATACTTCAATAAGAGTTACGGGAGAATTGATATTCTCTCCTCCTACTTTTTATGTTGATTTAATAGTATTTGAAAAATCGACCAGTCTATCAAAAGATATAAAAAAAAGAATTATAAATTTTATTGAAAATGACAGCATAAAAAAAATAGGTACAAGAATAATATTTGACTAATTTTTTGAGACAACAAGTTTGTTAAGAATTTACTCAAAGCAACAAGGGAACTTTTACAACAGAACAAAAGCCTTAGAAGTGAGTTAGTTGCAAGGTATTTGGAGTGGAAAACAGCAACGACAAAACTTGACAACCTAACTGATGCTGAAAAACAACTTGTTGCTCAGCAAGAAACCATTTGGAAAACTTTGTTAGGTATTTTACCTGAAAGCACTTACTTGTACAACCCTAATATGGCAGAGAGTGTTCGCAATGCCATAACAAGATCAGGGGTAAGTATGGAAAAATTTGTCAATACAAATTACAAAGCCTCTCACGGAATGGCAAGTGCAGAGGAGATAGCTTGGTTACAAAATATTGTAACTAAATATTTTCCAAAACCAGAGAAAGAGGAAAGATTGAGAAAAGTGATAACTATAGAAACTATGGAAAAATGGCAGCTCGGGAAAAATAATCCTAATTTTAAAGGAGCTTCACTCCTCAAAAATGGATTTTTAACAAAGTCAAAAGATTACATAACTCCCAGAAGTACAGAAGAATTAATAGAAAATCTAAGATTAGATTATAAAAATAGTTCTTTTTCTAAAAATGAAGGTTTTGTTGTAATTGAGTTCAAGAGTGATGATGCTTTTGAAATAGACCACGCGTTTAACACTTCGCAGAATAACAATCCATTGCCATATACAAAAACAGGTATGACAGGTTCTAAAAGAAATATTATACCTGAATATGTAAACCAAAATGATATTACTTTTAAAGGAGGAGAAACAATGACAGTGTATGATAATAAGGGAAATATTGTTTCAAAATATGAATATAAATATGACAAAATAAAAGACGAAGGGAAATGGGAAAAAGAATAATATTTAAGAATAGAAATAGAAATTTTATTTTTTATCAAAATAAAAAATACATTTATGACCAGCATTCTGGAAGAATAGAAAGTTATTGTAAGATAGAGGATTTATTAAATGATGAAACTCTTTTAAAAGAAATGATTCTCAATGGTTTTGACTGCTATGAAAAGGAATATTTAGGCTATAAGAAAAGATTTTTTCCCAATGGAGATTATGTGTTAGATTCAATATATAAGAATTTTTATATTCCAATATCCAAAAATTTTATAGAGTTTTATCAATTAAATTGGGCAAACGATAATTGGAATAAGGAATATATCACATTATCCAATACTCATTTAAATGGAAAAAATGTAGAATCTTTTTACGAATTCTCAATTTTGGTAGAAATAGAAGGAATACGCATTTGCGGTGTAGATAATTTCGGTGATAAAATCTGTTTTTCCTTTCCAGATGATGATGAGATAGTAAAAAACAAAATGGTGAAATTGTTTGGGGAACCGCAAGTTCACCCCCAAAACAAAGACGATAAATATGGACAATTTGCAAAAAATTATTTTTTTATCTCTCGAACACAAATGGACAAAATCATCGGAATAAAAAAATATCGAGATACATCAACCATTGGTCAACCAGATGGCGAACAATTTACAGGAGAAGAAGAAGAAATAGTTTTAGATTTGCATAATTTTGACGAGAATATATATAAAATATTTGAAGAGCACGGAATGCTAAAAATTGAAGGTTTAGAATAAAAACACCCCTCGCTGGCGTGAGCGTTTCGCTTATGTCTATTTCAAAGTACAAGCAAGATGCTCGCACCAGTGGGAAATATAGCCTTTCCAAAACCTAATATTTATATTCTTGATTCCAATACGAAAAAAAATCGTACCTTCGCAATCTCAATAATTTTCATTATGAAGCACATCTTTTCCCTATGTATATTTTTATTTTCAGTGGTTATTTTTTCACAAGAAGTTCCTGCCTTGCAGTTAGTTACCGAAGTTCAAAAAGATGCTATCTGTCTGCGTTGGGCGGTGGACTCGCCTGTGGCTTGGCAAAAATCCAATAGCATTGGGTTTCGGTTAGAGCGTTTTACCATTCTGCGTAATGGCAAACTGCTTCCAACTCCTGAACGAACCGATTTAGGTACGTTTTCCGTTCCGAAGCAGGAACAATGGCAATCCTTTGTTGAAAAAAACGATTACGCAGCCATTGTGGCACAAGCCATTTATGGCGAAAATTTTGAAGTGGAAATGTCCGCAGGACAAAATCCCATTGAGGGAATTGTCAATAAAGCCCAAGAGATAGAACAGCGATTTTCATTTGCTTTGATGGCAGCCGATTTGGATTTTGAAGTTGCCCGATTTGCAGGTTGGGGATATATTGATAATCAGGTAAAAGACAACGAAAAATATCTGTACAAAATACAATTACTTCCTTCGGAAAAACTTTCTGTCAAAGAGGCTACCACGATGGCAACTTTGCAGGATTTTCAGCCTTTGCCTCCGCCGTTGGATTTTAGTGCTTTCTTCCAAGACCAAAAAGTATTGCTTGCGTGGGATTACAAAACGTTTAGCCATTTGTATAGCTATTATTTCCTTGAAAAAGCCGACGGAAATACCGATTTCAAACCCATCAGCGAGCAACCCGTAGTGAATATGAATTCAGGAAATACCGCTTCGATGGTCTATATTGATTCACTGGCTCAAAACGACAAAGAGTATCGTTATCGTTTGCGGGGAAAAACTATTTTTGGTTCGTATAGTCCTTATTCTGAAACGCTTAGCGGAAAAGGAATAAAAGCCGTTACCCAAGGGGCTCAACTTTCAGCGGTACAGCCCATTACCGAAACATCGTATCGCTTTTTATGGAATTTCCCCAAAGAAAACGAAAACGAAATTACTCATTTTGCCCTTTTGCATTCGGCTGATGATAAAGCGTATAACATCGTTACGGACAAAATCGCCATTACCGAAAGAAACATAACTCACACTGCCCCAATGCCTTCTAACTATTACAAAATCCGAACCTATGGCAAGGACGGCACTTGGCAAGATTCTTTTGCGATGCTGGTTCAGCCCAATGATGAAACGCCTCCACTTGTGGTTCAACAACTTAGCGGAACGATAGATTCCCTCGGAGTTGCTACCATTCGTTGGAAAGCCAACACCGATGCCGACCTGATGGGATACTACGTCTTTCGAGGTAACCAAAAAGGAGAGGAAATGATGCGTATCACGGGTTCACACATTACCGAAACGCAAATTTTAGATACGGTAGCGCTGAAAAACCTCAATTCCAAAGTGTATTATTATGTTACAGCGATTGATTTCAGAAAGAACGAATCAGCGCCCTCACAGATTTTGGAACTGACCAAACCCGACAAAATTCCGCCTACAACACCTATTTTTACCGAATACACACAGGAAAAAAACGGCTGGAAAATCACTTGGCAGAAAAGTTTTAGCGATAATGTGGCACAATATCATCTCTACCGAAAAGAAGAAAACGCTCCTGAATGGACAAAAATTCATTCCGAAAAAGAAAGCGGAAAAAGCAACTATTCTTACAAAGAACCTGCCAGCCTATCGGGAACGTATCTCTATGCCGTACGAGCAGAAGACAAAAGCAATAATTTTTCAGAATACTCACCCGTGATACATATTCGCCACCTGCCTCCAACCGACGAACGCGTACTTCGAGGGCTCAACAGCCGTGTATCCAAAGGCAAAATCGTGCTTAGTTGGCTTCCGATTAAAGTGGAAATTAGCGAAATTATCATTTACAAAGCCATCAAAGGCGAAAAACCAACTCTGTGGCGAAGTTTTTCGCAGGCAATAACCCAAGTGGAAGACACTGACATCGCTGGCGACAATACCTATCAATATCTACTAAAAGTAATTCTGGCAGACAACCAGCCCACACCGACTGAAAAAATAGAAGTTTTTGTTGGAGAACAATGACGTTTAGCTTGAACGCTGATGCGTAAATTTGAAATCCGTTGAGGTTCTTGACCCCAACGATGAGTTTTTTTTGAGCACATTCGGGAAATGCGCCACTTTTCATAAGATTAAAAATTTGACTACAAAAAAACAATAGTTGATAAAAACTATTGGATTTTTACTTTTTTGAATATTTTGTTTAGAAAAAAGTAACTTGTATAGTAATCTAAAATAATTTGTCGCAATAATTCCCCCTTTGAAGGGGGGTAGGGGGGATGTAAACATCCTCCGTCCTTAGCCACATACTCTGCTTTCGCAGACTTCCTCTCTTCAAAGGAGGATTTGTGTAACAACAATTTTATAAAAAAAAAGCCACTTATGCAAGTGGCTTTTGTTATTTTTTTTGATTAAATGTTATCGCTTATTGTAAAACTTTGTAAATTTCTTTCCATTTTCTAACTTACCTTCTATCAATAAACTCCCATTTATTATAAGCATTTTGTAGGTATATGTTTTCCCATTTATTGAAAAACTAAAAGTTTTTCCATCATAGTTATAAGGTACTTCTACGACGCTCTCTGAGCAAGTGCCATTATCTTGCTTTTCATACGAATACGATGTATATGTATTTTTAGAAAAGGTTATTTTCTCCTTTTTTTGGCATTCATCAGTTTCATAATCTGTGATAACTTCTCCCACATTATCCCAATACTCTATAATAGTTCCCGAAGTAAAAAACCAAGTTCCAAAGTGCTTATCTTTTTCTTCTTTTTGACAAGAAAAAGCAACAACAACAAATAAAACAACAAATAATTTTTTTAAATTTCTCATAGACTATTTCTTTTTTCGCAAATTAAAACATTTTTTTTGATGTAGCAAATTTTTAATTAAAAAATAGCTCTGACTTACAAAACTTAAAAGCCACTTGCATAAGTGGCTTTTTTCATTGTTGATATTATCTCTCTGTTATTGTTTTTTTGTAAGTTTTTTAGTTACTATGGAAGCACCTTACGAGCATTCTTTTTATATGTTTGAGTAACAGAGCCTATGGTTATTGTGAGTATGTCTCCCTCAATGGAAAAAAGAATAGTTTGCTTTTGCCCATTAGCTTCAAAAATTATATTATTACCCGAAACAGTGTAAGCGGTCACTCCCACATTGTCTTCACAAACATCATTTGTGTTTTTTCTAAATCGATGGTTTTCTAAGTTTTTTTCAGAAAAGAGAAGATATCTATACTCTTGACAATCTTCTTTAAATTCCTTACCTGTTTCCACTTGTGATTGCAAAGCCCACTCTCCAATTAAAGGATTTTGAGTCTCCTCTGTCTTATTATCCTTCCCACAGGAAGAGAGCGAAATAAATAACGTTACTACAAATAATGTTAAAATCTTTTTCATATAAAATTCCTTTTAAAAATTATATGGAGCAAAAATACAAAAAAAAACAATAAACCAAATTTTTTGAAAATATTTTTTAACTTTGCGAGGGAAATTTTTAATTAAAAAATAGCTCTGACTTACAAACAAAGAAAAAGCCACCTATAAAGTGGCTTTTAAACTATTGTTTTCTATATTGTTTTATCATCGTTCTACCATCTTCGGTAAGGGAAGTGATTTCGATAGAGGTCATCATATATCTTATCGGGAGGCTGTAAGAAGTACCGCCTAATGAAAAATTAAGTTTATTATCCGATATTGTGTAAGGAACAGGTACAACCGTTTGTAAACAAGTACTATCACTCTGCATTTCGTAAGAATAGGTGGTAAAAGTATCTTCTGTAAAAACCACCGTTTCTTGTCGTTGACAAGCGTCCATACTTTTAAGCGAAAGATATTCCCCTTCAATTATACCCAAAGAACCTATTTTCCAAGTTCCCACAAACTGATTTTCATCTTTTTTACAAGAAGACAAGAAAATAAAAGCTAAAAATACTAAAACTAAAACTCTCATAAACTTATGCTATTGACGTTTGTAAACAATTACTTCAGTGATTGTGGCGTTGATTTCTTTTTCAACTTCAGTTGTTGTTAGGGTATTTCCCTCAACAACAAATGTTTTCGTTTTAACTTCTTCTTCTCCTACCAACTTATAGGTCATCGTGAGGATATTACCCGAAATCGTGTAAGTTCCCTCAGTGTTTTCTGAAACACATTTGCCATCAGAATCGGTTTCAACATAAACATCTTTAAACCCTGTTTCTGTGAAAGTCATTGAAGTCTTTTTGTTACAATCGTCCAAATCCTTTACTACTCCATTGGAAGTTATGGACTGAACAGCCCAAGTCCCGACAATGGAATCGTTACTTTCACCTTCACTTTTCCCACAAGAAAAAGCAACAACAACAAATAAAACAACAAATAATTTTTTTAAATTTCTCATAGACTATTTCTTTTTTCCGCAAATTAAAACATTTTTTTTCTTAAATGCAAAATATAATTACATTATTTTTTTTTACCTTTGCTCGTGTTATTGTTGTGTATCTCTAATAAAAATTACAATGAAAAAAATATTACTTTTGCTATTGGTGTTTTGTTGTGCTAATATTTTTGCACAGGACTTGTATCAGTTCCATTTAAATAATTTGAATTATCACATAGTCAAGGGTGTAAAAAATAAAACAAGTTCAAATGTTACTATAAAAATTATACTTGAAGACGGGAGTCAACAAGATGTTTATTATCGTCATATTGGAGATAGAAGAGATGACGAAAATAATTGGAATTTGAGTTCCCCTATTTTAAATAATAGGCGACCTATTTCGATACGAATCAATGGTTTTGTAAATTTTAGAACAGGATCAGATGCAGAGTTTGATGAAACACATACATTAAAATCTTGTGGACAACAAAGTTTTAATGTAGATCCACACACAGTAAGAATGTCTTGGATTTCCTTTAACACAAGGGTAACTCCCATTCACGCTCTTTCTGCTGAAAGAATAAATAGCTCTTCAAATATGTATCTTCCTATCGGAGAGAAAATTAATCTTAATGCAAAAAAAGGGTTTCCAAAAGATTTATATAATTATGAGTATACTACAACAAGTTATTGGAACGGAAAAGAATTTGTGTATAGTAATTGGAAAAAAATCCATCAAGCAGTTCAATCAGATGTTCTCTCGGTTTCCGCAGAAGATGTTTTTGGTAGCGTAGAAGAGGCTCAAAAACACATTGGCAAGATAGTATATTTTCGTGTAGTATCGTATGACAAAGACAATCCCAACAGTGTTTGTGCTTCATCAAATGTTGTTCCCTTAATCGTTACACATTCAGCGCCAAGCATCGTTAAAACAGAAATTCTTCAACAACCTCAATGTTTTGGTGATACCAAAACCGTTGTAAAACTCTATTTCAATCGTAAACTGCACGGCAATATTAACCAATATCGCAACAATCGGCAAAACTACATTGGGGAAACACTTTCTCTATGGGCTGAAAAAGATGGAGTTTCTGTACTTCAAGCCCAAGATTACACCGAACAATTATTACAAAATTCAGAAACAAATTCCATTGAAATCACCACTGAAAGCAGTGGAAATTACACCATACAAACATTAGGAAATCTATATTACGAAGGTTCAAATGGGAGTATTAATTCTGTGGCTACATACACCAATGGAGAACAACATCGGCGGGTTGTTCCAATTCGTATTCCTGATAGGCTCACAGCCCAAATCACGCACAAAACGGATAATCTCTGTCACGGCGAGCAAAAAGGTGCTATAACGGTTTCAGTATCCGGAGGAACAGCACCTTACAAATACACAAAAAACGGGAACACGGTTGCTGTTACGGGCAATACCTTTACCATCACTAACCTTCCTGCGGGAACACATACGTTTACCGTAAGCGATGCCCATAATTGTAAGGTGCTTGACGCTAACGGAAAAGAAGTTGTTTTCTCACAAGTGATAACCGCACCTTCGGCAATTACCATTCTCAACGAAAGCAAAAAAGATGTTTCGGGTTACGGCTTGAAAAACGGACAAATCACGGTACAAATCAGCGGAGGTACGCCTTTTTCTGCTGGGGTAGCGTACAAAGTGGTTTTGAAAGGCACACAAGGCAATGAAATCACCACTTTTACGACAAGCCAGAACGTAGGCAATACGGAAGTTTTTTACAGTCAACTGCCTCCTGACACTTATACACTTACGGTTACTGACCAAAACAATTGTAGCATCGTTCCGAAAACATATCTTATTGAAGAGCCTGACCCACTGATTGTCAGCATTTCAGAAGAAAATCCGATTTCGTGTAATCCGCTTAATGATGACCCCAACAACAACCCAACATTGACCAAAAACGGGGCGCTTACAGCTCACGTAAAAGGTGGCGTAGTTCCGTATCGTTATCAATGGAGTCGTGTGAGTGGCGCTACTGTTACCCCTTTGTTAGGAGAAACCGAATCCTCCCTAAAAGGACTTACCGAAGGCACGTATCAAGTGCATATTATTGACAAAAACGACAATGAAACGCGTGGCACGTTTACCTTGAAATTTCCTGAACGTCTGTTGCTTACAGTCCAAAGTACTGAAATTTCGTGTGCGTCGCCTCATTCGGGTGTAGCCAAAGCGATAGTACAGGGCGGTACACCTCCGTATTCATATCAATGGAGCGATGGGCAAACCACGCAAACTGCTTCGGGGCTTTCGGCAGGGAAATATTTTGTGGTGGTTTCTGACAGTCGCGGTTGTTCGTTGCAGTCGCAGGTAGTTCTTTCGTATCCCGAAGCTGTAAGGATTGATAGTGAGCAAATTACACAAGTAACCTGCCACAAAGGAAGCGATGGAAGCATTGCGGTGCATTTTTCAGGAGGAAAAGGAAATGTGGCAGTACGCTGGTATGATTCTAACAATCAGGAAATTACTAAAAATATTTCGGC
>JBGYFE010000093.1:0-19453 GCA_041819925.1 Capnocytophaga sp.
AGTAAAAAAAATACACGACCCTGCCCTTGTTGCACAAGAAAAACGACAAGTTTTTGAACGATGGGGAAATTGGTTACCTGAAGCCAAGTACATTAAAGTATTTGGAACTCCCATAGGCGAAAATATTAGTCACAATCACGCAATGGTTTGGGGTAAGTGGTTGCCTCCAAAACAAAATCGGCGATATATGTTAGGCGAAGATATTCGTCCACTCAAAGCCACTGGATTAGAAACACAACGTTATATGAAAGCTAAACTTATGGAAGAAGAAGCGAAAAACATCAAAAAATCCATAGACACTATTTACAAACGTAGTGTAGCCGATATGTCTCACTACACCCATTTGACCGCTCCAGCTGATCCTTTGTACCTACTCTATTACAAAAAAATGTTAGCACCTTTACAAGCGTTTCCTGAAAAAGCAAACACTCCACAGGAATGGGGTATCACAAATCCAAATACCTTTCAGCAGCTTAAAGAGACAGGACAATACGATATGTTGGTAGAGAAAATAAGTTTAGCAAAAGAGACTTACCAAAAGGCTCTTAAATTGGATATGCCACGAGGGAAACGTTTTTTAATGTATCATAAAGCTCTTATCAGTTGGCGTGAGTTTCAAGCAATGTTAAAACGATGTGTAAATTCCAATGATTTATACGCAGAATATCATCAAAAACTGAAAAAAATATATTCTGGAAACAGCACACCTTCTCAATCTGATAAAGAAATTATACAAAACGTAATGCAACGTTATAAATATAAATTTTAAGAAAAATGAAAACAAAAAACATTGGCATTCTATTGTTTGGTGCTTTATTACTTATTCCTTTTCTAATATTCGGACAAGAAATTACCCCAGAGGAAGGAGCTCAAACCGTAAAATATCTTAAAGGGGATGGAGATTTTGAAAGTTGGTTTATGGAAATATTTACCAACCTTGATATTCAAATAAAAAATTTAGGAAACGATGTAAGTCGATTAGGGAGAGCTATAGGAGGATTTGGAGCATATATCTATTTAGGAATAATAGGATGGCGTATGCAAAATGGAGAAACTCAGTGGAGCATAGAACCTTTATTAAAACCTTTCTTTATAGGGTTGATTCTTATCCACTGGACGGCTTTTACAGATCTAATTCAAGTTCCTTTTCAAAAATTAGCAGAACCTTCAAAAAGTATTTTTACGGAAATTGAAAGAGAAACGAATGATAAACGGAACATACGCTTTACCAAACAAATGCAAGTTTTGGAAGCCACCATCAAAATGAATGCGGAAATTAATGCTAAAAAAGCAGGTTTTTGGGAGAGTATAGGTAATGGAAAGGTGATTCAAGCCTTTTCAGACCAAGTGGATAAACTGATGACTCCCATAGAAGAAATGGTAGAAAGAATGAATTACAAAGGACAAAAATTATTAGGGGATTTGCTCGAAACCGTATGCTTACTAATCCTACGAGTTTGTGTGTATTTTATCTTCTTTATACAAAAAATTTGGTCATACATACTCATAGCTCTAGGCCCTATCGCTATAGGAATATCTCTTATACCTGGTTTTGATAATTCTATCTATAATTGGATTTCTAAATTTATAAACATAAATCTGTACACATTTATAGCATATACCATTATAAATATTGGACAACAACTCATCATTGCTGGATATCAAATGGATATTTCAAGGCTTTCGGCGATTGTAGATACCAACGGAAACGTAATTAATCAAAATTTACTTATCACCTATACTACATATAGTGGAGCTTTGAACTCGGTAATTTTTCCGTGTGTAGGCTATTTAGTTACTGCCGTCGGTATCCTAATGACTCCTACCATTGCCGATACGATCGTTACCGCAGGAGGGGCAGGTGTAATGACCAAAGCAAAACAAGCAGCAGCGAATACAGTCAACGCCTCTAAATCCGCAGGGAAAAGCGTTGCTTCGAGAGTTGGAAATGTTGCACGTGCAATAGGAGGTGATGCAAGTGCCTCTATAAAAAGTATTAAACAATCTATAAATACAATGAGGAAATAAAATGATAGTAAAAAATATAGAAAAACGGATAAAAATAAATACCAGAGTAGCTATGGCAACAGTCATTTTTGCTATTACCATTGTCATTGTAGGTTTTTTCTATTCCTACAAAATTGTACAAGATGCCCGAAAATCACTCTATATCTTAGATAATGGAGTTCCAGTATTGGTTAAACAAACTGATGAACTACTCAATCGCCCTGTGGAATACAAGGCTCAGATAGAACTTTTTCATCGGTTATTCTTTACATTGGCTCCTGATGAGCAGTACATTACCAAAAACATAGACAAATCTCTGTATCTTATCGATGATACTGCCAAAAGGGAACGTGAAAATTTACACGAAAAAGGTTACTATAATCAAATAATTTCATCAAATGCTACTGTATCCGTACAAACCGATTCTATACAAGTGGATTTGAATAATAAAAAATTTATTTTCTATGGTACACAAATGATTAACCGAAAATCAAGCCTTATCATACGTAAACTCATTACACAAGGTTCTTTTCGTGATATTCCCCGAACTCCAAACAATGCTCACGGCGTGTTGTTAGAAAATTGGAATATTTTAGACAATTCAGAAGTATCCATCAAACAAAAATACAATTATTAAAATGAAACTTTTAATCAAAAAAATATATGAGTTTTTGCTACGAAAAATAAATAAGTGGAAATGGGCAAGAGAAAATCCTAAAAAACTCTATCAATATGTAATGATTTTCTTTGGATTACTATTGGTTTTAAATATAACATTAGACTTTTTTGTATCCAAAGAGAAAAAACAAAAAGACTTTTTACCAATGCTTTATACCAAAAGTGATGAAGCAATAAACCAATACACTGACAAAGAAAAACGTTTGGAAAGTATTGTAGAAGAACTTAAAGGTTTGCAGATTAAACGAGAAGCAGGAACGCTTTCCTCTGGTGATAGTCTACGTGTGGAATTTTTATATCATCAATACCAAAGTTTAAAAAATGAAAAAGAAAATTAATTTTAAACAACCTAAGTATATCATTCCATTGATTATTCTACCTTTTTTATTATTTATTGGTTATCAGGTGATTAGTGTAATGGAGAAAGAAGAAGAAAAACCTGTACAAAAGGAAATTGCTACTTCGCTTGGCAAAGTAGACACCTCTATTATGTCCAAAAATGAAGCCTATGATAAACTTTTTGAAGACACCAGAGATAATCGTTCAATGATAGGTGAAATTGAAAGCGAAAAAGACTCTCTCTTTAACTATACCGATAACTTGAACGAAAATCAAAAACGGTATCTTGATTCATTGGCTTACGAGCGAAAAAAAGCATCAGATAATCAAAAATCCGTAAATAGCAATAAAAGCTATTATAGTGCTGATGATGCTAAAAAATCCAAAGAACCAGAAAAAGACGCTGACTTTGAACGCTCCAAAGAAATTATTAAAATGCTTAATGATGCACAACAATCACAAAATGTATCACAAGGCGAAGAAACACAAGAATATGATCCAGTGAGAGCTTTACGAGAACAAATGCTTTTTTTAGATTCTCTTGAAAAATCCAAAGACCCTGAATTTCAACGAAGAATGAATGCTCAAAACAAACTCAAAGAAAATAAAGAGAAAATGGAGGCATTCCTAAATAAAACGCTCAAAGTTTCCAAACAAAACCGATTGGGAGGATTTAATCATATTTCAAAAGAAACAGATAACAATACCATCAAAGCTGTTATCGATGAAAATATCAAAGGATACTTAGGAAGTCGTATTCGCATACGCCTTTTGGAAGATATTTATATTGGAAAGAAAAAAAGACATATCAAAAAAGGGAGTTTTCTGTTTGCTGAAATTTCAGGATTTACAATGCAACGCGTGAATTTAAGTATTATTTCTGTAATGGCAAACAATGAAATTTTTCCTATCAATCTTTCCATTTACGATATGGACGGACATAAAGGTTTATATGTTCCCGCTTCGGCATTTCGAGAAATGGTGCGTGAATTAGGTACAAATTCTGTACAAGGGATGAATATGGAAAACGGACAAGGTTTTTTCTCCTCACTGGCTTCCAATCTATTCCGCTCTGCTTCCGAAACCGTAGTGGCTATCATACGAAAAAACAAAGTAACTCTAAAATACAATACCTACATCTATTTAATTGACGAACAAGATTTAAAAAATGAGTAAAATGACAACAAAAATAATTACGACAATAGCTTTTATCCTTTGTTTTCTATCAATAAAAGCACAAACGCTTACTGAAAAAAAGGAAATAGGAGATTTACCTATTATTTTTATGGGAAAGGACGTAAATATTCATATTATTTCTCCTGAACCTATTCAATTTGTGGACTTATCTACCAATTATCTAATGGGTGATTTACCTTCTGAACATATCGCACGGATAAAAATTCAATCTGAAATTACTGATGAAAGTACTGATACAATTCAGAAAATAACCTTTAAAAGAGGTGATGATGTAGGCATAATAACCCTTGTAGGACAATCTTTTTTAGCTCAATATCGTGTTATCTATCAAGATGATGAAAAAAGTTGGTTGCATACACAAATTCACATTCAGCCAGAGCAAATGCAACCGTTGGAATTTCCTAAACTCAAATATTCCAACTTTGAACTTAAACAGTTTGCTCAAACTATTCTCAAAAAGAAAATCAAAAAAAGTATCCGAAAAGAGAAAAACTTAAAACTTACAATGAGTTTAAATAATATTTATGTGATTGATGATTACATATTTTTGGATATAAGTCTTGAAAACCCAACCAATTTGAGTTGTGATATTGAAGGTTTCATTTTTAGTATTGAGGATAAGAAAATATACAAAGCAACCAATAACCAAAGTATTTTGATGAAACCCCTTTTTAGTCTCAATAATCCTAAAAAATTTAGAAAATCATATCGCAACATTTTTGTTTTTGAAAAATTCACCTTTCCAAATAGTAAGGTATTGCTAATTCGACTTATTGAAGAACAAATTTCTGGGCGTGCTATTGATATGAAAATCAATTATTCTGATGTTTTAGAAGCTGATACTATCTAATCTAAAAAGAGAGAAACAATGCAAGAACAACAGCATCAAATAAAAATATACGACTTCTTCCAAAAAGTGGTTTATGGAATAGCAACATTAGATTGTTTAATTCTATTTTTTGCCAAAGCAGAAATCAATATATTATCCAGTCTATTGAGAAGTTTTGCTAAAATAGGAGCGTTTTACCCACCAATCAATGCTAAGGTAAGTACTCTTGTATTGATTGTCCTCGTGGCAATTGGAACAAAGGCAAAGAAAAAACGAGATTTAAATGTGGGTAAAGAAATCGTAATACCTATTATAGCAGGGCTTTCTATGATGTTTGGTTCTTTGTTATTGGTGTTTGGAGCAGAAAACATCACTTTACCTCATATTGTACCTTATTTGAACGGTTATCAACTCGCTTATGCACTTCTATCATTTATAGGGGTGATGATAACGCAAATGGGAGCTGATAATATTTCCAAATTAATGCAAACAAAAATGGGAGCTGATCGTTGGAATACGGAAGAGGAAAGTTTTGACCAGAATAGAGAACTCGTAGAAACTCCTACCTCTGTGAATATTCCGTATAAATTTCGATATGGAAAGAAAACTCACGATGGTTGGATAAATATCAATCCATTTCGTGGAACAATGGTCATCGGAACGCCAGGAAGCGGTAAATCCTTTGGCGTGATAAACCCCGCCATTCGTCAGATGGTTGCCAAAGGTTTTGCTCTCTGTATTTATGATTTTAAGTTTCCTGATTTGGCTCAAATTGCCTATCATCATTATCTTTTAAAAAAGAAAAACGACCCGAATTACAAACATAATTTTGTAGTTATCAATCTGAATGAAGTAGAAAAATCTAAACGTGTAAATCCATTCAAAAACAAGTACATACAAACTTTGGCACAAGCCCAAGAAATGGCAGAAAGTATGGTATCTGCTTTACAAAAAGGCGGGGCATCGGCCGGGGGAGGTTCAGAGCAATTTTTTACGCAATCGGCGATAAATTTCTTTGCTTCAAGCGTGTATTTTTTCGCTACTTATGAAAACGGAAAATATTCGTCCATTCCGCACTTGCTTTCATTTATGAATCGAAGTTACGAAGAAATTTTTGATACACTTTTCACTCACGAAGAGCTTACTTCATTGATGTCGCCCTTTAAATCGGCTTATGTAAATAAAGCCTTTGACCAATTGGAAGGACAGGTCGGAACGCTGAAAATCTTTCTTTCGCGGTTGGCAACCAAAGAGAGTTTTTGGGTATTTTCAGGCGATGAAGTGGAATTAAAAATCTCGGACAAAGAAAATCCGTCTATTTTGATTTTGGCTTCTAATCCTGCTACACAAGATATTAACTCGGCTTTGTATTCGTCCGTTATCAATCAACTTTTTAGGCTCATTAACGACAAACACAATCTGCCAAGTGCTGTAATAGCAGACGAGTTCCCAACTATTTACATTCATAAAGTAGATAACACAATTGCCACCGCTCGTAGTAACAAAGTAGCTGTAATGTTGGGACTACAAGAAATTCCCCAACTTCGGCAATTTTATAAAAAAGAAGTGGGAGAAACTATTTCGGCGATTGTTGGAAATATTCTATCAGGGTCAGTACGTGATAAAAATACATTGGATTGGCTGGAAAAACTTTTTGGAAAAATCAAACAAAAGTCCTATTCCGAAAGCATTTCCCAGCAAGGTACAACCACTTCTATCAATGAAAAAATGGAAGCGATGATACCCGCAGGCAAAATGGCATCGCTTCGTACGGGTGAGATGGTAGGAATGATTGCACAAGGCGAAGAAAACGACACCGAAGAGTATAAAACATCAGCATTCAGTGGTAAAATTAATTTGGATATGAAAGCCATTAAAAACGAAGAACAACATTATCCAAAAATGCCTATTTATTACTCATTTTTAGACCAGAACGGAAAAGATTGTAAAAATGAAATTTTAATGGCGAACTTCCGACGTATCAACAAGGAAGTAGAAATGATAATTAAAGAAGTAACCAATAAATGATGAAAACAATGCTAATATTCAAGTCGATTGCTTTTTTCTTTTTCTGCAACATAGTATCAGCTCAATTCAACACCCTAAGTCCCAAGCCAAGAGAAGAAAAAAGTAAATACGAAGTAGTAGAAATTCAAGGGCAAAAACAGCCCGAACGAAGCAAACGCCGTTGGAATCTGTTTTCTTCTGAAAAATCGGACTTACGCAAAGAAGTGGATTCGTTAAAGCAAATCCTTAATAAGAAAGAAACAGAGAAAATAGACATCAAACGCATTGAAGATTCCATCATAACAAACATTGCAAAAAAACTGATTACAGAGAGTTACATATCGAAAAAAACAATTGAAAAAGAATATAGTAAAACAAAAATAGCAATGCCCATAAGAGGAGACCTGCATATAACTTCCCCTTTCGGAATGCGTTTCCATCCTATTTATAAAAGAGACGAAATGCACAACGGAGTAGATTTAAGAGCAAATTATGAGTTAGTATACTCTGTTTTGGAAGGGGAAGTAAGCAGTGTCGGCTGGGATGATAATGGAGGTGGTATTTTTATGAAGATAAAACATTCTAACGGATTTGAAACTTCTTACTTACATCTTTCGGAAGTTTATTACAAAACAGGCGAGCGTGTAAAAGCGGGTTTTATCATTGGTAGAAGTGGTAATACTGGTGTTTCTAACGCCCCCCATTTGCATTTTGCTGTCAAAGAAAATGATATTTTCATCAATCCTATTTCTTTTCTCAATGATTTGAGAATCGCAGATGAAACCATAAAAATAGTAGCAACAAAAGAAACTGCCATAGAAAAACTTTAAAAAAATGGGAAAAATATTAATACTTGCAGAAAAGCCCACACAGGGAAAAATGTACGCTCAAGCACTGGGTAATTTTACTCAACACAATGGATATTTAGAAAATGACAAATATTTTATCACTTGGGCATTTGGGCATCTCGTTGAACTTGCCAACGATAAAGGAACTTATCGCCCCGATGGAAAATGGGATAAATCCTATTTACCACTCATTCCGAAATGGGAAGAGTACCAATATGTCATAAAAGATAATGATGGTGTAAAAAAACAACTCAAAACCATTGAAAATCTTTTTAACCAGGCATCTCAAGTTTATTGTGCTACTGACTCTGATAGAGAAGGTGAACTCATTTTTAGATATATTTACAATTATCTTAAATGTAAATTACCTTACAAAAGGGTATGGCTTTCCTCTTTGGAGGATGAAGAAATCCGCCGTGCATTTTCGCAACCTAAGTTTTCTCAGGGCGATTCCTTTTTGGAAAACCTTTCTAAAAGTGCTTATTCCAGAGCTATTGCCGACTGGCTTATTGGAGTTAATGGAACGCAGTCGGCAACTTTGCAATTGGGAAGAGGATCAATTTTAAGTATAGGGAGGGTACAGACGACCATACTTAAAATTGTTTGTGAACGCTACAAAAAAAACAAAGAACATCAAAAAACATACACTTATAAAGTAGAAACAATACATTCATATAATGGTATTCGTTATAAAGCAGAAAGTCCTGTTTTTGAAAATTTACAAGAAGCGGAGAGGAAACTAATACAAATAATGGCATCAGGGAGATATCATATTTTTGAAAATTATGAATTACGAAAAGAAATTAAGAAAGCTCCCTTACTTCATACGTTAGACAGTTTGACTATTGTAGCCAATAAGCTATATAAATATGATGCTACCCAAGTGTTGGCTTCAGCACAGAAATTATATGAGAGTAAACTCATTTCGTACCCTCGTACGGAAGATGCTTATATTACCGAAGAAGGTTATGAGAAAATTAAAGGTTTTTTGATTCCGCTTGTAAACGAAATATTAGGAGTAAATGATTTCTCATTTCCAACGGAAACCCCTAAATCAGTGGACGGCTCTAAAATTACGGGCTCACACGATGCCCTCGTGCCAACAGGTCAGACTGCGGGTATTTCCGAGCTATCCCCCCAAGAACGCCATATTTACGAGTTGATTTTGTCACGATGTTTAGAAAGTTTTTCAGAAAGTGCTATTTATGAGAAAGGAACATATTTGTTCTATAACAAAGAAATGCCTTTCAAAACGTACACAAGCAAGATAACTCAAATAGGTTGGAAGAAATATACTCCCACCACAAAAAACGTTTTAGAAGAAAATGAATTAGAAGAAAATGAAGAAGAAACTGTTTTTACATTGGAACTTCCATACAAAAAAGGAGACAAAGTAGTCTGTGAACGGCAAGGTGTTAAACAAATAGAAAGTAAACCTCCATCTATCTATACGCCTGCAACATTGATAGATGATTTATCTAATTTGGCAAAATTCCTTCAACAAGAAAATCCGCAGTTGTTTGAAGAATTAAAATCACAAATTGACCTAAAATCACTACAAATCGGCACAAAAGCAACACGCCCCGAAATTATTAAACAATTGGTTGAAAAAAGAGGCTTTATTTCATTTAAAAAAAACAAATATATTCCAACAGAATTAGGAATGAAATTCTATGAAACTATTAAAGATATGGAAGTTTGCAATGTGGCAGAGACTGCTAAATTGGAATATCATTTGAAAAATGTGGCGGAAGGAAAAATGACCGAAGCCGAATTTTATAACAACGTTTCAGAGTATGTCCGCAGAATTGTAACAGGAGTATTTGGAATGCAAGTAAATCTGGAAATGCACCAACAAGATAGTTTAGGAAAATGCCCGAAATGCAACATAGGTTTTGTACGCGAAGGAGCAAAGGCTTTTAGCTGTTCGGAATACAAAAACGGCTGTAATTTCACGATTTGGAAAGAAATCGCGGGGAAAACACTTACGCAAAATCAAGTGAAAGACTTGCTTATCAAAGGAAAAACTAATTTGATAAAGGGGTTTAAATCCAAAGCAGGACAACCCTTTGATGCGATGCTAAAATTGGAAAATTCGGAAGTTAAATTCGAGTTTCCCATAACTAAAAAGAAATGATAAACAAAAAAATATAATGTTATGAATAATTTACCAACAAATGATTTAAAAGAATATGGAATTATCAATGAAGATAATTCTTTTTCAAAGAAACTCTCACAAAAGGATATTGAAAATTTTCTAAATGGACACGCCCTTGTCGCTGATAACGGAAAAGACCGTTTAATTTTTCTGTTGTCTGACAATAATACACGTCTGAATGTAAATATTTTCCAACGAGACAAAAGTCTTAGTGAAATTTTGGAACAGAGCCAAAAAGAAATTGTGTACAGCCAAGTAACAGAACTCTCTGAAAGAACTAAAAATTTAGACTATCAGAAAAAAGTATTTGTTTTTGACAACAGAACAAGGCAAGTTACCGAGTTTGATTTACTGAAAGATACTGAAAAAATTGCAAAAATCGTTGCAGAAAAAGAGAATCAAGCAGAAAGTAATCGTTTCAAAGTTGAACTATTAAAACTCAAAGGTTTCTTGCAGGATAAAATTGATAAATTTCCTGAAATTGCTAAGGAAATCACCAATGATATGAATATCGTTTCCAAAACGATAAATACCATTGATGATGCTACTCCCAACGAAAGTCAAAGTAAAAAACAAGAAAAAACAGACATTCGTTTGAATGTGAATGACCCCGACTTGTATCAAGATGCTAATAGAGCAAGGGAAGAACAAGAGGAAGAAATTCAAGTAGAACAAGAACGTAAACGTGGATTTAGAAGATGATGAAATTTTAATTATAAAATAAAAAGTTATGTCAAAAAAAAGATATTGATATGGAAAATATTATGATAGGAGGCTCTATAAGAGAGATTGCTTCTAAAAGTTTAACAGATAAAAACTATCTAAATTTGTTTGATGATACAACGAAAAATATCATTGAGATGTATATTTCGACAAACCCTAAATTAAAACCTATGGAGCTTACAGATGAAGAAAAAAAAGCACTTAAAATTGAAAACAACAATTCTGTGAATAGGGATTTCGAACTCATTAAAAATTCCATAGGACAAGAGCCTATACTCTCTTCTGAAATGGAAAAAGAGGTATTACAAGATATTGATAAAATAAAAAATAATATAATAATGAATACGAACAATCAAAATCAAGAGCAAATACAAAAAGCTCACGATGATGTACTAAACCTTATAGATGATATCTTACGTTCCGATAAAGTACATACCGCTGAGGAACTTGTAAACAGATACAACTCTCTTAACGAACACCAAAAAGACTATTTCCAAAAGGAAGGTGTAAGGGAAGCAATTAGTCGAATAGAAGAAGTCTTTGAAGAAGTACTGTCAAAGGACAAAAGAGAGAAATTAGAAAACAAGATTAATAACTTTTTAAACACTGTAAAACAAATGGGAATAACAGAACAAGAGGTAAACCAACAAGAAACAATAACTCTCGAAGAATATTCTAAAATTTGGGAAAGTACTAAATACATTGACACCAATGTAAACCCTATTCTTAATGATGATATGTCCGATGATTTGGCTATAGATGATCCAAAATTTCAACGTGTAATTGAAGTAGTTGGAAAATTTAAGGAAAACCCTGATTTACTTGACGAAATACATAGTGTTGCTTGGAAGGAATATGCAGAATCGGAATCAATCCCCCCTTCGATTCCTCATATACGAGACTATTTCTACCCTGATGACGATGAAGATGCTCAACAAAAAGAATTTGAAAAAGCTATTGAGGAATATAAAAAAGAAATAAGGGAATACAATGATTACTGGGCAGATAAAGAAAGAGATGCTTTTATAAAAGAAAATTATCCTGATGAAGTTAAAGTTCTTCATAATTTTTTTTCTACTAATTATGAGCTTGCAGAGAAAAGAAAAGATTTTATATCTAAGGTAATTAATGAATTTGAAAAATCACAAAAAAAAATTACGACCAATACTATGGAACGAGCAGAATTTCTTAAAAATCAAATGAAATATTTAGGTTTCGGAGAGAGTGAAAAATTACATCAGGATTTGATGAAAGGGATAAATTCCGAAGAAGCAAAATTCAATATAGCTACTACCTCCGACAGAGTGATGACGGGTAATAAAGTAGAATTCCAGCTTCATTTTAATAAAACGGATAAAGGAGGCATATTTCTGAATTCTTATGAGGCTAAGCTAACAACTAAACAAGGAGAGGAACGTTCACACACTTTCAAGGTCCAGAAATCAAATAATGTTACTGCAAAAGAGGCTATTAATTTGTTAGAAGGTCGGGCAGTAAAAATTGAAAAGACCAATATTAATGAAGAAACAGGAGAAATTACCAATGATTCCGCTTTCATTAAACTCAAACTTAGAGAACCCAAAACCGACTATAACAACTACAAGTTTGAAATGTACGGCAAAAATTACGGAGTTGATGTAGAAAACATAATGGAAAAAGCAAACCTTGTATTTACGAATGATACACAACGTGAAAGGGTCAAACAAAATTTGGAAAAAGGAAATGTTACTAATGTAACTTTTCAGCACGACAAAAAAGTTATTGAAGGTTTTGCTGTGTTAAATCCGCAATGGAAGATGTTGAACTTGTACGACGAAAAAATGAACCGGGTCAATTCTAACAAAGTGGCTCAAACAAATGAGTTACAAGATAATCAAAAAAATAACGTGCGTGAACAACATATTTCAAGAAGTCTATAACGTGTTACAAAAAGAGCTGTCTAACAAGCACTTAGGCAGCTTCTTTTTCAACTTTTAATTTAAGCATTACTATGAGAGTGATTTGTATTTTTGTAGCTATCTTGATTTTATGTTCTTGTGAAAAAAAAGTTATAAAATCAGAACGTGGTGGAATTGATATAATAACAAATGTGTATTTCAACGCTTCCAAAAGTTTGGATAGTGTAAAAACGGTGTTGGTTTCCAAAATCAATTATAAAAACGACACGATTGTAGAACTTGTTCCTAATTTTGATTTTCCTGAAATAATTGATAACATATTCATTATCAAAGATAGTTTAGCTTTTGAAATTGACGAAGAAGATAGTCAGCAGATGTTATTTTCAAATCTAAAAAATGGAATTTCAGTTTTAGAAAAAAAAAGGGGAGCTGTATTTTCAAAAGAGCATTTGCCTAATTTTTACAATCGACACGATTTGAATGATACAATCCTTTTTAAGAAGAAATACAAACGTTTTTTTATCAATAGTCCGCAAAGTTATACTACTTTTTACATTTTTGAGACCGATACATTATTGCCCTATGCTTTTTATCCAAAAGAAAGTAAAAAATATAAAGGGAGAATTGAGCGGATAGATTCTTATAACAAAGAAAAGGATATGTTTATCTCTTTGCAACTTATTTTACGCTCAAAATGGGACGATGAAGCAAAAAATATCTTTGATTTTAATGACTTTGTTCAGAACCAGAAAAGAAAGTAAAATAGTAAAATTTTTATTCAACTCCAAAATAAAACCTTAAATTCAAAATGACTTCAAACCGATTATCTCCCGAAAATATAGAAAAAATCAGCCAAAGTGTTTCCGTATTAGATTACTTTTTTTATTTGGACAGAAAAGGCATCGTGTCATTTGACCGAAAAAGGGGACACGACCATTATTTTTTGACCGAAAACAACAAATTTTCGGTAACCGAAGCCGAATTTTACGACTTTAAAACAGGGCAAGGCGGAAAAATTATCAAAGCTGTGATGGATTTGGAAAACAAATCGTGGCGTGAAGCCTTGGATTTTCTAAAAGATTTTTCAAATATTGAAATTTCTTCGGAAGAAAAAGTAATCAGAGAGAAAATAAAAACACAATCCGCTGAAAATCAATCAAAAATAACGCTTTCTTTTGTCGTTAATCCTAATAATCCCAAACTTTTAGCGTATTTTCAAGAACGGGGCATTGATAGCGATATTATTTACAAAAACACCCAACAAGTTCATTATCGAATAGATGAAAGTCCTTATTTTGGTATTGGGGTGAAAAATGAAAGCGGAGGCTACGACTCTCGCAATCCGATGGGGAAAACCAAAATCGGAAAAAGCGATATTTCTATCATTCAAGGAGCTAAAAATGAAGCGGTTGTATTTGAAGGAATGACCGATATGCTTTCTTTTCTGCAAATTTGTAAAGACCGAAATATCCCCAATCAGCGGACGCTGGTAGTGTTAAATTCTATTACCAATACAGGGAAATTTTTGGAAAAATTTAAGGATTACGCAGGAAAAATCCATTTGATATTAGACGGCGATGAAGCAGGTCAAAAAACTACTGAAAAAATCCTTGAAACGCTAAAAAATAGCGTAGATGCCCGAGAAAGATACCAAATTGCAGAAAATAAATACAACGATTTGAACGATTATCTTAAAAATTCTTTTAAAACGCGTTTAAATCAAGAAAAAAATAGTATCTTAGCAACTGAAAATAACTCTCAAAATCAAACACAAGATGAACAATCAATTGAACCCACAAGAGTATCCGCACCTCAGTCAATGGGAAGCGAAGCATTTGAACGAAACTTTGGAAACTTTGGCGAAACAAGCCAATCCCAGCAAAGCAGTGATAACGGAAGAGGACAAATCTTGGGCAGCAACGATGCTCGAGATGGACTTGACTCATCAGAACAGCTCGCTTTGGGAGGAAGAGGAAGACTTGGATTTTCAACGAATGATAGAACACAACAGGAAATTCTTCGAACTGAAGAAACTTATAGAAGAGAAGAACATCAAGGAGATAGAGCGAATATTTCAGACCGAAACGGACACAGACATCAAGGAGATGGCTCGAATCAACTTGCTAATCTTGGACAATATGCCTTATTAGACAAGTATCAGGGGCAAAAAATTAACAATGAACAGATTAAGGAACTTGTTGATGCACTTACATACGTTGAAGATAGCAAAATTCAGATTGCTGAAAACGTAGAAATAACTGATAAAACAAAAAACCTCGTTTCTCAATATAAAAGTGGGGGTGTAGCCAAAGAGGGACGAGGTATTTTGGACGAATATTACACAGATGAAAAACTGGTTAATGCCGTTGGTAATCTCATCAGAGACAATTTCAAAGGTAAAAAAGAAATCAATATACTTGAACCCAGCGTAGGAATAGGTAATTTCTTACAAGCTATAGAACAACTTGCTCTTAAAAAAAATATTACAGCCTTTGAAATTAATGAAACTACTGCCAAAATAGCTAAAATTTTAAATCCCAATACTCAAATTTATTTACGCTTCTTTGAGAGCGAATTTATAACTGATAACGGTCAAAAAAAAGACTTCGAGGAAAAATATGACTTGGTTATCGGGAATCCTCCATATGGGGAACATAGAGGGCTTTATAAAGGACTTGGGGAAGAACCTAAAATATCCAAATACGAAGATTATTTTGTGAAACGCTCCCTCGATGTAATGAGAGAAGGAGGAACACTCGCGATGGTACTTCCGTCAGGTTGGCTCAATAGGCAAAAAAAACTGCAAGGAGCAGAACTTAAAGAAGCATATCGCTTACCAAATGGAGTTTTTAAAGCTACAGGGGTAGGTACAGATATTGTCATTCTACAAAAAAACTCCCAAAAATTATCCCACGATATTTCCAACTATTTTGATGAAAATCAAAGCCATATTTTGGGAAATATGACACAAAAAACAAATCGTTTTGGGAAATTGGAGGACTATGTTAAAGGGAATTTGACTGAAGCTCTACTTCGATTGGATTCTTTACACAAAAAAGAAACTTTGGAACAGCTTAATAAGCAGCTAAAAGCAGTTCCTGTACAGCTTAATCTTTTTGATATGGCAGAGGAGCAGGTCGTAGAATCTACTCAAAAAACGAATTTAGATAACGAAATAGAGGAGGCAAAAGGCAAAGTAATCCAAGCATTAGACGTGCTTAATGATATTAAATTTAAGTCTATTTCCGTTGTGGAGGAGATAGAAAATTATACTCATTTGAAATTTAAACTTGAAAATACTCCTGATAAATTCACTGCGGAAGAACTTAAAGATATTTCCAAAAAAGCAGATAATTTTATTAAGTTGAAAAAGGAAAAAAATGCAGAAAAAGAATATACCATTCAAACGATACCTGAAATAAAAAAGGGAACTTTAAAATATCACTTTAAAAAAAATGATGAAGTTGTTGACACCAGTTTGCAGAGCAAAATCAATATAACAGACGAAGAACTTTTGGCATTCAAGAATACAGATTATGATGGCAAACTGAAAAATAGAAGTGATGGCTTGGCTAAATATGCCAATCTATACAAGAATAAATACATTCACGATTTCTATTATACGGAAGGAGATATTTATGAGAAATTAGAACAATTAGTAAAAGATTTCCGAGATAAGATTGACGACCCTGAATTTGAAAAACAATATGAAAAACAAAAAGCACTATTAGAAAGTGTATTACCTCCTAAGAAAGCGTTAGAAGATATTATCATATCACCTAACCACGAATTTGTGCATAAATTTTCGCTTGGCAAAGTAGAAAAAGAGATACTATCAATCGGACAATATAATCCTTTTAATGGACGACCTATTTATGAAAAATCAAAAAGTATAGTAGATTATACATTGGCAGAGAAATTTCAAGATTTCGTTAGAAATTTACCTGATGAAGCATTAGGCAATTCTAATTCTTGGGAAGTAAACTCTTTTGTCCGTAACGAAGCTGTCACAGGAAGTGACAGGGAAAGAAATGCCTTAATCCGTGAAAGAAGAAAAGAAGTAGCAAATGATTTGTTTAAGAAATTCTTACACGAAGAATTAGATGATAAAACAAAAGAACGCTTTGTAAATGAATTTAATAGAAAATACAATAATATTCATATTCCAGATTACTCTCAATTCCCATTGTTTTCTCAAATACACAAGAATTTCAAAGGAAAACCGCTTAACCTTACAGAAGTTCAAAAGGCTGGTATTGGAAGATTGACCACCAAAGGTGTAGGTCTTTTAGCTCACGAAGTTGGTTTTGGTAAAACTCTTTCAGGAATATTATCAATGCACGAAGCAATGGAGAGGGGCAATGCAAAACGCCCTTTGATTGTTGTACCTAATGATAGCATATTAAAACAATGGGTGGAAACTATTTATGAAACTATTCCTAATGCCAAAGTAAATGTTTTAGGTAACTTAGGTAAGGACTACGATTTATCCAATTTTGATAATAAAGACGGAGAAATCACACTGGTTACTTACGAAGGATTCAATAACATCGGATTTAAAAAAGAGGTGGTAGATAGACTTTCAGAACGGTTTAGTTATATAACCAAAGAGGATTTAAAAGGTATTGACAATGTAATTCCATCAGCCCGAGATATTCAAATAGAAATCGCAAAAAATGATGAAATCAAAGGAAAGATGAAGCAGGGCAAGGTTTATGATTGGGAAGATTTCGGATTTGACCATTTAACCTTTGATGAAGTTCATAATGCTAATCACATTGTTTCAAAAGTAAAGATTAACGATAGAAAATTTGCTTCTGATTTTAGAAATCAAAGTCAAAGGACATCTAAACTTGGGTTGAACACTTGGGTAGCTTCTCAATATATTCAAGATAAAAATCACGGAAGAAATGTTACTCTTCTTTCTGCAACTCCTTTCACGAACAAACCATTGGAGTACTATTCTATTTTGTCATTGATAGCAAATGAAAGATTGGAGAAGTCGGGATATTTTAATGTAAATACATTTTTTGAAACCTTTATGGAAGCTGACAATGAAATGGAGATTGATGCAAAAGGGGAGATTAAGAGCAAAACCAACGTGAGAAGATTTAAAAATAATGCTCTATTTCAACAACTATTATCTGAATTTATCGACATAAAAGGCGAAGAAGATAATCCTGAATTGAAGCGTCCTAACCGTATTAACAAAGAGTATAAGATTGAGCAAAACGAACTCACAAGAGAATTAAATGATTCTCTCTATTTAACTTTTGATGAAAACCAAAAAGGAGCTATCTTAACACATATCCTCAATGCAAGGAAAATAGCATTTTCTCCGTATATTTCAGATGATTATGCGGGAAAAACGCCCTCTGTAAAAGAATTTATTGAAGGTTCTCCAAAGTTGAAAACAACAATGGATTTAATTTCTCAAAATAAAAGAGATAAACCCGAAGCGGGACAAATTATTTATTCAGAGCTGGGAATATCAGAGTTTCCAAAACTAAAAGAATATTTAGTTTCAGAAGTAGGCTACAATGAAAAGGAAGTTGCTATAATTACAGGGGCGACCACAAAAAATCAAAGATTGTCAATACAGGAAGATTTTAACAAAGGTAATATTAAAATCGTGATTGGTTCTGAAGCTATTCAAGAAGGTATGAACTTGCAGGAAAATACTACTGATATGTATCTTTTGACTTTGCCATATAATTTTACGTCTTTACGACAAACCGAAGGTCGAGCGTGGCGACAAGGTAATAAGTGGGAAAATGTCCGTATCAATTTTATGCTAACTAATGATAGTATAGATGTGTTTATGTTGCAGAAGTTACAAGCCAAGCAATCCCGCTATATGGAAGCAATGAAAAAAGGAGCCAATGTGATAGATGTCTCCGATGTCGATACGCAGGAATTGAAAACCGCCATTATTACAGACCCTACTACCAGAGCTGAAATTGAGGTAGAACTTTTGAAGAAAAAAGCGGAAGCCGAGAAAAATCGCCATTCTTCTGATTTAGGTTTTATTTCAAGAAAATTTGAAAGCTATATAAAAAGTAAAGAATTTTTTGCACTAAAAAACACAAATGAAAAAATAGAAACATTCTCACAATATGCTGAAAAATATAAAGAAGAAGGTAATCAATCTAATTATGAATATTGGACAAGAGAAGTTGAATCATTAAAGTTCATAAAATCCAGACAAGAGCAAGAACTTGCAAAAATAGAAGTAGAACTTTCAAAAAAAGGAATTAATTTATCTGATTTTCAAGTTCAGCGTGAAAATACAGAAAATAAAATTGCGGAACTGGATAAATATATCAAAGAAGAACTACCTAATATCAAGGAAAAATTAAAAGAACAATACAAACAAGAAAAAGCCGATAAATTGAAAAATATATCTGTTGTAGATTTTGTCAAAGAAAGGGGAATGGAAAATAAAACATTTTTCAGATTCGCCCCTGATAAAGAAAAAGTTGCAGAAAAAGAAAAACAATTAGATAACAAACCTGAACAGGAAGAAAAACAAAAACCAAGATTAAAACGATAATTAAAAACATAAAAGAAATGGCTATAATATTTAAAAAATTAACTCACGAGGAACAAAATATTTCTAACGATTTTTTTGAACTATGCGAAAGAGTATATCCAGATGACGAAGTTTCACAAGAAAAATTTAATAAATTCTTTGGACTTTTCATTGAACTATGCCACCAGCGAGATTTTAATCCCGAACAATTAAAATTAGAATTTGAAGAAAATAAAT
>JBGYFE010000094.1:0-2850 GCA_041819925.1 Capnocytophaga sp.
CTAAATTTAAGACCCAGTTTTTCATTTTTTTTCTATTAATATAAAGTTAGTTTTTGAGAGTACAAAATTGCAGCTTTTTTCAAAAACAAATGTTAATCAATTGTTAATATTTAAAGAGAAAGAATAAAACACAACAAATTTAAGAATAACATATTAAAGTTTTCACAGCTTCAAATAATACATTAATATATTCTCATTTTTTTAACAAAAAAATTTTTCTAAAAATTCGCAGAATAACTATCGTTTTTTTTATTTCAAAAACCGAATACAAACAGGTTTAGGCACATAAAACTCATTGGTGAGTTCCAATAATCCGCTTGGCTTAATTTGGAATATTTGAACTGCATTCTCATCACGCGAGGCTACAAACATATATTTACCATCGGGGGTAATAGCAAAATTTCTCGGATGTTTTTTAGTTACTTGATAGCCTATTTTTTTGAGTTTTCCTGACTTTTGCACTGAAAAAATTGCAATTCCATCATTGATGAGTCGGTTGGAAGCATACAAAAATTTCCCGTCTGGACTGATGTGTATGTCAGCTGCACCTTTTCCGTTTGTAAATTCATCAGTAGCAATGGTTTGTAATTTTACGAATTTATTATTTTTATTTTTGAAAACGATAACCTCACGAGAAAGTTCACCCAAAACATACAAAAATTTTCCGTCTGTCGAAAATGTAAAATGACGAGGTCCTGTGCCCTTTTTTAATGTTATATCTTCATTTTGAATGCGTTGCAACCTTTCTTGGTTTATTTCAAAAGCATATATTTTATCTGCTCCTAAATCGGCAGCATAGATACGCTTGTTGTCAGATAAGCGCAATAATGAATGCAAGTGTGATTGTTTTTCAAAAGGAATATTTTGTGAGATTTCTTGTACAAAACCTTGTCCGTCTGTTGGAAAAACAGAAATATTTCCACCTGTGTAATTTGCTGTCATAACACTCTTATTATCATTGTTATAAATAATGTAACACGGTGCACCACCAAACGTATTTTGGTAATTAATAGGATTTATTTCTCCTGTTTCTTTATTCAGTGAGAAGGAATATACTTCACTATCTTCTTGACCGTTTTCACTTACCGAAAAAAGAAATTTTTCATCGGGTGACACAGTTAAGTATGACGGATTTTTAACGAAGGTTGAAGTAACTTTCTTAAACGTAGAAAACTGATTATCTGTTTCATACAGATAAATTCCTTCACTATCGGAATCGGTGTAAGTTCCTACTAAAAATAATATTTCGCCTTTGCTCTGTGCTTCTGCAAAAAAGAAAAAAAACAGTGTAACAATAAATAATACTTTTTTCATAATCCTCAGAAATTAAGCAAAAAAGCCGAAAGCTAAAAATCTGTACGACCTTCAACCTTCGACTTTAAAAATTATAAAACAATGATTCTCTGTTATCTGCAACTTGCTTTCAAGTACTCACGATTCATACGTGCGATATTTTCTAATGAAACTCCTTTCGGACATTCCACCTCGCACGCTCCCGTATTGGTACAGTTTCCAAAGCCTTCCAAATCCATCTGATGCACCATATTCATCACACGGTCAGCGGCTTCCACGCGTCCTTGTGGCAACAATGCAAATTGCGATACTTTGGCTGCCACGAACAACATCGCCGAAGAGTTTTTACAAGTAGCCACACACGCACCACAACCAATGCACGAAGCTGCGTCCATCGAAAGGTCAGCATCGCGTTTTGGAATTGGAATAGCGTTCGCATCTTGCGTATTTCCTGAGGTATTTACAGAAATATATCCTCCAGCTTGTTGGATTCGTTCAAAGGCGGTTCTGTCCACAATCAAATCTTTAATCACCGGAAAAGCTGTTGCTCTCCAAGGCTCGATAGTGATGGTATCGCCGTCGTTAAACATACGCATATGCAATTGACAAGTTGTAATGCCACGGTCAGGTCCGTGAGCTTCACCATTGATGAAAAGTGAACACATACCACAAATTCCCTCGCGACAATCGTGGTCAAACGCCACAGGTTCTTCGCCTTTGGCTACTAAACTCTCATTAAGTACGTCCATCATTTCCAAGAAAGACATATGCTCGGAAATATCGGTTACTTTATATTCTACCATACGCCCTTTATCATTGGCGTTTTTCTGTCTCCAAATTTTTAATGTTAAATTCATTATTTTTAGGGTTTTAGTTAGCAATTAGTGGTTAGCAATCAGTGTTCAGAAGTGTTCTTCTTTAATTTGTTTATCATTGCATTAAGCATTTTTCCTATTTCTAAAAGGAGATTGTCAATTTCTTTATTTTCTTGACAAAAACTTAATTCTTTTGCGATATACAACTGAGTTTCCAATTCATAAAGAGAACCCCGTGAGATATACAAAAATTGTAAAAAACTTTTTGTAGTTCCTCGCCCAAAACCTTCTGCAATATTTGAAGGAATGGAAATCACACTTCTTCGTATTTGGCTTGCTAAACCAAATTTCTCATCTTCTGGAAATGAACGAAGTAAAATATAAATTGTCGTTGTTAATAAAATTGACTTTTGCCAAACTATCAACTCTTTGTATGAATTTACTTTATTCATTTTCAAAATCTAATCACTAAAATCTAATCACTAATCACTATTTATAACTACGTTGTGCTAATTTTATATCTTTAAACTCCAATTGTTCTTTATGCATAATTTCCTCACTCGGATTGTACGTACATTTCACCTCATTAGGGTTTCCTGTGTATTCCCAAGCGGCTACGTAAGCATAATTCTCATCGTCACGAAGTGCATCACCATCAGGAGTTTGATATACCTCACGGAAATGACCTCCGTACGACTCGTTGCGCACCAAAGCAACTTTTGCGAAAAGTTCACCAAGTTCC
>JBGYFE010000095.1:0-5093 GCA_041819925.1 Capnocytophaga sp.
ATAGATTATAGTAATCCCTTAAATAATACTGGACTGAATAGCTATATATCAATATTGGGAAGATATTTATCAGAAAAAAATTATATAAAACTACATTTTATATGGATTGACTCAAAAGAATATTCCCAAGAGACAATAATAATAAATGGAAATATAGAGCATATCCATTTGCCTTATGACATAACTGACAAAGGAGAAATTCGTGAAGAAGGATACAAAGCTTTAAAATTTATTACTGAAATAACAAAAAATAAGAATAACATTATATTTCATTTTAATTGGGTAAACCATACTCCTTTTGCTTGGATATTGAAAAAAGAGATAAAATGTAAAACTCTTTTAACGCTTCATTGTATTACATGGAGGGATTTAGTAATGTCTCATTATTTATTATTTACAAAAGTAAATCAATATTTAAAGCAAAGTGAAAAATTATCATTTACTCTCAAGAATAAGTTGTATAGAGAAATAATGTTTTATAATAGTGTAGATCACATTATTTGTGTAACTAATGATGCTAAAAATGTATTACAAACACTTTTTGAAATACCTCATAATAGAATTACCACGATTTATAATGGAATAGATCTACTAAAAAGTGTGAGACAAAGAAAACACAAACTTCGCAAAAAATATGGTTTTTCAAAAAATGAAAAGATAATCTTGTTTGCAGGGAGAATAACAAAATCAAAAGGAGTGGTAGAACTTATGCGAGCCTTTCAAATCCTATTAGAGAAATATCCAACGTATAAGTATCGAATTGTTCTCTGTGGATTTGGAGACTATGACTTATTGTATCAACAGATAGATAAATATTCACAAGTAACACTTACAGGAAATATAGATAAAGTAAAACTCTATGATTTTTATAAATTAGCAGATGTAGGTATAATACCTTCTTATACAGAACAATGCAGTTATACTGCAATAGAAATGATGGCTAATAAACTTCCTGTTATTGTTACTGACGTAGGTGGGTTAGATGAACTTGTTAATATGGAGACAGGGCTAAAAGTATCCATTAAATTTGATTCTCAAAAAATGATCTTTGATATAGATGATTTAGTAGACAAAATGTATCTAACTATCATTAAAACAGACTTATCTAAGAAACGAGCAGAAAAAGCTTATCAAAAAGTAAAAGAGAAACTAACCTCTAATAAAATGGTCGAACAAACGCTCCAAGTTTACGAAAAAATAATAGCACTTGATAAAAAAATACAATCTCAATATTCTGATCTAGTAAGTGTGATTATCCCCTACTATAATAATAAAAAATATGTTGAGCGATGCTTACAAAGTGTTTTAGACCAAACGTATGAGAATATTGAAATCATCTTAATTGACGATGGTTCACAAGAAAAAATATCTGATATTTTATATAAATTCAAGGATAATAGAATTAAAGTACATAGAAATAAAAAGAATGAAGGTGTCGTTTTTAGTTTAAATAAAGGAATCCAATTATCACAGGGAAAATATATTGCACGTTTGGATGCGGATGATTTTATGCATAAAGACAGGATTGTTCAGCAAGTGACTTTTTTAGAGGAAAATCAACAGTATGTAATGGTTGGGTCAAATCATATTCTAATCGACGAAAATGAAAATATATTACAATATGTATCTTATCCACAAGAAAACGAAGAAATTCAAGTTTTTAAATATTTTTCAAACCCAATCTCACATCCAACAACTTTATTTAGATCTTCTATACTAAAAAAATTTGAATATAATAAAAACTTTTTACATTGTGAAGATTATAAACTATGGTTTGATATAAGTAAAGAATATAAAATTGCTAATATTCCTCAATATACTACATACTACAGGTTACATTCTGAAGGGATTTCAATAAAAAATAGAAATGAGCAGGTAGAGAATACTCTTGAGCTGATTTTAAATGAATTGGAATTGTCTGGAATTCAAGTTTCGGACGAAGAATTGATCATTCATAGTGCAATTGTAACTCGTAAAGGAAAACAGTATTTTAATTCGCCTGAGAAAATAAAAAAACTCAAAATTTGGATAGATAAAATATTACAAATTCTAAATATTGAAAATAATTTCATAGAGGAAGATATTCTACAATATTGTGATATTTGGGAGTAAAAAAATGAAAAAGAAATTGCTATTGATACGATAAAATTTAGAAAAGGAATCTTCCCATTTGATAAAGTTATCTTCCTTAGAACAAGTAAACCAAAGAAAAAATACTAACGAGACTTTTTGGAACGCAACCACATCTTAAAAACCTCATAATTCAGGTGTTGGGTACCACTATTCCGAAAAATGACGATGGAATACACTACTTTTTACAGTGAACCACAAGAGCAAAGATCGTTGTCGTGGAGTCTATCACATGAAAATAGGTATATCCCATAATCTATTTTTTCTTCCACTCCTCGTAATATTTAATTCTACTGTCTTTGTGTTCTCCCTCAAAAAATACTTCATCTAAAAACTTTGCTTTGAGTTTTTCTTCTGTGGTTGGCTGGTTCATTAACCAAATCGTAACCGTTACGCTGACTAAAACCAAAACCGTAAAAAGAATTGCGTAAAGTAAAACCTTACGAGCCAATTTTAAGGGACTGTCTACTTTTTGCAATTCTGCCCTATATTGATTCAAGTTCTGCTCTATATTCTTGGTGTTCTTTGTGATGTCAGTATAAATTTCCCGCAGTTCCTTTGTATTTATTGGAATGGGTTCTTTTGCAAGTTGTTCTATTTTCCCTTGATGTGCTTTTAACGTTTTTTCAAGGTTCGAAATAGATTGGGTCAATACCTGTGCGATAATTTCATTTGATAATCTTTCTTTTGCCATATACTAAAATTTACATTCCTAATCCTCTTCCTTTGAAAACTTCTTTTGTAACCGCTTTGACTGCCTTAACTGCTAAATTTGCAAAGTTTGGTGTTACTGGTATATCCAACTTAATACCGTTCTTTGGTAAATATTTTAAACCAACGCCTTTAACTTCGGAGGCTTTGAAGTCTAATCCACTTTGCTTGTGAAATATCCTAAAACCCTGCATTTCACCCTTGCTATTTATGGTTGGATTTACTTCTATACCTTTACTATGCATCAAATCTTTATATTGGGTAAAAGTGCGGGCATTCTTCATTGCAAATTGGTTTGCTTGTTCAATTTCTTGTTTAATGGGTGTATGTTGTAAATTCTTTATTTTCGCAATGTCCTTCGCCGTTGTTAATCCGTATTCTTTGGCAATTTTTTCAGCTGACAGCTGGGCATATTTGCCTATAAATTTGTCATCGTGAGCTCGACCATTAAAACCAATGCGATTTACTTGTATGTGTATATGTGACTGGTCAGTACTTCTATGAACTGTCATCAAATATTGATTATTTTCTAAACCTAAATTTTTCAAGTGCTTTCTTCCAATTTCTCGAAGCTCCGATAATTCAAAATTTCGTTCATTGCTTGGGCTTAATACGATACTGTAAGTATTATTTTGACATCGACTATTCATCGCCTGTATTTCTCGGAACTCGGAAAGTATTTCCGAACCATTTTGCCCTGCAATGCCCTGGCGGTCTATCTCTACGGCTTGTCCTTTGTCATCAAGTAGGTAGTCAATAGCTTGACTACTTCCTTTTGTTGCACTTGCTTTACTTACCATTGGTTAAATCATTTAAATGTGCCTGTAATTGATTTATGAGAGCTAAAATTTCACGTTTTAGTTCGGGTTCATCCTTTTGAGCATAGATATTGCTAATCTTCTTGAAATTCGCTTCATATCGTTTCAAAATGAGATATGCCTGTGCTTGTGCGTCCGTCATCGAAGTAGGTAAATGGCGATGTAACGCACATCTGCGGACGTAGTCAGAAATACTTAATCCTGTCTCATCAGCTTTAAGCTGAATGGCTATCTTTTCAAATGCGGTAACTCGGAATTTTATAATATCCTCTCGCACGACTTTTAGTTCTTTTTCTTTCATCATTTTTTCTTTAAACACACCTTAATGGGGGAGCTACCGCACTCCCTCATCTGACGACCAAAGGGAGGAAGCAAGATGTTCTTTGTTGGATGTCAAATATGTAGCGAAGCGGAGTATTTGTGTCCACAAAGACACATCTTGAACTTACTCACGCTTAGTATAACCATTTCATCACCCAACAAAGGTACAAAAATTTTTATCTTTTCAAAACTTACATCTTTATATTTTCTCTTTTTCACAAATTTACCTCTGAAAGTATTTTGGAATAAATTCTCTTCATTTGCTGTATGTTTCTGACAATTATTGTGGTTTTTGTGGTATTTATGTTTTTCAGGAATTAGCAAAAATTTCAATTTTTATTCTTGAAAAAACTATTTTTCTGAATTGGTATTTACTGTATGATCAATACGATAAAAGGTAGTTTTTGCTATTTTTGCTTGTTTGCAGGCTTTCTCAATGGGTATATTTTTGTTTTTGTAGAGATGTAAAGCGTATTGGTATTTTTCTAAGGTTTCTTGCTTGATACCTTTGGGACGTCCCAAGTGTTTATTTCTTCTTCGTGCGCTTTCAATACCAATTTTGGTACGTTCTCGAATAAGATTTCGTTCAAATTCTGCCACTGCTCCAAAAATTTGAATGATAAATGTTCCGTTGGCAGATGTTGTATCAAAAACAGGTTCAGAAAGACTTTTGAAAGCTACTTTTTTTTGATTAAAAACATCTATCAAATCCACCATATTTTTTAGAGAACGGAAAATACGATCAATTTTATAGACAACTACCACATCACCTTCCCGCAGAAAGGAGAGCATATCGTTTAGTCCTTTTCTGTCTGTACGAATACCTCCCGCTACATCGGTATAAATTTGTTCGCAACCGTGTTGTTGAAGCAGGTCTATTTGTGCTTGGAGATTTTGTTCAGGTGTGGAAATTCTGGCATAACCAATTAACATAGTGTTGATTTTTACTTTTGACAAAGCTACATTAAAATTTCAAAATGTCAAAACTGTTTTTTTTTTACATAAAAAACGTATTCTCATTTTTCAAAAACAGCTCTTACTATTTCCTTTTAAAAGTTTCTAAAAAAAATCCGTTCCAGAAATCATTATATAGTGAAACTATTTTAAAGAACG